>CBIHOK010000021.1:0-31138 GCA_966211575.1 uncultured Noviherbaspirillum sp.
AGCCCTTCGCTCCAACCGTCGTGCGGCCCAGACTCGGCTTTATTCAAAATGACGCGATGCGCTTTTTCAGCATATTAAAAAACGGCGCCAAGTCAAACTTTGCGCGCCGCTTTTACTGGAACAATGACGAACGATTACTCGTCGTTTTTGGTCTTGAGAACCTTGCGACCACGGTAGTAGCCGTTCGGGCTGATGTGGTGACGCAGATGGGTTTCACCGGTGGTCGGCTCGACAGCCAGAGGCGGATTGACCAGGAAGTCGTGCGAACGGTGCATACCGCGCTTCGACGGGGACTTTTTATTTTGCTGAACGGCCATGATGACTCCTAAACCTTGAGATCTGAGATTTTAACATATCCGGACCGCCATTTATCGTGCCAGCCGGGAATTCCTGCAATGGGCAAACCTGCGCAATGCCTTGCCTGCCGCCTTGTTGTTTCCTGCTACTGCTTCAAATTCCTGAGCACCGAGAAGGGCGATGCCTTATCCGCATCCTCCGCCACATCGGGCAGCAAGCGCTCCGGGCAGGCTTCGTGTTTCGGCGACAGCGGGATCATCAGCAAGGCCTCGTCCTCGATCAGATCGAGGATGCTGAAACTGCGGCTGCCGACAATCACCTCGACGGTATCGTCGTCAAGCAGCGACTCGATCCGGTCCGCCTCGCCCTCTTCCGACGCCAGGACCAGCACCGATTGCGACTCGATTGCAAACTCGAACGGCCCCAGGCAACGCTGGCACACGAGCCGCACGGCGCCTGATACGGAAAGCGCCAGTTGCGAATGCCCAAGCCGGTCGCGCCCGCCCTGTAACGACCACTTGACCGAACCGAAACCGCCGACCGACTCTTCGCTGAGGCGCGGCAGCCCGGCAACTGCGATTTCACCTTCGCGATGCTCGCCAAGGCGGCAAAATTCGAACGCGTCGATAACCAGGGCATTCATCGGATAAGCCAATCCCGGAAAACCTGCGATAATAGCAGACTTTTTCCTTATTCGTCAAAGTGTTACAGCAGATTTACGAACGAATATCCGGATTGCCGACATTTTCCCCGCCATGGCCATCGCACCCCTGATTCTCGCTTCCAGCTCCAAATATCGACAGGAATTGCTATCACGCTTGCAACTTCCGTTCCAGGTTGTGACGCCGGACATCGATGAAACACCTCAGCCAGGGGAAGCACCGGACGTCACCGCCATGCGATTGGCAGGCGAGAAAGCGCAGGCGGTACTGTTGCGAGCGCCAGGGAGCATCGTGATCGGTTCCGACCAGGTGGCCACACTGGACGGTGAACAGATCGGCAAACCCGGCTCTCATCAGAAAGCCCTGGAACAACTGCGCAAGATGCGCGGGCGAGAAGTGGTGTTCCATACCGCGTTATGCGTGGCGGACGGCCGCCCGGACGCGGCGGAACACCGGGTTCAGTCCGCCAATGTACAGACCTTCGTCACATTCCGCGATCTCCCGGATCATGAACTGGATGCCTATCTGCGAATGGAACAGCCATACGACTGTGCCGGCAGCGCAAAAAACGAAGGCCTGGGCATCGCGCTGCTCCAGCGGATCGAGAGCAGCGATCCAACCGCCCTCACCGGCCTGCCGCTGATCAGCCTGTGCGACATGTTGCGCCGGGCAGGTGTCGCATTTTTTTCCGCTTGAAGCAGCACGCCGTCCAGAGTATTGGAGAACCAGACAGATGCCGGGCACACTTTATCTATTGCCGAACACCCTGGGAGCGGCGGCTCCTGAAGATCCCGATCCGCTGGCACCGACCATCCCGTCCAGCGTGCAGGCGATTGCTGCGCAACTCGGCTACTTCATTGCAGAAAACGCAAAAACGACCCGCGCCTACCTGAAGCTGGTGGCGCTGCACCATCCGCTGCAGCGACCGCTGCAGGAAATCCATATCGCCGAATTGAACGTCAATACCGATGCAGCTGCGCTGCCGGCGTTGCTGTCGCCGCTGCAGGCGGGCCAGGATGCGGCGCTGATTTCGGAAGCGGGAGTACCGGCGGTTGCCGATCCCGGCGCGAACCTGGTCCGGCTCGCACACAGTTACGATATTCCGGTCAAACCCCTGGTCGGCCCGTCGTCCCTGTTGCTGGCATTGATGGCCAGCGGCTTGAACGGGCAGAGTTTCGCGTTCCATGGCTACCTGCCCACCGATCCGGCGCAGCGAACGAAGCGCATCAAGCACCTGGAACAACGCTCGCGCGCCGAACGGCAAACCCAGCTTTTCATCGAAACGCCCTATCGCAACAGCGCACTGCTGGAAGCGCTGGCCGCAACTTGCGACGCAAGCACGCTGATTTGCGTGGCGACCGATCTCAGCCTTGCCAGCGAAACGGTCAGGACTCAGGCCGCCAGCAAGTGGAAGCTGGAGCTGGATGCGGGCAAGCAGCCGGACTTCCATCGGAAACCGACGGTGTTCCTGCTGCTAGGCGCATAGCCGCCCTACTGCATCGATATCGAACTCAATCGCTCTCGGCGCCAAATGTGCAAAACGGCGGTATTGCGCCGCCGTTTTGCACGCCCTGAGGGCATTTATTGAGAAGAACGAATCCTCTCAAAACCACGTCCGAGACGTGGTGAAAAGCGCCCGGTTGATACGTTTCCCTTACGCAAGGCTCTTGCCCACGAAGTGAAGCGACAACCGGACAAGGCCAGTATAAGACGCCGACGCCCGCTTGCAAGATCGACTTATGCGGCGTTGCCACAAGCAGGCGTGCGCGGTGTTCGCGGAAGCCCCCGAACGAAGTCTATTTCAACACCGGAGCGGCGGCGGCGTGCAGCATTGCACCCATTGCCGAGGTGCCGACCGCGCCGCCGAACTTCTTCAGCAAGCGTTCCGACAAGCCCTCATGTTCGGTGTAGTCGACGACGTCTTCGGCCTTCAGCACATCGCGGGCGACGCTGTCGACGGTACCGAATCCATCGGCCAGTCCCATCTCGACTGCCCGGCTGCCGGTCCAGAACAGGCCGGAAAACATTTCCGGCGTTTCCTTCAAGCGGCTGCCGCGTCCACGCCGCACCACGTCGATGAACTGTTGGTGGATTTCATTGAGCATGTCTTGCGCATATTCCCGCTGCTTGTCGGTCATCGGACTGAACGGATCCATGAATCCCTTGTTCTCGCCGGCGGTGAGCAGGCGGCGCTGGACCCCGAGCTTGTCCATCAGCCCGGTGAAACCGAAGCCGTCCATCAGCACGCCGATCGAACCCACGATGCTGGCCTTGTTCACGAAAATCTTGTCGGCGGCGGCGGCAATGTAGTAACCGCCGGACGCGCAGATCTCGTCGACCACCACGTACAGCGGTTTTTTCGGATACTGCTTGCGCAGCCGCGTGATTTCATCGTTGATCATGCCGGCCTGCACCGGACTGCCGCCCGGGCTATTGATATGCAGGATTACGCCCACCGTACTGTCGTCGGCAAAGGCGCTGTCGAGCGCGGGAATGACGGCATCGGCGGAGCCCGAAGTGCCGGATTCGATGGTACCGTCGATTTCGATCAGCGCGCTGTGCGGCCCCAGGGCTTCCGTCTCTCCGGCGCCGTATCCGGAAAACACCCAGATCCCGAACACGATCACGGCCAGCGTGAGGAAACGGAAGAAGATGCTCCAGCGCCGCCGGGCGCGCTGCTCGCGCAGCGTCGCGAACGCCAGCTTTTCCAGCATGTTGCGCTCCCATCCTTCAGGGCGCGCGCCGCCACCGGACGGTTGCTCGGAATTGTTTTTCTCAAAGCCGATTTCACTCATTGATTGCTCTTTTTCTCAAAAAACTCAGGCCCGTGCCGGCCTGGCGTAATCGTCCGGCTCCCAGAATACCTGGCCGTCCTGCTCGAAAACCGTGATCGGGCGCAAGCGGCCACCGCGGCAGGGGCCGCCTGCACAGTGCCCGGTTTCCGGCGTATAAAGCGCGCCGTGCGTCGAACACATCAGGTACAGTCCGCTCGATTCGAAGAACTCGCCCTCATTCCAGTCGAGCTCGATGGGAACGTGGGCGCATCGATTCAGGTAAGCGTAGATGCGCCCGTCATACCTGATCACGAAACCGGTCCTGTCCTCGCCGCCGGCGGTGAGCGGGAAACGGACTCCCTTCCCGCCCTCTTCCAGCGCCGCAGACGCGCAGATTGGAATTGCCGTTTCGCTCATGCGACTAACCGTTCTCGCTGAGCCAGGCATGCAATTCCGGCACCGAATTGGCGGAAAACACGGGATTCAGCGCTTCGAGTTCCGGCGCCGCATGCGCCCCGTAATGCACCGCGATCCCGGCCGTGCCCGCATTCAATGCCATCTGCAGGTCGTGCGTGGTATCCCCTATCATTACCGTTCGCCGCAATTCCTGTCCCAGTTCGCGCGTCAATTCGTGCAGCATCGCGGGATGCGGCTTGGAAAAGGTTTCATCGGCACAACGAGTGGCATCGAATACCGACAGCAGATCGGCGGCATCCAGCGCCCGGTTCAAACCGACCCGGCTCTTGCCGGTGGCGACGGCCAGGAAATAGCCTTGCTGCGACAGTTCCGCCAGCATTTCCCGCACGCCGGGAAACAGCGTCAAGCCCTTGTCCTTGGTCAGATAATGGTAACGGTAGCGCTCCACCATTCGCGCTTGGTTGCGCGGGTCGAGCCCCGGCATCACCGCCTGCATCGCTTCCTGCAGCCCCAGCCCGATGACATACGAGGCGGCCTTGTTGTCGGGAACCGGCAATCCCAGGTCGCGTGCGGCAGCCTGTATGCTTTGCACGATGGTGGCGGTGCTGTCCATCAGCGTACCGTCCCAGTCGAACACGATCAAATCGAATTGTTTTCTTGCCATGCATCGGCCGGCGCGCAACCGGCTCTCCCCTGTTCGGTTATTCCCAGTTCTTTTCCAGGCTGTGTAAAAACTGCTCGCACTCTGTCGCCAGCGGCGCGGTGACGGTCGCCGGCACCCCGGTTTCGGGATGGATGAAAGTCATCCGGTACGCATGCAAGAACATCCGCTTGAGCGCGATGCGGTCGCCCTCCGCTTTCTGCAATGCCCGGTTCAGCGCATAGTCGCCGTATTTGTCGTCGCCGACGATCGGAAATCCGGTCGAGGCCAGGTGCACCCGGATCTGATGGGTGCGCCCAGTTTTCAACTCCGCTTCCAGCAACGCGAAATCGCCGATCCGGCGCACCAGGTTGAAAATCGTATGGGACGGCATGCCGTCCGCCTGCACCCGCACCCGGCGCTCGCCATCCGGCAGGTTGTACTTGTGCAAGGCCAGCTTCACGTGCTGCCGGGCATTCTTCCAATCGCCATGCACCAGCGCGAGATAACGCTTGTCGAGTTCTCCGGCCCGCATCTGTTCATGCAAATGCGTCAGCGCCGAGCGCTTCTTTGCCAGCATCAGGATGCCCGAGGTATCGCGGTCCAGCCTGTGCACCAGTTCCAGGAACCTGGCCTGCGGACGTGAGGCCCGCAGTTGCTCGATCACGCCGTAGCTGACACCCGAACCGCCGTGCACGGCGACACCGGCCGGCTTGTCGATGATCAGCAGGTGCGCGTCTTCCAGCAAGATCCGGAATTCCGCGCCCGGCACCGGCTTGTCGGCCTTTTCGGCCAAGCGTACCGGCGGCACCCGGACCACGTCGCCTTCGCTCAAGCGGTAGGTCTGCGCGATGCGCCCCTTGTTGACACGCACTTCGCCCGAACGCAACACCCGGTAGATATGGCTTTTCGGCACGCCTTTGCAGATTCGCAACAGGAAGTTGTCGATACGTTGACCTGCGTCCTCATCGGAAATCGTAATCAGGCGAACCTGTGCAGGGACCGGCGAGGATGGGGCGGTGGCGGGTGAAACCGCCGCCGCCCCAGAAAATCTCGCTAAGTCCTTCATTTTGAATATATAATCGGTTCGCGCCGGTTACAACGACGGCGCGGGTGTAAGAATAAAAAGCACATTCTACACAGGGGCGTCTCCATCGGCCTCGCCGATTTGCAAATTCGATGGAAAAGATGTGTACGCATCATCCTTGCGCGAATCAGGGTTGCACCGCTGTTGCAATCGGATAGCGCGCATCGGTGTTGGACAAGATTGCTTGAACTTTAAGGATAAGTCCGGCAAGCATGCTTCTCGAAGGCTGCTTGCTGGTTGATGTGGTTGACCCCGATTTGCCGATTCTTCTGGACTCCATGTTTTGTTTGGCTCCATTGACCTGCCTGCTGCCTGACACTGCGCTCGACTTGTTCGAACCGCGCGGTATCGGCAACGGGCGCCTCCGGCATCCGACTCAATCCCATCCGCGCCCCGTTGCGGCCACGGCATTTTCATCCCGCCTACCCGCACACTGAAGGCAGTTCCCTCCCTCAAGCTCTCCGTCCTCGCGTACATCCCCAGTACTTGCCGCTTTGGCGAATTTCGCCTTATGCGGCGTTAAGGTTGACCTCAGAGTCACGGAGCAAAAAAATGAAACGCATGTTGTTCAACGCCACGCAGCAGGAAGAGTTGCGCGTGGCCATTGTGGATGGGCAGAAGCTCATCGACATCGATATCGAGACGACGGGGCGCGAGCAGCGCAAGTCGAATATCTACAAAGGCGTGATCACCCGTATCGAGCCCTCCCTGGAAGCCTGCTTCGTCAATTACGGCGAAGAACGCCATGGATTCCTGCCGTTCAAGGAAGTCGCGCGCAGCTACTTCAAGGACGGTGTCGATGTCCGTAGCGCGTCGATCAAGGATGCGTTGCGCGAGGGCCAGGAAATCATGGTCCAGGTCGAAAAGGAAGAACGCGGCAACAAGGGCGCCGCCCTCACCTCGTTCATTTCGCTGGCCGGCCGCTACCTGGTGCTGATGCCGAACAATCCGCGCGGCGGCGGCGTGTCGCGCCGGGTCGAAGGCGAAGATCGCCAGGAACTGCGCGAAACCATGGACCAGCTGGACCTGCCGTCCGGTATGTCGGTGATTGCCCGTACCGCCGGCATCGGCCGCAATGTCGATGAACTGCAATGGGACTTGAATTACCTGATGCAACTGTGGCGCGCAATCGAAGGCGCCGGCAAGTCCGCACCGGGCGCGTTCCTGATCTACCAGGAATCCTCGCTCGTGATCCGTGCGATCCGCGACTATTTCCAGCCCGACATCGGCGAAATCCTGATCGATACCGACGACATCTACGAACAGGCGCAGCAGTTCATGAGCCACGTGATGCCGGACATGGTGCACCGGGTCAAGCGCTACCGCGACGATGTGCCCCTGTTCTCGCGTTTCCAGATCGAACACCAGATCGAAACCGCCTATTCCCGCACTGTGCCCCTGCCCTCCGGCGGCGCGGTGGTGATCGACCACACCGAAGCGCTGGTGTCGATCGACGTCAACTCGGCGCGCGCCACCCGCGGCAGCGACATCGAGACCACGGCCCTCAACACCAACCTGGAAGCGGCCGACGAAGTCGCGCGCCAGCTCCGCCTGCGTGACTTGGGCGGCCTGATCGTGATCGACTTCATCGATATGGAGAACGCGAAGAACCAGCGCGAAGTCGAAACCCGCCTGAAGGATGCGTTGCGCTATGACCGCGCGCGCGTGCAGATGGGCAAGATTTCGCGCTTCGGCCTGATGGAGCTGTCGCGCCAGCGGCTGCGCCCGTCGCTGTCCGAGGGCAGCCACGTGACCTGCCCGCGCTGCAACGGCACCGGCCATATCCGCGATACCGAGTCGTCCGCGCTGCAGGTGCTGCGCATCATTCAGGAAGAGGCGATGAAGGAAAACTCGGCGGTGATCCACGTGCAGGCGCCGGTCGACGTGGCCGCCTTCCTGCTCAACGAGAAGCGCGGCGAGATCCTGAAGATCGAGACGCGCCATCGCGTCACGGTGATCCTGATCCCCAACAAGCACCTGGAAACACCGCATTACAAGCTGGAACGCATCAAGCACGACGATCCGCGCCTGGAAGACATGGCCGCCAGCTACACGATGGCGGAGGAAGCGGAAGTCGACCTCGGCTTCAACCAGCGCCAGAAGGAAGAGGCGCGGCCGCGCCAGGAAGCGGTGGTCAAGGGCATCACGCCGGATCAGCCGGCGCCTATCGTCGAGCGCAAGGCAGTCGAGACAGTTGCGCCGGCCGCTCCGGTCGCCCCTCCCCAGGAAGAAGGTTTCTTCAGCAAAATGTTCGGCTTGTTCCGCAAGAAGGCGGTCGCTCCGGTGGCAGCGCCGGCGCCGGTTGCCGAGGAAAAGCCGCAGCAGAACCGCGAGCGCAGCGATCGCAACAACCGTGGACGTAACCGCGGACGTGGGCGGGGTGGGCGTGATCGCGGCGAAGAGCGCGAAAACGGCCGCACCGAAGGCAGCCGCAATGAGGCGCGGGAAGACAGCCTGAAGCCGGCTGCCGAGACAGGCGCGCAGCAAAAGCCGGCGCGTCCGCCCCGGGAACCGCGCGAACCACGGGAATCGCGTGAACCGCGCGAAAGCGGCGAAGCACGGCGCGAACGCAATAACGCCGAGCGCGCGGAACGCCAGCGCCAGCGCGAAGAACAACGCAAGGAAGCAATCGCGGAAACGGCTCCGGTGGCAGCACCGAACGCTTCATCCGAAGAATCGGCGGCGGCACTTGCAGCCGATGCGAACCTGGCGGCCGAAGCGGTTTCCGTGTTGCCCGGCGGCGAGGACAACGGCGAACAAAGCGAAGAACGCCGTCGTCGTCGCCGTCGTGGCGGGCGCAACCGCAATCGGCGCGAACGCGAGGCCGGCGAGCCGACCGGCGAAACCGCCGAACTGCAGGACAGCGGCGAAGCCGTGACGGCAACTGAAGAAACGGCCGCCGAGCCGGAGACGGCATCCGCCGCTGAAGTGGTGGTTGAATCGGCTCCCGTGGCTCCCGCAGTCACCCAATCGGTGCAACTGGAAATCGCGGAACTGGCAGTTACCGCTGTGACCGATGAAACAGCCCCTGAACCGGCAAAAGCCGAGGCCGAAGCTGAAGTTCAGTCGGCAAGCGCAGAGCCGGTTGCGCAGACAGCAACGCCGGAAGTTGGCGCAGTGGAATCGGAAGCTGCAACAGAAGCCCGGCCTGTGCCTGTCGCCACGGAGGAACCGGCAGCCGAACAACCGATAGCCGAGCAGCCGGCAGCTGAACAACCATCAGTGGCGCAGCCAACGGCGCCCGCGGCAAGCCCGGCTCCGTCCCTGGAATTGGACAAGCTGCAGGAGCAGCTCGCGGCAGCGGGATTGACGCTCGCGGTCACCGATCCGGAAAAACTGCGTGCAGCCCAGGAAGCGGCCGCGCGTGCCGTGCCGGCCCCACGGGTGCCGCGCGAGCGCAAGCCGCTGCCGCCGCGCTCGACCGAACCGTTGGTGCAGGTGGAAACACGCCGCTAATCCGACGCAGCCAGTCAGAAAAGCCCGGGATTCCGGGCAGCAAAAAGGGAGCCGTTGCTCCCTTTTTGCTTTTCAACGCCCTGCCCGCTCGAACATGCTACCGTTGCGATAGTGCCGACGCATCGCCTCCGGTACGACAACGGTGCCCGTGGTATCGTATTTGCCTTGGCAAAATTCCCGTCACTCAGCATGTCAACGAAAGTCATCCCGGTCGCCGATCACCGGACAACCGCTGCCCCGCAACAGATTGCCGAGCCGCTCGAAGCGCCGACCGGGCTGCTGACCGATGCCCGTGGGCGACCGCTGCACGACTTGCGCATCTCGGTTACCGACCGCTGCAACTTTCGCTGCGTGTATTGCATGCCGAAGGAAGTGTTCGACAAGGATTACGCGTTCCTGCCGCATTCGTCGCTGCTGTCGTTCGAGGAAATCACGCGCGTCGCGCGGCTGTTCGTCGCGCACGGGGTACGCAAGATCCGGCTGACCGGCGGCGAGCCGCTGCTGCGCAAGAACGTGGAGAAGCTGGTCGCGATGCTGAGCGAGCTGGCGACGCCGGACGGGCAGCCGCTCGACCTGACGCTGACCACCAACGGCTCGCTGCTTGCCCGCAAGGCACAGGCGTTGAAGGATGCCGGCCTGAAACGCGTGACGGTATCGCTCGATGCGCTCGACGAAACCACTTTCCAGCGCATGAACGATGTCGATTTCCCGGTTTCCGATGTACTGGACGGGATCGCGGCGGCACAGCGCGTCGGGCTCGGTCCGATCAAGGTGAACATGGTGGTCAAGGCCGGCATGAACGACGGCGAAATCCTGCCGATGGCCCGCTACTTCAAGGATTCGTCGTGCATCCTGCGTTTCATCGAGTACATGGATGTCGGTTCCAGCAACGGCTGGAAGATGGATGAGGTGGTGCCGTCGGCCGAGGTGGTGCGCCGGATCGGCGCCGAACTGCCGCTGGAAGCGATCGCCGCGAACTATGCGGGGGAAACCGCGGAACGCTGGCGTTACCTGGACGGCAGCGGGGAAATCGGTCTGATATCGAGCGTCACCCGGGCTTTCTGCAGCAGTTGCACGCGCGCGCGGCTGTCGACCGAAGGCAAGCTGTACACCTGCCTGTTCGCCACCGGCGGCCACGATCTGCGGGCGCTGCTGCGCGGCGGCCGCAGCGACGAGGAACTTTCGACATTCGTGGGCCGGCTGTGGCGCGTGCGTGCGGATCGCTATTCGGAATTGCGCAGCGCGAATACCAGCGGGATCGAGCAGGCGGCAAGAAAAGTCGAGATGTCCTATATCGGAGGTTGAGCGGGGGCTGAGCGCGCTTACGCCGGCTGCGGCGGCTCCTGCGACGGCAGCCGCATAGCCAGTACCTTGTCGATGCGCTTGCCGTCGATGTCGACGATCTCGAAGCGCCACTGTTCCCAATCGCAGCGGTCACCGGTGCCGGGCAGCCGTCCGAGCAACAGCATCAGCATGCCGCTCAGCGTGTTGTAGCGTCCGCGCTCCTCTTCCGGCACCGCTTCCAGCCCCAGCCTGTCCTTCAGTTCCGGAATCGGAATCAGACCGTCCAGCAGCCAGGAGCCGTCGTCGCGCTGCACGGCCCATGCATCTTCCGCGCGGTGCGACTTGAATTCGCCGGTGATCGCTTCCATTACATCCTGCAGGGTGACGATGCCCTGCACTTCGCCGTACTCGTCGATGATGAACGCGAGCTGCACCCCGGAGTTCTTGAAGTTTTCCAGCAATTCCATTCCGGTCAGCGATTCCGGTACGAACACCGCCGGCTGCAGATGGTCGGCAAGATGCGGCTGCTCGCCGCGCAGCGTCTCGGCCAGCAGCCGGCGCGCGGTGGCAACGCCCAGTACCTCGCCCCAGCCGCCGCGCACCACCGGGAAACGGGAGTGGGTACTTTCCTCGAAGCGTTTCAGGTTTTCTTCCAGCGGCTGTTCCACATCGAAGCAGATCACTTCGCTGCGCGGCACCATCAGGGATGCGATCTGGCGGTCGTCGAGCCGGAACACGTTGCGCACCATCTCGTGCTCGTGCTGCTCGATCACGCCGGCGCTCGAGCCCTCCGCCAGCATCAGGTTGATCTCTTCCTGGGTGACGCTGGGCTCCTTCTTTTCCTGCACTCCGCCGGCCTGCAGCACCAGCTGGGTCGACCCTGACAGCAGCTTGACGAACGGCTTCGAGATCGCCGCCAGCCACAGCATCGGCCGCGCCACCAGGCGCGCGATCGGCTCCGGACTGATCTGGCCCAGCCGTTTCGGCACCAGTTCGCCCAGCACGATGGTGAAATAGGTAATGCTGAGTACGACCAGCCCGGTTGCCAGATAGTGCGACCATGGCTGCTGCACGCCGACCTGCTGCAGCCAGAGACCGAACGGCGCGGCCAGCGTGGCTTCGCCGACGATGCCGTTGAGGATGCCGATCGAGGTCATGCCGATCTGTACCGTGGAGAGGAAGCCGGTCGGGTCGTCGCCCAGTTGCATCGCGGCGGACGCAGCCTGGTCACCGGCGTCGGACAACTTTTGCAGGCGCGCGCGGCGCGCGGTAATCAGCGCAATCTCGGACATGGCGAACAAGCCGTTGAGCAGGATCAGGCCGAGCAGGATCGCGATTTCCATGGGAGCATCAAGGGCGCACTGCGCCGGGTTGGCAGGGTGGATGAATGATGAAAACTTACCACAACGGGCGGGCACCGCCATTGCGGCCGTCCACCCGGATGCCGGGGGCCTGCCTCAGTCGTCGGTGCCGTCCGGCATTTCGGTGCCGAGCAGCATCTGCGCGGTCTCGGCCGGCAAGGCTTCGACCGATTTCAGCTTGCGCGACATCTGGCGGGTGCGCGTTTCGGCTTGCTCGATATTGCGCGCCGCGCGTTCCAGCGTGGTCTTGGTGGCCGCCAGCACGTCGCCGAACTTGCCGAACTCGGTCTTGACCGCGCCCAGCACCTGCCACACTTCGGACGAGCGCTTTTCCAGCGCCAGCGTGCGGAATCCCATCTGCAGGCTGTTGAGCAGCGCCGACAGCGTCGACGGGCCGGAAATGCAGACGCGGCAGGTGCGCTGCAGTTCGTCGGCCAGCCCGGGACGGCGCATCACTTCCGCATACAGGCCTTCGGTGGGCAGGAACAGGATCGCGAAATCGGTGGTAAGCGGCGGCGACAGGTATTTCTCGGCAATCGTCTTGGCTTCCTGCCGTACCGCCCGCTCCAGTTCGCGCCCGGCAGCGGCCACGCCTTCGGCATCGGCATGTTCGGCCGCTTCCGCCAGGCGTTCGTACTGCTCCTTCGGAAACTTGGCGTCGAGCGGCATCCACACCGGGCGCTGCCCTTCCTCCTGCCCCGGCAGCTTGATCGCGAACTCGACGCGCTCGCCGCTGCCCGGCACCGTTTCCACGTTCTTGCCATACTGGTCGGGCGTCAGCACCTGTTCCAGCAGGAAACCGAGCTGCACCTCGCCCCAGGTTCCGCGCGTCTTCACGTTGGTCAGCACGCGCTTGAGATCGCCGACCCCGACTGCCAGCTGCTGCATCTCGCCCAGGCCCTGGTGCACTTTTTCCAGGCGGTCCGAGACCAGCTTGAACGACTCGCCGAGCCGCTGTTCGAGCGTTGCATGCAATTTCTCGTCGACGGTCTTGCGCATTTCCTCGAGCCGGGCGCCGTTATCGGTCTGCAATTCGCGGATCTTCGCTTCCAGCGTCGCGCGCACCTCGGCCATGCGCTGCGCATTCGATTCGGTGAGCACCGCCAGCGTCTGGTTCAGCGTGTCGCCGAAGCGCTTGAGCGCGGACGCCTGCTCTTCGCGCCCGGCCTGGGCCTGGGCGCCAATCGCCTGGCGCATCGAATCGAGCTGCTGCGCATTCGATTCGTTGAGCTTGGCCAGTTGTTGGGCGAAGCTGTCGATCTGCTTGTTCTGGATGGTGGCGACGCTGGTCAGTTGTGCGGCCAGCGCCTGCTGCAACTGGGCAAAACTGCCGCCCAGCTCCTGGCGCGTGCCTTGGGCGCTGGTCTGCACCTGGTTGCGCAGTTCGCGCTCCAGGCGTTCCGCACCCTGCTGCTGGTGGCGCTGCAGTTCATCCTGCAATTGTGCGAGGCGGGCCGCGTTATTGCCGCCGCGCGCGCGCACCAGGTTGGCGATCTGCAGCACGAAGACCAGTGCCAGGAGCAGCAGGAGAACGAGTTCTATCGGAGTCATGAATGGTTTCCCGGAGCGATGGCGGCTCAGCCGGCCTGGTTCCGCATCCAGTCGGCGGTTTGGTAAAACGAGTTCAGCAGGCGTTCCTGCAGCGCTTCGTCGATAGCGGCGTCTTGCATCGCCCAGGCCATGCAGCGCAGCCACTGGTCGCGTTCCGCCGAGCCGATCGCATACGGCAGATGGCGGGCGCGCAGGCGCGGATGGCCAAAGCGTTCTATGTACAGGTCGGGTCCGCCCAGCCAGCCGGACAGGAACCAGTAGAGCTTGTCGCGCGAACCGTCGAGTGTCGTCGGATGCAAGGCGCGGATGCCGGCAAACTCCGGCTCCAGCTCCATCAGGTCGTAGAAACGATCGACCAGTTCGCGCACCTTGGCGTCGCCGCCGATCAGGTCGTAAGCGGTCGGTTGTTGAGTTTCATCAATAGGCATGGGCGAATGATAGCGCATCGGATGACGGCGCGGAGCGAGGCTTCGCACATCTTCGCAGGCCGCATTTTTGCGCTTTTGCCACGCCATTCCGGGTGTTGCAAGGGCTGCCGTCCGGCAGGTGCGGACCGCGTTTGAGACAGCGCAAGCGCCTGTATGACGGCGAGCAAGGGCGCCTTTGAGGCGACGCAAGCAATCCCCACTTTGCACGCTGGCGCATTTTGTTCTGATTACCATTGATTAAAAGGTAATTCCAGAGAGACTCATGCGCGATCTGATCATCAGAAATTCTTCCCGCCTGGAGCTTTCAGTGCGGATCATGGACGTGGTCGTGCTGGAAGTGTCCGGGGCACTTGCCAGCCTGCTCCATTTCCAGGTACCGATTACGCAAATTCCGCTGGTGCATGTCGTGCTGCTGCACCTGTGCAGCGGCTTGGCGTTTTTTATGTTCGAGCAACTGGGACTGTACACGTCGTGGCGCGGCCGATCAATGCCGGGCATGTTCGTGCGAGTGGCGTTCGCGTGGGCGGTGGTGCTGCTGGCGGGCCTGTTCTTCAGTTTCCTGATTCATCACATCGGCTATGTATCGCGGCTGTGGATGTTCCTCTGGTATGCGATCGGGCTGGCGTTCCTGATGCTGTTCCGCTCCACCGTCTACTATGCGCTGCGTACGCTGCGCGCGAAGGGGCTCAACAACAAGCGGGTCGTGATCGTGGGCTATGGCAGCACCGGCCGGGCGATGCACCAGAGCGCGCTGGCGCATGACTGGGCCGGCTACGACGTGAAGGCGGTACATGCCGATCCCGAAGACGCGGACAAGCTGCTGGATCCGGGCGTGGCGCGAATCGGGACGCTGGAAGAGATCCACGACTACGTGGTGGCCAATGAGATCCACGAGATCTGGATCACGCTGCCGCTGCTCGCTTCGCCCCGGCTGCAGCATCTGCAATATCTGCTGCGCAACGCCCTGGTCGATATCCGCTGGGTGCCGGACGTGCTCGGACTGCAGATGCTGAGCAACAAGATGACCGATTTTCTCGGCTTTCCCGCGGTCGACCTGAACCAGCCGATTTCAAGCGGTCTCAACGGCGTCGCGAAAGATCTGTTCGACCGCGCATTCGCGGTGGTGGCGCTGGTGCTGCTGCTGCCGCTGTTCATCGTGCTCGCGGTCTGCATCAAGCTGACCTCGCCCGGGCCGGTGTTCTTCCGCCAGCCGCGACTGGGCCTGAACGGCCGCAAGTTCAACGTCTACAAGTTCCGCACGATGAAGGTGCACCAGGAACACGGCACCGTGACACAGGCATCGAAGAACGATCCACGCCTGACGTCGATCGGCGGCTTCCTGCGCCGCACCAGCCTGGACGAATTGCCGCAGTTCATCAACGTGCTGCTGGGCGACATGTCGGTGGTGGGACCGCGCCCGCACGCGTTGCAGCACAACGAAATGTACAAGGACCTGCTCGAGTACTACATGCTGCGCCACCGGGTCAAGCCGGGCATCACCGGCTGGGCGCAGATACACGGTCACCGCGGCGAAACCGACACCATCGACAAGATGGCGAAACGGGTCGAGTTCGACCTCCATTACATCCAGAACTGGTCGCTATGGATGGACATCCGCATTATCGTCTGGACAGCCTTCAAAGGCTGGACCGGGAAAAACGCGTATTGAGCGATACCCCTGCGCCGCCCCGTCCGTCGCTTCTCGGTAGCCCACACCTTTCGCCCGCCGGTTATCCCGGCCGCGGGCGCCGCGCTGGCCCGGCCTGATTCATTTCCCGGCCACACCCTCACTCTCGGAGAACCAATATGCAACAAAAAATCACCAAAGCCGTCTTTCCCGTCGCCGGCCTCGGCACGCGCTTTCTGCCCGCCACCAAGGCCAGCCCGAAGGAAATGTTGCCGGTAGTCGACAAACCGCTGATCCAGTATGCAGTCGAGGAAGCGATCGCGGCCGGCATCACGGAAATGATTTTCGTCACCGGGCGCAACAAGCGCGCGATCGAAGACCACTTCGACAAGGCCTATGAGCTGGAAGCGGAACTGGAAGCGAAGAACAAGCAAGCGCTGCTGGAAGCGATTCGCGGCATCAAGCCTGACAACGTCGAATGCTTTTATGTGCGCCAGGCGGAAGCGCTGGGGCTCGGACACGCGGTGCTGTGCGCGGAACGCCTGGTCAACGGCGAACCGTTCGCGGTGATCCTGGCGGACGACCTGCTGGACGGCAGGACGCCGGTGCTGCAGCAGATGACCGAACTTTATGAACAGCACGGCAGCAGCCTGATCGGGGTCGAGGCAATCGCGCGCGAACAGAGCCGCTCATACGGGGTGGTGGCCGGCAGCGGCTTCGCCAGCAGGCTGATCAAGCTGCACGGCATCGTCGAGAAGCCGGCGCCGGAACAGGCACCGTCGAACCTTGGCGTGGTCGGGCGCTATGTGCTCACGCCGGCGATCTTCAAGCATCTGCGCGAATTGCGTCCGGGTTCGGGCGGCGAACTGCAGCTCACCGACGGCATTGCGGCACTGCTGCAGCAGGAACAGGTGCTGGCCTATCAGTTCGAAGGCACGCGCTACGACTGCGGCAGCAAGCTCGGCTATCTGAAGGCAACCGTGCAATTCGCGCTGCGCCACCCGGAACTGAAGGACGAGTTCCGCGCCTTCCTCGCCGACACGCCGCTTCTGGGTGATACCCCGGTCGTTTTGCCCGGCCAGGCACCGCAGGCCGGCAAGCTGGAGAGCGGCGTTTATGCGGAATGACGACAACCGGTATCGGCCCTCACACTCGTGGAGAATGCAATGAAACAGGAATTGACCAAGCGGATATTCGTTGCCGGCCATCGCGGCCTGGTGGGATCGGCGATCGTGCGTGCGCTGCGCCGGCGCGATCACGCCAACATCGTGACACGCACGCACGCGGAGCTGGATCTGACCGAACAGGCGCAGGTGCGCGACTTCTTCGCGTCGGAGCAGATCGACGAGGTCTACCTGGCCGCCGCCCAAGTGGGCGGCATCCACGCCAACAATACCTACCCGGCCGACTTCATTCATCGCAATCTGATGATCCAGTCCAACGTGATCCATGAAGCGTGGCGCCACGGCGTGCGAAAGCTGCTGTTCCTCGGCTCGTCGTGCATCTATCCGCGCCTGGCCGAACAGCCGATCAAGGAAGCATATTTGATGACTGGCCCGCTGGAGCCCACCAACGAACCCTATGCGATCGCGAAGATCGCGGGGATCAAGATGTGCGAAAGCTACCAGCGCCAATACGGCGCCGATTTCCGCAGTGTCATGCCAACCAACCTGTACGGCCCCGGCGACAACTATCACCCGGAAAACAGTCACGTCATCCCGGCGCTGATCCGGCGCTTCCATGAAGCAAAGCAGAACGGTGCAGACAAGGTGGTGGTCTGGGGCAGCGGCACGCCGCGCCGTGAATTCCTGTATGTGGACGATATGGCGGAAGCTTGCCTGCACGTAATGGCACTGGACCGTGCGACGTATGAAAGGCACACCTCGCCCCAGTTGTCCCATATCAATGTGGGCACCGGCGAGGACGCCACAATACGTGAGGTTGCCGAGGTGATACGAAAGGCGGTCGGTTTCGAAGGCCGCCTGGAATTCGACCCGAGCAAACCTGATGGCGCACCGCGCAAGCTGATGGATAGTTCCCGGTTGTTTTCGCTGGGCTGGCGGCCCGGGGTGCGACTGGGTGACGGCCTCTAGGAAACCTATGAACGCTACACGGAAACGCTGGCATAGATATTTCGGTCGCGCCGGCTCCGGACACGGGGAGCGGGCGGTAGCCGGGGCGCCTTGCGCGGCGCGCGGAACGCCCTCCGTCAAACGGCATATTGTGGTACCCGCCGGCGCAGCGGAAATCCGCTGCATGAACATCCGCCTGCAAACGGGCTTCGCATATTGACGGGGCCTTTCTTCCTACCTGCACACCATGACTCCACCTCTTACCTCCGGCGAAACCCTCGGCTCTTTCCTGGCCTGGCTGATCGTGATCCCGATCGTGTTCGGTTTCGTGTTGAAGGCGCCGAAGCTCGTGGTGCTCGGCTTCCTGACGGTCATTTTCATGTTCTCCGAGTCGGCCTGGGGAGAGCTCAAGGCGGATCACAACATCTATTCGCGCGGGGTCGGCATCTTCTATTTTTCCCTGCTGAACCTGATCCTGCTGATAGCCGGGGCCGGCGCCTACATCAAGCAGTTGGCGAACCCGTACGGCACGCGCCTTGCCGCGCCCATGGCCAAGTACCTGGTCGCCTTCGCGTTCCTGCTTTTCTCGCATCTCGTCATCGGCATGATGGTCGGTATCGACCTTGACGTGATTCTGGGGCCGCGCGGCATCCTGAACGTCATCAACATGCTGGTCTTCATGTACCTCGTGGTGATGGCGTTCCGCAACGCCAACGATTCGGAGCGATTGCTTTACGTGATCCTGCTGCTGGCGCTGATACGGGGAATGTTCGGGCTGGTGCGCTACATCTGGCTTGGCGGCGACAGCGCCAACCCCTATCGGAACCTGGACGGGTTCGACACGAAAATCTTCTTCTTCGACATCGGAGACAATTTCGTGGCAAGCATCGCGGCGTTCTGCGCGGCATGGCTGCTCGGGTCCTCGCAGGTGCGGCTGTCGTTCTTCAACAGGGTATTTTTGTGGGGCCTGCTGGCGCTCGAACTGGCCGCGGTTGCCTTGTCGTTCCGCCGCTCGGCGCTGCTGGGGCTGGCGTTCATGTTCATGCTGCTGGTGCTGCGGCTGCCGCCGCGCAAGAGAATCCAGTTCGGCGTGATTGCTGTCGCCGTCCTGGTGGGAATCGCGACAGTGTTCTTCCAGGACCGACTCCAGTATGCCGGCCACGGCGCCAGCAAAGGCATACTTTCCGCGCTGATGTTCGACGTCAACCCCGAGCAGAGCGTGTCGCAAAGCCGTTTTTACGAGTTGTATGCGGCCGCCAAAAGCGTCGGCGACAACTGGCTGTTCGGCCTTGGCACCTGGGGCACGTTTACCGGCGATCCGGTCCGCCTGTCGTATCACATGGGGGTGTTCGACTTCATCCATAGCGGATTCGGCCACCTGGTCATGAAGACGGGCGTGGTCGGGATGGTGATGTTTTCCCTGCTCCTGATGGCCTTTACCTCCTACTATTTCCGGAACCGCAAAAACGTCACCGGAATCCGGCAACTCCTGGCGGACGCCGGATTCGGAGGCCTGCTGTTCTGGATACCGACGCTGCTGATCGGCACCCCGATTATCGAGTTCCGCACCATGCTGCTGTTCGGCTTTACGCTTGCGCTCCCCTTCGTCGCGGTCGGATTGGAAAACCACAAGGTGCAGACCCGCTATGCTGTTGCGTAACTCGCTCTGGAACCTGGGCGGCTCCGCGCTGCCGATGGCGGTCGCCCTGGCGACCGTGCCGCTGATGATCCATGCCCTCGGCACCGAAGGTTATGGCGTCGTCACCCTGGTGGGCGCGGTAATCGGCTACTTTTCGGTGTTCGATGTCAATCTGACCGAAGGTGCAATCAAGTACCTGGCCGGAGATCATGCAGCAGGCGACCGACTGCGGTTTTCCGAAACGTTCTGGTTCGGCTTGCTGTTCTATGGAGCCCTCGGCCTGACCGGAGCCGTTGCCGTGTTCTTTTGCGCGGACCTGGTGGTCGAGCATTTTTTCCATGTTTCAGGCGAAATCCGCGGCGACACGATCATAGCCCTGCAGGTCGGAGCAGTCGGATTCGCGATGTCCCAACTCGAACACTATCTGCTGGTGGTGCCGCAGGCCCTGCAACGCTATGACCGCTCGGCACAGAGCGAAGCGCTGTTCGGCATCCTGTTCAATGTCGCCTCGGCCGGCGCCGCTGTCGCAGGCTGGGGCATCGTCGGCGTCACGGTTTCCCGCGTTCTCGTGTCGGTTCTCAACATTTTCTATCTGCTGTGGTTGATCAGATCGTTCAAGCTGGGTCTGGGATTCCGCTGGCCGCGCCGGGAAGTGCGCTCGTCGATGACTTCCTTCAGCGCCTATGCCTACCTGAGCAGAGTCGCCTCGACCATGCACCAGCATGCGGACAAGCTGATCGTCGGCGCCGTGGCTGGGCCGGTCGCGCTCACCTTCTACACGGTTCCGGTCAACCTGGCGGGGCGCATCCTGGGCCTGACCTACCGGCTCTCGCGCGTAATTTATCCGCGCGCCTCCGCACTGGCCGCATCGGGGCGCCTCGACGAACTGACGCCCGTATATCTCAGCGTGATGCGCTACGTCACCTACATCAACCTGGCGGCGCTCGGACTGATCGTACTCATGGGCGACGAATTCCTGCGGCGCTGGGTCGGCGAATCGTTCGTCGCCCAGGGATATCCGGTCCTGGTGATCATGACCGCGGCATTGCTGATCGATTCGCTGACGAATATCCCCTCCATGATCAACGACGCGCTCGGCCATCCCCGCATTACCGGCCGCTTTGCGCTTGCCAATGGCGTGCTGGGCATCGCGATGGTTTATCTCGGCACGAAATTCGGCGGCATGATGGGGGCAGCGGCCGGCCACCTGATCTCGTCGCTGATCATCTGCACCATTTTCCTGCTGTTCGTGCACGGGCGCACCGTTCCGGTTTCCATCGGCGAATCGCTGCGCAGCGGCTTCGGGCGCAGCCTGCTGGTCGGCCTCGTTGTCATTGGCGCGCTGCTCCCGATCAAGTGGCTGCTTTCCGGTGGACTGGTCGGAACGCTGGCGATTGCATCCGCGGGCGCGCTGACACTCGCCGTCGCGGGCCTCGTGTTCATCGTCAACATCGAAGAACGGACGGCGATGCTGGCCGTCGCACGGCGTTTCCGCTCCTGAGGCCGGCATGCGCATTCTCCTGGTCAGCGAAGACATTCCATACCCGAATATGGGCGGGCTTGCCAAGCACGTGCTCACGCTGGCCGCCGCGCTGGTGCGCGCCGGGCATCATGTCGATCTGTTGGGCGGCGACCAGCATCCGATCAAAGTGGCGGGAGAGGAAGGACAGTTTGGCGGCCGCTTTTTCGGAGAACTGAACGGGCATCTTTCGGGCTGGAAGGAAATCTCGCTCGGCATGTACCTTCCTCCAAAACGCACCTGGCTGGCACGGCGCTTCGCCCGCATCATCCTGCGCTATGCGCCGCATTACGAAGTCATCCATTACCACGGGCATGTTCCCAACCTGGCGAGCTTTCTTCCGGAGGACATCAATTTCGTGCAGACGCGGCACGATCACGGCAGCGAATGCCTGACCCAAACTCGATTCCACGACGGTCAGATCTGCAATTCGACCAACCCCGTCGATTGCGCAAGCTGCCGGACCATGAATCCGAATCGCTTGCAGCGGGCCGTGTCCGCGGCGGCCGTGATCCGCTTCCGGCAGGAAGTGGCGGATGGCTTCCACCGGCACAAAACGGTATTCGTATCCGACATGCTGCGCAATCATTTCTCGCGCGTGCTCGGGCCCGGCTCGTGGGGAACGACTGTCCACCATTTTGTCGATACCGCCCGCATCAGGAAGGCGCGGGAATTTTCGCAGGGCCAGTCCCTGGACGGGCAGCTCCGGATTTTTATCGCCGCCAAGCTCTACCCGGAGAAAGGGGTCGAGCATTTTTTGCGCGAAATCGCGCCGCGGCTGCGGCCGGATATGCAGATCACGATTGCCGGCGACGGCCCGGACGAAGCCAGATTGCATGCCGAATTCGGCAATCGGCAGATCGAATTCCGCGGATGGTGCACGCCCGAAACGACATTGCGACTGGCCGCTTCCGCGGATGCAATCATTGTTCCGTCGGTATGGGAAGAACCGTTCGGCTCGACCACCCTGGAAGCCTTGTTGCTGGGCAAACCGACATTCGCGCTGGCGCGCGGCGCCACTCCTGAAATTGCGCCTTACGCCGCCTCACCCGGTCAATTGCGATTGCATGCCGACATGCGGATGCTGGTAAGGGATTTGCTTTCTTTCGAATCCGGAGCCAGCTTCACTACTCCGCCCGATACGCTGGGCAGCGTCGATCACGCCGTCAAGAAACTGCTGCGCATCTATCGCTCGCCCCCGGGGCGCAATCCTTGTTGAAGACCTTGACATGCCCCTGACTTTTTCGATCATCACCTGTACCTGGAACAGCGCACGCTACCTGCGCGATTCGATCGCATCGGTGCTGGCCCAGCGCTATCCGCACATCGAATACATCTTCGTCGATGGCGGCTCCGACGACGGCACCCTGGAGCAGATCCGGGCACTCGACCGGCCCTACCGCCTGCTCGAAAACATAAGGGGCGGCGTCAGCAGTGCGATGAACGCCGGCCTGCAAGCCGCTACCGGAGATGTCGTCGCCTATCTGCATTCGGACGATTACTATCTGCATCCCGAAGTGTTGTCCACGGTTGCCGCGCAACTGTCCTCGACCGGGCGCGGCTGGCTGTTCGGCCGCACTACCACCTTGCGCGGCGGCGACCTGCATGCCGACGACTATGTCGCACCACGATATAGCTACGACAGCCTCCTGCGCGGCAATTACATCCCGCACCCGGCCACTTTTGTCCGGCGCAGCTGGATGCAACGCGCGCGCGGCTTCGATACCGGCCTGAAATACGCGATGGATTACGACCTCTGGTTGCGCCTGGCGAAATTCGGCGATCCGATACAGATCGACGATCCGCTTGCCGTCTTTCGCGAGCACGAAGGCAGCCTGTCCAGTTCCAGCAAAACCCGGCTGGCCGCGCTGGCCGAAGACATGCAAGTGCGGCTCGCGCATGCCGGGCCCAACCCGCTCAAACGCGTCCAGCATTACGCGCGCTACCTGGTACGGCGGCGGCGCGCCATTCTTACAGGAGCAAGCACATGAAACCGCCCCTCATCTCGCTCATCCTCGCCACGGTCGGCCGCACCTCGGAGCTCGATCGGCTGTTCACGTCGCTCGCCGCGCAGACATTCCGGGATTTCGAAATCGTGATGGTCGACCAGAATGCCGATGACCGGCTGCTTCCCCATCTCGGCCGCGCGCGCGCCCAAGGGCTGGAAATTCGCCACGTCCGGCACCATCCTCCCAATCTTGCGGCGGCGCGCAACGCAGGCATCCAGGCCGCACAGGGCGTTCTCGTCGGCTTTCCGGACGACGACTGCTGGTATGACGCCCGTGCGCTGGAACATCTGGCGCGCCGGTTTCAGGCGCCCGACAAGCCTGCAGGAATCATCCTGCGCTGGGTGGAACAAGACGAGCAGCCATTGCGGCCGGCAATTCTGTCCTGGGAGCGCGCCCGCGCTTTTCGCGATGTGGCTGTGAGTTCCATCACCTTGTTTTGCGAGCGGAACCTGTTTCAAAAAGTCGGAAACTTTGACGATCGCTTCGGTGTCGGCCAATGGTACGGCGCCGGCGAGGAAACGGATTTCGTGCTGCGCGCCTTGCGTGCCAATGAATTGTTTGCCTACGAACCGGAGGCCGAAGTTCACCACGCGGCAGGGCCGGAAATTCTGCGCGCCGACCGCCAGACTCGGCTGGCCGTGCGTCGCCGGGCCCGTGGTACCGGAGCGCTTTATGCAAAGCATCGGCTGCCCCGGTGGATAATCGTCCGCGGACTTGTCGCTCCGCTGTTGCGCCCCTTGTTGAAAGGATCGTTCGGGCCCGAACTGACGCTGGGTTATGCAACGGTCCTGGGACGGCTGGATGGGTTGCTTCACTGGCGGAGAACCCAGTCCTGAACCGGGGCGATCCTTCGTCGTCCTCGGATCGATCCGAAACGGGCCAGGGGGCGCGCCGAGTGCCCGGCCCTTCCCGAAAGAGGCAGGTAGTGAAAGCCGTGCCGAAATTGCAGCGGGATAGCCGCCTTTCCGTCACCTTCAGAGGCCGGTGCCGCCGGTCGCGACGAGTTGCTGCTGCGCTGGAAATGTGCAGCTGCGAAGTGGACGGATTCGACTTCCGATTTGCTCGGAAACTTTTCGCAACATATTCGCACCGAATTGACCGGCAGGAACGCGAGGTATCGCAACCCGGCCCTGCGGCCCCGCATGCACACTGACAGCTCAACGTTCCAGAGTAATCCGATGACACGAATTGCCCTCATTACGAATCACCCTCCGCCGTTCCGGATTCCGATCTTCGAAAGGATCGCCCGGATGCCGGGAGTGGAATTCCAAGCGATATTCTGCACCAGGCGCGAACCGAATCGGCAATGGGAACTGCCGCCGCTGCAGTTTCCGCATATCTTCCTGCGTGAACGCTTCGTCAGCCGGGGCAGCAATTTCATCCATAACAACCCGGATGTGTTGACGGCGCTGCGCCGGCTGAACCCGGACGTGATCGTCACCACCGGATTCAACCCGACCCACCTGTACGCATTCGCGTATGCGCAGTTGCGCGGGATACCGCATGTACCGATGACCGACGGCACCGACGTATCGGAACAGTCGCTCTCGTTTCGCCATCGCTGGGTGCGGAAGCTGGTGTATGCGCGCTCCAAGGCGTTCGTGTCCGCCAGCCTCGGCGGCCGCCGCCTCTACCAGACCTATGGTGTGCCGCTGCAGCACTGGTTCCAGTCCTGCCTGTGCGTGGACAACAATGCCTATCTGCGCACACCGGAGCCGGAACACAAGGAATTCGACCTGATCTTCTGCGGCCGCCTGGTAGAAGACAAGAATCCGCTGTTCGCCCTGCAGGTGGCCGCCGGCGTCGGACGCCGGCTCGGGCGCCGCACGCGCATCCTGTTCGTCGGCAGCGGCGAACAGGAAGGGATGCTGCGCGCCGCCGCCGACGAAATGGCTGCAGACCTCGACGCCAGCTTTCATGGACATGCGGAACAGAACGTCCTTCCCTCGCTGTACCGCTCGGCCAGCGTTTTCCTGTTCCCCACCGCCGGCGACGTCTGGGGCGTGGTCGCCAACGAAGCCTGCGCCGCCGAATTGCCGATCATCGTATCGCCGAATGCCGGCGTGGTCGGCGAACTGGTGCTCGATGGGCAGAACGGCTTCGTGCGCGAACTGGAGCTGGAGCAGTGGGTGGAAGCCACGGTCTCGGTGCTCGCACGGCCAGCGCTGCGGCAGCGCTTCGCACAATGCAGTGCCAAGCTGGTGAACAGGTTTACCTTCGAGCAGGCCGCCATCGGCATCGTCGACGCATGCCGGCACGCAACCGACGAGCGTTATCGAAACGCGGTGAAGGTCGGCGCCAAACAGATGGGGCGAACACGATGACGGAATCAGATAAAAAAACGGCAGGCGCAAGATGAGAATCCTGGTTGCACACAATGCCTATCAGCAGCGCGGCGGCGAAGATGCGGTGGTCGAGGCCGAGATCGAGCTGCTGCGCAGCCGCGGGCATGAAGTCGAAGTCTATCGGCTGCACAACGATGCGTTGAACCGGATGCCGCGCGTGCAAGCGGCGGCGGCGACGATCTGGTCGCGCACCAGCGCTGCCGACGTCGCGCGCAACTGCCGCGATTTCCAGCCCGACGTGATCCACGTGCACAACACTTTTCCGCTGATCTCGCCTTCCCTGTACTGGGCGGCCGCGCGCAGCCGGGTGCCGGTGGTGCAGACGCTGCACAATTTCCGGCTGCTTTGCCCGCAGGCGATCTTCCTGCGCGACGGCAGGATATGCGAAGACTGCATCGGCAAGCTGCCGTGGCGCGCGGTCACGCGCAAATGCTATCGCGGCTCGGCGCTGCAATCGGCCGTGATCGGCGGCATGCTGGCCACGCATCGCGCGCTCGGCACCTATCGCGACCACGTGGCCCGCTATATCGCGCTCAACGCCTTCGCGCGCGACAAGTACGTCGCCGGCGGCCTGCCGCGCGAGCGCTTCCGGATCAAGCCCAACTTCGTCGCATCGACCTCCACGCCGCACTGGGGAAAGCGCCAGGGCGGCCTGTACGTGGGCCGCCTGTCGTCGGAAAAGGGGCTGGAGGTGCTGGCGCGGGCCGCCTGCCTGTCTCCGGGGGAGACGGTCCAGGTAATCGGCAGCGGCCCGCTGGAATCGCTGGCGCGCGCCAGTTTCGGCGAGCGCTGCCTTGGCCATCGGCCGCTGGACGAGATCATGGCGCGCATGCAGAGCGCGCGCTACCTGGTGCTGCCCAGCATCTGCTACGAGAATTCGCCGCGCACCATCGTGGAGGCATTTGCCTGCGGATTGCCGGTGATCGCCAGCCGCCTTGGCGCATTGATCGACATCGTGCGCGACGGCGTGACCGGCCTGCTGTTCGAGCCGGGCAATGCCGAAGACCTGGCCGCGAAGATCGCCTGGGCCGGTGCCCATCCGGAGGAGATGGCGCGCATGGGACAGGCGGCGCGCGCCGAATACGAAGCCTGCTACACCCCGCAACGCAATCATGACATGCTGATGGAAATCTATGAAGATGCAATCACTACCGTCGTTGGAGAGCCCGCCGCCGCGTGACGGCATGCCGGTCCTGGAAGCGTTCATCGACGCGCTGGACTGGGACGAGGCGATCTCCCGCATCACGCGCTGGGCAGCGGCACGCGAATCGCGTTACGTCTGCATCTGCAACGTGCATTCGGTGGTGACCACCACGCGCGACATCGAATTCAAGATCGCCGTCAACAATGCCGACATGGCCACGCCGGACGGTGCGCCGGTCGCCTGGTCGCTGCGCCAGTTCGGTTATCCGGGCCAGCAACGCATCAACGGGCCGGACCTGATGATGAAATACCTGGCCGAGGCCGAGCGGCTGGGACAAGTGGTGTTCTTCTACGGCAGCACCGAGGCGACGCTGGAAAAGCTGCGTGCCGCATTGACGCGGCGCTTTCCGCTGCTGCGCATCGGCGGCACCTATTCGCCGCCCTTCCGTCCGCTCACCCTGGAGGAAAACATCGAAATCACCGACATGATCAACCGCTCGCAGGCCAATGTGGTGTTCGTGGGCCTGGGTTGCCCGAAGCAGGAAAAATGGATGGCCGAACATCGCGGCCGGGTGCATGCGGTGATGATAGGCGTGGGTGCGGCATTCGACTATCACGCCGGCGTGGTGCGCCGCGCCCCGCTATGGTGGCAGCGCAATGGCCTGGAATGGCTGTATCGGCTGGGCGCCGAACCGCGCCGGCTGTTCTGGCGCTACCTGGTCACCAATACCCTGTTCGTATGCGGCATGCTGCGCCAGTACGCGGCGCGGAAATCGTCGCTGAGCGACGCACTGCGCTGAAAGTCGGTGGAACGGCACGTAAAATCCGACGTGTGGCTTACGAAAAATTACGGACTTGTTCGATCTCAATTTGTCGCAATGGAAAAATGAAATGATGGAGACATAGCGACGCCCTCATGGACCAAGACCCGATGTTAGCAAGCCGAAATACTTCTTCCGATTTTCCCTTGCCGAGCCTCAGCGACAAGGCAGCTGCCTTGCTGAGCGCGGCATGCCATCCACTGCTCACCTGGCGCTGGCTGCAGTTCCTGAAACACCAGCCGCTGCTGCAGGATGCGCTTGCGTCGCCGTCTGCCTATCTGTTCCGGATCCATCATCCCTATCTGTCGCGCCGACTCGCATGCCGGGAGCGCCTGGCGCTGCTCGTCGCCCATTACGAACAGGTGCAGGAGGCCGGCTTCGCCCCGCTGATCCAGCTCGCCGCCCATACGCCGCAGCTTTTGAGCCGTTTTGCCGGCAAATCGGGAAGGCAATATGAGCTGCTGCTGTCCGCATGCGACCCGGCACGGCGCGACGGCGAGCTGGTCCTGCAACTGATGTCCGGTGAAATCTGCGTGTATAGCGCGGCATTCGTGGTGGCCGGCGAAGCCGCCGAACGGCACCTCATGCTCGGCGGCCTGCAGGGAATGCTGGCGACCGATCGCCATTTCGGGATCAAGCAGATCACCCGCGACCTCTATGGATGCCGCCCGAAAGACCTGATGGTGGCAATGGTATGCGAAATCGGCAGCTGCCTTGGCTGCGCCAGGACGGTATTGATCGGAAACGACAACAAGCTCCCGGACACGCGCCGCCATTACTGCCGCAAATCGGCCGACTATGATCGCAACTGGCGCGAAATGCAGGCCCGTCGGCGCGACGACGGCAATTTCGAGCTTCCCTGCCCGGTGCGCCCGCCTGCGGCCGAATACGGCGACCCCGTATCGCAGCCCGAACAGGAACGGCGAACAGGCGTACCGGCACGCGTGTTCCTGATGGATGCGATACGCTGCAGCCTGCACAACCGCATCGGCGCTACCCGCTCCGCGCCTTTCCGTCCCTTTCACACTCCGCGCGCGCCGGCCGATTCGTTTCGCCAGCCCGAGGACAACTCGGAATCGGAAGACCTGTCCGACGCGCACGATCGCTTCACGCGCCTGCAGCGCTCCTCATAACCCTTGTCATCCGGCGCCCGCCGCCGGAACAGGCAAAGTAGCCAAACTGGAAATCACTTGTTGAAGATCAACGCTGCCCGGTGCAACGTTGAACAAAATGCAATCAGCCGGATCGCCGGCCCCGCACTCTTCCAGCAAGCGAGAACAATAACCATGGCTTCCCACCCTGCGGCCCGCTATCGGCCGGACATCGATGGCTTGCGCGCAATCGCGGTGCTGGCCGTCATCGCCTTTCATGCCGACAGCCGTCTGGTGCCGGGCGGCTTCGTCGGTGTCGATATCTTTTTCGTGATTTCCGGTTTCCTGATATCGGGCCTGATCGCCACCGGCATCGAGGACGGCAGTTTCAGCTTCACCGCCTTCTACACGCGGCGTATCAAGCGCATCTTCCCGGCCTATATCGTGGTGGCGCTGGTCACGCTGCTGGTGTCGTCCTGGCTGCTGATCCCGAACGACTACATTTTCTACACCACCTCGCTCGCCGCTTCCTGGGCGTTCCTGTCGAACGTCTTCTTTTCGATGCTGAGCTGGGGCTATTTCGGCCAGCGCACCGAAGAGTTTCCGCTGCTGCACACCTGGTCGCTGTCGGTCGAGGAACAGTTCTATTTCCTGTTTCCGCTGCTGTTGCTGTTCCTGTACCGCCGCCTGCGGCCGCGCATGGTGCCGGCGCTGGTCCTGCTGGGCATCGCCTTCGTCGCGATATCGGAATGGCGCAGCGGCAAGGTCGGATCGTATTTCCTGCTCAGCTCGCGCGCGCATGAATTGATCATCGGCGCGCTGGCCTTTTTTCTGCTGCGCCGCTATCCGCCCCGCTCGGCGGCGGTGGCCGGCTCGCAGGCGCTGGCCGGAATGGCGCTGGTGGTTGGGTCGCTGTTCCTGATCAATGCCGGCACGCGCTTCCCCGGGCTGCATTCGCTGTATCCGTGCCTCGGCGCCGCGCTGCTGATCCACGCGGGCCAGCGCCAACACATCCTGACGCCGCTGCTGGCAAGCAGGCCGGCTGTCTTCATCGGCCTGATTTCCTATTCCCTGTACCTGTGGCACTGGCCGGTATTCTCGTTCCTGCGTTACCGCGGCATTTCGCTCAGCGTACCCATGATCGGCGCCGCGGTGGCGCTATCGTTTCTGCTGGCGATCGCCACCTGGGTGCTGGTGGAAACGCCGATCCGCCAAAACCGCACGCTCCGCTTCAAGCGCGCGTTCCTGCAGATCTACCTGGCGCCATGCGCGCTGTTCATGACGGTGGGCCTGTACTCGTATGTCACCGAAGGCGCGCCGCAGCGTTTCAGCGGCGACCTGCGCGAACTGATATCGAGCTACTCGTTCGCGCGCGACCTGGCACGGTCCTGTTCGATCCGGCCGCAGGATTATCAGCGCGTCGACTACGACTACCTGGCCGCTCATTGCGCGTTCGGCGATACCACGCAGCCGCGCGCGCAGATGCTGTTGATCGGCGATTCGCATGCCGATCACTTCAAGCCCTTCCTCGACCGGCTGGCGAAGCAGGCAAAGATCAAGGCGGTGTTCCATGTGCAGGGCGGCTGCTTCCCGATCCGGCTGCCGCAACTCGAACACCACGCGAACGGCCAGGCCACCAGCTGCGAACAGCGCAACGCCGACCTGCTCAAGCTGGCCGGCGAGTTCAGGTACGTGGCGCTGGCCGGCTTCTGGTCGTCGGAACCCGATCCCGAGTTCGAGAAAAAGATGGATATCGTAGTCCAACGCCTCATCGGAGCCGGCGCCACCCCGGTCATCTTCAAGGACAACCCGTATTACGAGCCCGATATCTCGCGCTGCGTGCTGGATCGCAAGCGCGGCTGGATTGGCGCGAACGCCGATTGCAGTATCCCGTACAGCTTCGTCGTCAGCACCGAATCGGGCACCGACGCCGCAATCGACCGCGTGCAGGCGCGCCATCCGGAAGTGCTGGTCATCGATCCGAAGCAGGTGATGTGCAGTGGCAAAAAATGCCTCACCTATATCGCCAACACCGCGCTGTACAAGGATGCGAACCACATCAACCTGAAAGCGGCGGCGCTGCTCGGCGACCGCTACCTGGCGCAGGTCGGCAATCCCTTGCAGCCGTTCGCCGCGGGAACGCTGGTCAGGCATGCCGACGGCAGCGCGCAGATTCGCAAGACCGAGATGCTGATCCAATAAGCGCTGCCGCGCGGACGCGGCAAGCGAAGTCAGAAACTGCCCACCGGCGATTCGAGCGCGACCGTGAAGCTGCGGGTCGCAAGCTGGGCATTGCTGACGCGGTTACGGGCCGGCACATGGGCGGCAATATGCCCGAGCAGCGCATCGAACGCGCCCCACGCCTCCAGCTGTTCGATCTGGGTCGAATGCGCCCACAGGTGAAACACGCCCTGCCGCTCGCACGCGAAATCGAACAATGCATACAGCCGCGCGATCCAGTCCTGCTTCTGCAACGCCAGCAGCAAGCCGTCCTGGCGCCGCAGCCAGTGGCCGGAGGTGGCAAAATTGCGCAGGTAAACGCTCCTGTCGTGCGGGTAGAACTGGATGGTGGTCGGTATCTCGAACGGACGGGTGCCGACATCGAAACACAGGTTCATCGTCGTTCTCGCATAGCGGAATCCGCATGAGCGCACCAGGCCGACATCGCGCCGGCGATAACGTCCGCCCGGATAGCAGAAACCGCTCACTTCCTGCCCCAGCACATCCTCCAGCAGTTTCTTGCCTTCGGCGACCTGCTCATACGCCTGCCACACGTCGATGTTCTTCAGGTAGCAGTGGTCGCGCGTATGCGAGCCGATCTCGAAGCGCCGTGCCAGCTCGCGGATCTCGCCGTTGGCCATCACGCTCTCGCCTTCGCAATTCCTGATCGGCAGGTAGAAGGTGCCGTGCAAACC
>CBIHOK010000022.1:0-30206 GCA_966211575.1 uncultured Noviherbaspirillum sp.
TTCTTCACCCAGGAAATGAATTTCCAGATCGTGCGCAACACCGCGATCGAGCGCCAGTTGCGGCACGCCATCGAATTCCGGGAGCTGAGCCTGTGGTACCAGCCGCAGATCGACACCCGCCATGCCAGACTGGTGGGCGCCGAGGCACTGTTGCGCTGGCGCCAGGGCGACCGCGATTTCCTGTCGCCGGTGGAATTCATCCCGGTCGCGGAAGAGCGCGGCCTGATCGGCACGATCGGCGAATGGGTGCTGCGCGAAGCGTGCCGCCAATGCCGGCAATGGCAGGACGAAGGTTTGCCGCCGATCCGGGTGGCGGTCAATGTATCGCCGCTGCAGTTCCAGCAGAAAGGCTTTGCCGACCTGGTGATCGGCATCCTGCGGGAAACCGGACTCGATGCCGGTTGCCTCGAACTGGAAATCACCGAAAGCGCGATCATGCGGCGGGCGCCGCTGGTGGCCGAGCTCGCCACGCAACTGCGCGACGCCGGGGTCGGCATCAGCATCGACGATTTCGGTACCGGCTATTCCAGCCTCAGCTACCTGAAGCATATTCCGATCGACAAGATCAAGATCGACCGCTCGTTCATCACCGACATGCTGGAAGACAGCGACGACGAAGCGATTACCCTGGCCATTGTCAGCCTGGCGCGCAGCCTGAAACTGCAGGTACTGGCGGAAGGCGTGGAATCGCACGCCCAACTGGAGCGGCTGCGCGCGTTCGGCTGCACGGAAGTACAGGGAATGTATTACAGCGGCGCGGTAGAACCCGACGTGTTTCGCGGCTTCCTGCGCAGCCGGGCAATGTTGATGGAAGCGGGAGGCGGCGTTATGCCGGGATGACCCTCTATCGAAGGAGCCGCCGGATTGCACATCCCGCACCGACGAGAATGCCAACCGCGACCACATCGAACACGAGCAGGAAAGGTAGCGGATTGGCCCATTTATCCATGTTCGTGGTGCGGCTGAAATACGGAGGCCCGCTTCCGAATGCGCCGATCAGATTGTCGACGTTGACGTAAATCGCGAACACGGCGAGCAACAACATCGCGATCAGCATCAGTATCGCCGTCAGTCGTTTGATCATCATTTTGCATACCGGACGGACAGTGGAATAAAGCATGCCGGCAAACCGTGCAATGCATCTTTGAGCATTTGTACGAATTGATCCATATGAATAGTCAAATCGATACAGCCGGCGCTACCCGGATTGGCACCTCCATGAATGAAGAAACCACCACGGCCATAGGTTTTGGTGGATGGATATGGATGGATCGTAATCCAGTAATCTCCCCATGCGAACCTCGGATTTCGCACGCGGTACCAAGCATTTTCCTGCAACTGCGAAGGTTGAATCCAATAGTCTCCTTCCGGAATCGGACCGACGTCGGATATTGCCTGTCTTTCCTTCGCATAACTGAACTTGCCGCTTTCCACGGGCCTGCCCGACACCGCTGGAAATATCCGGCCGTGCGGCGTTCCCGCTATATGCAGATACGTACCGTCAAACAAAAGATGGAGGAGGGATTGCCCACACGCTGGATATCCCGGCGATCCTCGTTCTGCCGCATATCGATTCGACATATGCACTCCTCTGTTTAAAGAATGCAAATGTTGTCACATTAATATTTGATATGCAATTGCCAACTTTATTGAGGCTTTTCGGACACTGCCCTCGCTTGGTCCGGCAAGAGCGCGACCCGCCAGTCACCGCACGCTGTGCACCACCTGGTCGCTCCACTCGAACGCCGCCAGTTGCAGCGCGTACAGGTCGCTGTAAGACAGGCGCAGCTGCCGCAGCAGTTCGCGCAGGGATGCGCCGCTGTTGCCGCCCCATTCCGCGTATTCGGACAATTTCAGCAGGTCGCCGAAATAGCCCTGGCGATGGAGCAGCGCATCGCGCACCTCGCCGGCCACCGCGATCTGCTGCAGTATCTCTTCCATCGGCATGCTGAACAGGGTATCCATCAGCGACATGATGCCGACCGTGAACCCGGTGTCGGCGAGACCGCGGTTGCCGGGCCTGAGCTTTTGCGTGGCCAGTTCCAGCAGGCGGCCGCGCGCGGTCGCGATGATCAGCAGCGGCAGCACGCCGCTGATCCCGCTTCCCCCTTCGGCATACAGCATCACCTGCAGCCAGCGCTGCAACTGGTTGCGGCCGAGCACCATCAATGCCTGGCGCAAGGAATCGATCGGGTGCGCGCTGACTGCCGGGGTATTCACCAGGCGCAGCAGGTTCAGGCCGAGCGCGACGTCGCGCTTGACGCGCAGCTCGATCTCGGCGCTGTCCGCATCGGAAGCGATCAGCGCCATCAATTCGGTGATCGCCAGTTGCGACGGCGATAGCCGCTTTCCCGGAACGATGGCCGGGCGGGTGAAATAATAGCCGCGGAAATAGTCGAAACCGAGTTCCAGGCACCGCGCGAAGTCGTCGGCGGTTTCCACATTGTCGGCCAGCAGCAATTTGCGCCGGCCGCGCAGCGCGGCGCACAGGCCGGCCAGCTCGCGCTGTTCGCGGCCGGCGATATCGATCTTCACGGTGCGCGCCAGCGCCAGCAGCGGATCGTCGTCGCCTTCCGGCATGACGGCGGCGCAGCGCCGGTCGTCGAGATCGAGCGCGAACGTGAAGCCGCCGTGTTCGAGCAGCGCAACCTTGGCCAGCACCGCCTGCGAGGCAGGGGTCGCTTCCATCAACTCCAGCACGATGCGCTGCGCCGGGAGCAGCCGGAACATGTCGCTCAGCAACGCCTGTTCGTCGACATGCAGATAGGCCGGGAGATCGCCGATGATGCGCAGCAAGCCGTGCGCGGCGACATCCGATATCACGCTGGGCGACGTCGTTTCCGGCTGTTCGCCGCCTTCCGCGCCCTCCTCGCCCCGGTCGTCGAATCCGCAAAACCGCAGCTCGTAGGCCGCGGGCGACTGCAGGCGATCGAGAATCAGCCGGCGCGCAAGAAAGAACTCGGACGTCAGCGAAATCCGGTGCGCGCTGTTGAACGTGACACTGGTACTCATGTCTGTCACCTATTGGGTGGGCAGCCGGGCCGAATCCTCGCTGCGCCGTTCGGGAAGCGCCGGATGCCGGCAATCAGCGCGAGCGTTGATGGCCGGCATCCGCAGCTTCCCTGGCGGCTCGACCTTCTGTTCTTGTTTGCCGCCTTAACCGGGATATCGACTGCGCGCCGGCAGAACTTTAGGGTTGTTGTTTTAGATCACCAGCTGTCGAGCCGGTCGCCCCAGCTGGTCATGTCGCGCGCGTAGAAACGATAACTGTCTTCGGGCTGCTGCTCGGCCAGCCGGGCCAGGTCGAACACGAACAGTGCGCGCCCGATTCCGCGCCGCCGGTAGCCGCGCCGGCTGCCGTCGTGGCGCTTGGGCTGGATACGGTCGCGCCAGGCGCCGAGGTTGACATAAGTGTAATTATTGCGGCCGAGCCGCGGGCGCCGGAACTGCAGGTCGGCTTCCAGCGCGACATGGGTATGCCCTTCCACGTGCAGGCGGAAACCGAGTGCCCGGTAGGCCGGCAGGAAGCCGGGCAGCGCAAACAGGTCGGCATTGGCGATGCTGGCTTCCGGCTCCTGCACCCTGGCCATGATGCGCATCAGCGCCACGTCCAGCCAGTACCAGCGCAGGCGGCTCAGCCACGCCAGCCCCCACAGCCCGACGCGGGTGGTGTTCCAGGCGCTGTCCCAGGTCGCGCGGTGCGACAGCCAGGCCACCAGGCTGTCGCGGAAGCAGTGCAGCACCTGGTCGTGCAAGCCCTTCGCCGCCGGCGTCAGCTGCGCCAGCCGGCGCGACTCGGTCAGCAGCCGCACCACTGCCGCCACCGATGGCCGGTACAGGTCCATCTCGTCGAGCAGCTTGCAGATGCGGGCGGCGCCGGGGATCGACTTGTCGATGGTGCGCGCGGTGCACCAGATGAAGCGCGACAGCATGCCGGCCGCGACCGTGTCGCCGAAACAGGGATCGCTGAACGGCCGGTAGCATTCTTCGCGCCAGAGCTGAGGAGTCCAGCCGCGGCGCGGATTCCACAACGGGGTGGCGCGCGCATTGTCGTGGTCGCGCCACTGGCCGTGGGTCGCGAACACGCGCAGGCCGCGGTCGGCGAAATAGAACGGCAGGCGCGGATACAGTTCGTCGGGCTTGCTGCCGAGCTGCGCCGCCACCCAGGCGCGATAGCTGTCGGCGATGTCGAGCGCACCGAGGCCCAGGCATTCCTCGTAAAACATCTGGCGCGCGGCCGGCACCACCTGCAGTTCCTTGTCGTGGTTGCCGACGATCGGGATCACCGTGACGGCGACGCCGGCTGCCCGCAGGCTGGCAATGCTCCGGCGCATCCAGTAGAAAAAGCCGGAATACGGACGGTCGCTGTCCTGCAAGCGTTCGCGTGCATGGATGGCGACGATGTCGCGCATGATGTCGAGCACGATCTCAGCAAAGCGCGGATCGTCGCGATGCCACGGATAGACGTCGGCCGCGGCCCACTTGCTGCTGCGGATCAGGTCGACGATGTCGCCGTTGAGCACCAGCAGCAGTTCGTCGATCCCCTGCGCGGGTGCGCTGGTGGCCTTGCCGCCCGGATTGCCCACCACGAATTCCAGCTGTGCGAAAAACAGTTGCCAGTCGGCCTCGGACGCGGTCTGGTTGCCGACCGAGCAATCGGTGCAATGCACGTCGCTGATCATCACGCACAGCCGGTTGCGCACGGCGCTGCCGGCCGGCCACAGCACCAGGCCGGGCGGCAGGCCGGATGAGGATGCCGGCTCAGTCATGGCTGTGCTCGCGCAGGAAGGAAACCAGGTGCGGAAAGATTTCGTCTGCCGCATCCTTGCCCATGAAGATGTCCTGGTGGCCATAGCCGGGAAACACCTGCAGCCGATGCCGCCCGGGCGCCAGCTTTTCCAGCCGCTGGTGACAGCGGATGTTGGAATCGACGAACACGCGGTTGTCCTGGCCCTGGATCAGGAACATGGGCGTGCGGATATCGGCCGCGTCGCGCAGGTAATTGTCCGGCAAGGCCGCGTAACGCGGGTTGCCGGTATCGAACTTGACCGCGCTGTTGCCGCTGTCCACCATCTTGTGCACATGCCGGTAGTAGTGCACGTCGACCCCGCCGAACAGATCGCCGAGCCGGTCATGGGTTTCGGGCAGGATGTTCGCGTGGTTGAACAGCGCCGGCTCGCCGGTACCCCACATCAGGCTGAGCATGTGGCATTCGGGCGAGTCGCATTCCTGGTGCACCAGGTCGGCGCCCAGCGCGATCAGCTTGCCGACCGACCAGCCGCGCTGGCGGCGCCAGCCCGGGTTGTAGTATTCGATGCCGAGCAGGTAGTCGGATGCCCACGGACCGAGCACCAGCTTCAGATCGGACCATCCCGGCAGGTAGGGAGTCAGTGCCACGCTGTTGAGCGTCATGCTGGCGATGCCGCGCAGGGTCTTGCCGAACAGCGCCCTCGCCATCGTCAGCGCGCCCACGCAGTGCGCAATCACGTGCACGCGCCGTCGCGAACCGATGTGCCGGCGCAGTTCGTGCAGCGCGGCAGGATAGTCGAACAGCGCGATGTCGTCGAAGTTGTAGCGGTTGCGCGCCAGGTTGTACGGAAAGCGGCAGCTGCCGCGGTAGTCGAGCGCCCAGACGTCGCCGTAGCCTTCGTCGAGCAGCGTCTGCACCAGGTTGCGGTGCTCGGGCATGATGTACATGTCGGACGAAGTGGCCAGGCCGTGCACCACCAGTACCGCGTCATCGCCGTGTTCGGAGCCGGCGCGCAGAAAACGGGTCAGCGTCAGACCCAGGCCGTCGGCGGTGGAAAACGGATGCACGCTGATCTGCGCACCGCGCACGCCCTCGGTTGTGAATTTCGGGTAGCGGCGGCGCGGCGGGTCGGACGGCGGCGGCAGGTGCGGGCCGTACACGCTCCACAGCTTGCCGGCGAAGAAGCGGCCGAAGCGCAGCAGCCCTTCGATGCTGGCGCTGCCGTCCGGGCGCGTCGCCCGCAACCCGCGCAGCACCTGCATGAAATCGCGCATGCCGAGGCTGGCGATGCCGGTCACCCACAGAGGCAAATCGGCCGGCCGCGCCGGATCGACGCGGCCGCGATAGACGTTTACGTACAGCGTGGTGGTGTCATGCCACAAGTCGAACGGCGCCCGGTGCTGCACCTGCTTGTTGCCGACGAAGGTGAAGGCGTGGCCGTCGGGCGTAGTACAGACCACTTCGTAGTACATCACCTTGCGGTTGCGGTCGGCGGTGTCGGGCAGCAGGCGGAAGATGCCGGACTCGACCGGACACGTGCCGCCCAGCAGTTCGCAATCGACGTGGCCGGCCAGCGTGCCCGCGTGTTCCGGTTCGGCCAGAAAGGCGGCAAGGTCCGGGATGCGTACCGTCACATGCAGCGCGAGCCGGTTGCCCGCGCGTTCGCCGTCGCGGTGGCCGTCTTCGAAAGTGGCGGCTTCGGCGCTGACGAAGCCGCTCATCACTTCGGAAAATTCGATGCTGACGCCGTTCAGGCTGTCCGTCATGATTGCTCTCCCGCTCCTGTCCGCGCTGCCCGTCTATTGCCGATACTGCCGTCACAGCGCCGCATCGGGCGCCTCGCCGGTGATGTCATGCGCGATCCATTCGGACAGTGCGGCAATCGTGGCGGCCGGATTGGCGCCGAGCGCGGTGGGCATCAGCGCGCCGTCCGCCACGTACAGGCCGCGATAGCCGAACACCTGGCCGCGGCTGCCGTCCTGCGCGCTGACCACGCCGCGGTCGGGCGAGTCGGCCAGCGCACAGCCGCCGAGCGGATGCACCGTGATGTTGTTCTTCAGCGGCCACAGCCAGGTCGGCATCGGCAGGAAGTGGCGCCCGCGCAGGAAGCGGGTGAAACGCTTGCCGAGCGCGAGGATTGCGTTGTAGAGCGGCATATTGCTTTTCTGCGGCCACTCGATCTCGAGCCAACCCGAGCGGTTCAGGCGCAGCACGCCGCCGCCATTGTCGAATCCCATGCACAACAGCACCGCGCTGTACTGCGACAGGTCGTGCGCGAACAGGCGCTGCATCAGGGTGCCGACGCTGCTGCTCTTGCGCCCCGGATAGGCGCGATCGAACGCGTATTCCGCGATCTGCACGCAGGCGCGCCACAGCCTCTGCAGCGGATTCATCATCGGCCCGAGCGCGGCCGCCGCCCAGCCGGCCTGGGTCGGATAGCTGGCATCCTGCAGCATGAAGGCGCGGCTCCGGTCGAAATCGGAAAACAGGTGATGGTCGGTGTACTGGGTGATGACCGGGCCATAGGTGGAATCGACTTCGCGCTCGCCGTCCAGCGCGAACGACAGGAAGTCGCCGTTGCCGGAAAAGCGCAGCCCGAGGCAGGCCGAAATGCGCGGCAGCGTGCCGTGCACGTCGCGGCAGCGCAGCAGCAGCTCATTGCTGCCGAGCGTGCCGGCGCAGACCAGCACGCGCTGCGCGGTCACGCTGTGCTCGCTGCCGTCCGCCAGACCGCGGTAAGTGACGCGATAGCCGAAGCTGCCGTCCGCGGCCGGGTCGTCGTTGCCGTGGCCATCCAGCGGCACGATCTTTTCCGCCAGCGCCTGCGTCCGAACCGTCAACCGGTAGCGGCTGCGTGCCACATGCAGGTAGTTGCGGTCCACCGAGTTCTTCGCATGCACGTTGCAGCCGATGTCGCATTCGCCGCAGTAGGTGCAGGACGTCTGCAGCGCGCCGTAGCGGTTGCGTTCCTGCACGCCGAACGGGGTCGGCTCGGCGCCGCCGCCGTAGCTGTAATCGTTGCCGAAATAGACGCAGATGTCGGCCAGCGCAGTCGGCAATCCGGCTTCGCGCGCGAATGCCTGGAACTGCTCGGTGCGCTTGATGCGGCGGCGGTCGCCGGGGCCGGCGGGGGGCGGCACGCTGCGCGCGCCCAGCACCTTCTGCGCGACGTCGTAGTAGCGCGCCAGCGCTTCGCGCCCCAGGCTCGACGGCCAGCCCTGTTCGAATACTTGCGGCGGCGGCCGCAGGAATACGTTCGCGTAGATCTGCGAACCGCCGCCGAACACGGCCGAGGTGACGGTATCGATCCGGTCGAAATGGCGGATGTCGAACATCCCGTCCAGGTAGCCGCGCCGGCTGCGGCGCCGGTGTACCGCGCGCGGCCGCCGCGCCTGGTCGCCCGGCGGGCACCACAGGTTGTCGGCCAGGTCATGGGGGCTGCGCGGAAAGCCGCCGAGCGGAAATTCCTTGCCGCGTTCGAGCAGCAGCACGCGCCCCGGCCAGCGTTTCGACAAGCGTGCGGACATCACGGCGCCGCCGAAGCCGCTGCCGATGATGACCGCTTCGTGATCCAGCGGTCCGCCCATGTTTCCTCCCTGAAGCAGGTCGTGCGCCTGCATTTTTTGCGATCTTATTGTATTTCCTGGAAGAATTGTCAAGTTTTAAAACGTGAACGGCGACCCCGGAAATCGGGTAGGCGAGATGCCTATCTTTCAAGTATTCTGCTATCTCTTCCTGTATTGATCGAAGGAAATTCTGACCGATGCCGGCGCTTCTTCGTCTCCTTTATCGTTTTCCCGCCTGCCTGTACGGCCCCGGCCTGGCCGCATTGCTGTGGGCGGCATTGGCGTTGCCGGCAAGCGCAGCGATACTGGACCTGCAGCCGGTGCAGGCTCATGCCCCGGTGAACCTCACCCCGTACTGGTCGGTGCTGGAAGACCCAAAGCAGCAATGGACCATCGCCGACGTCAGTAGCCCGGCGTTCGACACCCGCTTCCGCCGCTCCGCCACCGATGCCGATTCGCTCGGCTTCGGCCTGCGCTCGTCGGCGATCTGGCTGCGCATCCGCTTGCGCAACCGCAGCGCGACGGATATCGAGCGCTACCTGGAAATCGCATTCCCGCACCTGCACCACGTGGACTTCTACGCGCCCGGTCCGCATGGCTTCGAACACGTGGCAACCGGCGAAGCCCTGCCTTTCGGCGAGCGCCCGGTCAGCCACCGCAATTTCGTGTTCCCGCTGAAAGTCGCAGCGGCGAGCAGCGGCACCTTCTACCTGCGCGTGGCTTCCGCCACCACGGTCGACATTCCGGGCCGGCTGTGGGAGCCGCAGCGCTTCCACCACGCCAGCCTGATCGAATACATCGGCCAGGCGCTGTATTTCGGCATGCTGCTGGCGCTCGGCCTGTACAACCTGCTGCTGTTTCTCGCCCTGCGCGACCGCAACTACTTGTATTACGTGCTGTTCGCCGCCGCCAACGCGCTGTCCACCATCGCATTCGGCGGCATCGGCTTCCAGTTCCTGTGGCCGCAGTCACCCGGCTGGTCGATGATCGCGTCGATGATCGGCTTTGCCTGCACCGGTATCACGCTGCTGCTGTTCCAGGCCGGCCTGCTGGCAACGCGGCGCGTCGCCCCCGGCTTCCATCGCTTGACGCAGCTGTTCGTGGTGTTGAACCTGCTGCAGATGGCCGGCTTCTTCCTGCTGCCTTATGCATCGATGATCCGCCTCGGCATCGGGCTGGATGCGGCCAACATGCTGCTGGCGCTGGTGATCGGCGTAGTGTGCCTGTACCGCGGCCAGCGCACCGCCAGCTACTTCCTGCTGGCGTTCACCGGACTGGTAGCGGCCGCGGTGCTGACTGCGCTGCGCAGCTACGGCATTCACGGGATACCGAATTTCCTGGCGACCTACGGCATGCAGATCGGCTCGGCAATGGAAATGCTGCTGCTGTCGCTGGCACTGGCCAGCCGCTTCAACCAGATCAAGCGCGAAAAGGAAGCGGCGCAACAGCAGCTGGTGGACAGCCTGAAGCGTTCCGAACGGGTGCTCGAACAACGCGTGGCGGAACGCACCGCCGAGCTGTCGCATGCCAACGCGGAATTGCGCGGGCACGAGCAGGCATTGAAGGCTGCCAAGGAAGTGGCGGAAGACGCGTCGCGCATGAAGTCGGCCTTCCTCGCCAACATGAGCCATGAAATCCGCACGCCAATGAATGCGGTGATCGGGATGGCCTACCTGGCGTTGCGCACCGAGCTTACCGGCCGCCAGCGCGATTACGTGGAGAAGATCCATCGCGCCGCGATTTCGCTGCTGGGCATCATCAACGACATCCTCGACTTTTCCAAGATCGAGGCCGGCAAGCTGGATGTCGAAACCGTCGACTTCACGCTGCACGATGTGCTCACTAACGTCAGCACGGTGATCGGGCAGCGTGCTGCCGACAAGGGCCTCGATTGCGAGTTCGACGTGGACGCGAACGTGCCGGTGCACCTGCGCGGCGATCCGTTGCGGTTGGGACAGGTGCTGATCAACCTGATGGGCAACGCGATCAAGTTCACGCCACGCGGCGAAGTGCGGCTGCGCTGCCGCAACACAGGTGGCGACGGCAACGGCGCCGAACTGTGCTTCGAAATCAGCGACACCGGGATCGGCATGACGCCGGAGCAGCGCGCCAGGCTGTTCCAGGCATTCACCCAGGCCGACGAATCGACCACCCGCAAATACGGCGGCACCGGCCTCGGGCTGGCGATCAGCAAGCGCCTGGTCAACCTGATGGGCGGCGACATCAGCCTGCACAGCGAACCGGGCGTCGGTTCGACCTTTTCTTTCCGGCTGCGCTTCGGCCTCGGGGCGCGGGCCGTCGCCGCGCCGCCCGGCCTGCCTGAGCGACTGCTCGGTTGCCGCGTGCTGGTGGTCGACGACAATCCGGGCGCCTGCCAGATCCTCGTGGACATGATCGAGGGTTTCCAGCTGCATGCCGACAGCGCGCCGGGAGCTGCCGAAGCGCTGGCCGCGCTGCACCGCTGCGACCGCGAGAAACCCTATGACCTGGTGCTGGCCGACCTCCGGATGCCGGGCATGAACGGCGTGGAACTGGCCGAAGAGATTGCGCGGGCCGAACTGGCGCGGCGGCCGAAGGTGGTGCTGATCACGGCGTTCGGACGCGAAGACGTGATCATGCAGGCGGAAAACGCGCCGCTGGCCGCGGTGCTGTTCAAGCCGGTCGACCAGTCGCTGCTGCACGATACCTTCGTCAATGTGCTGGCGCGCGACTCCGGCTTCCGTTCGTCGGCCGAACCGGCGCGGGCGCTGCCGCGCTTCGATGGGCAGCGCGTGCTGTTGGTGGAAGACAATGAAGTCAACCAGCAGATTGCGCGCGAAATGATGCTGGCCGCCGGCCTCGAAGTCGATGTCGCCGGCAACGGTCAGGTCGCGCTCGACATGCTGCGGGCAGCCGGCCCCGCCGCGTACGATCTGGTGCTGATGGATATCCAGATGCCGGAGCTGGGTGGACATGCAGCCACCCGCCGCCTGCGCGCGGACCCGGAATTCGCCGCGTTGCCGGTGCTTGCGATGACCGCGCATGCCACGCTGGAAGAACGCGAGGAATGCGCGCGCAGCGGCATGCAGGACCATATCACCAAGCCGATCGACCCGGAATTGTTCTACCAGACACTGGTGCGCTGGCTGCCCGCGGCGGCATCGGTCCCGGCGCCGGCGGCAGCCACGACCGGTGCCGCCAGGCCGATCGAGATTCCCGGATTCGATACCGAGGATACGCTGGGCCGCCTGGCGGGCGATGTCGAGCTGTATAACCAGGTGATGGAAATGTTGCTGCCGAGCCTGGACAAGGCGCTTGCCCAACTCGACGCCAAGGCCGACAACAACGACCGCGGCGGCATGAAGTCTGTGGTGCACAGCATCCGCGGCATGGCCGCCAACGTCGGTGCGCGCGCACTGTCGGAAGCGGCGGCGGAACTGGAAAGCCTGCTCGCCGGGCAACATCGGCATGAAGCGCAATTCACCGCGTTCCGCCTGCTGGTGCAGCAAACCTTGCGCCTGGTACAGGACGGACTGGAACGGCGAACCATCGACGCCTGAGCCGGTGGCCGCGCCGGCGCCGCTTGCCCGCAGCACAAGCCTACAATCCCCGTGTAAAACCTGCCATTCCCGGCATCTTCACGGCGCCGCAAAGACGCTCGCTCCGCCTTTGCCGCCTCGCCGCTCCTTGCCTCCGGCAGCGCCGCAAGAAATTCGAAAAACCATCCGCAAACGGCACCGCTGATCAAAAAACAGGCAATTTGCCGGCATTTCCGATAATTCCCGCCCCGCTCGCCGGCTCCGCCCTTCGTGCCACCCGCTGCCCCGCCGCGCGGGTCGCGTTTTCTCGCGGAGCCGCGCTCTCCCTGTTTCGTCTGGCATATGTCTTGCACAAATGGATTCCCACATTTAAGGCGGCGCCATGCGGACCCGGCCTGGCTGCTCCATTCCCATCATGAAAATTGCCCAAGTCTCCCCGCTTTTCGAACGCGTTCCACCCAAGGCTTACGGCGGCACCGAACGCGTCATTTCCTACCTCACCGAGGAACTGGTGCGGCAGGGCCACGAAGTCACATTGTTCGCCAGCGGCGATTCGATTACCGGCGCCCGGTTGGTCGCGCCGATCGCGCACAGTACGCGGCCGGACCAGAAAAACCCGACCTGGCTGGCCTATCACACGATACAAATGGACCAGCTCGCGTCACTGGCCGATGAATTCGACGTTATCCACTTCCATACCGACTACCTGCACTTCCCCCTGGCGAAAACGCTGCGGGTGCCGCATCTGACCACCATTCACGGCCGCCTCGACCTGCCGGAACTGGCGCCGCTGTACGGCCACTTCAACGACGTGCCGGTGGTATCGATTTCCGACAGTCAGCGCACTCCCTTGCCCGACGCAAACTGGGTGCGCACCGTGCATCACGGCCTGCCGCCCGAGCTGTATTCGTTCCGTATCGAAGACGGCGGCTATTTCGCCTTCATCGGCCGTATCTCGCCGGAAAAGCGGGTCGACCGCGCGATCGAGATCGCGCGCGCCTGCGGCATGCGGCTGTACATTGCCGCCAAGGTCGACCGCGCCGACGAGGAATATTTCAACACCGACATCAAGCCGCTGCTGGATGATCCGAAGATCGAATTCATCGGCGAAATCGGCGAACGTGAAAAGCGCGAACTGCTCGGGCATGCGACCGCGCTGCTGTTTCCCATCGACTGGCCCGAACCATTCGGACTGGTCATGATCGAAGCTTTTGCCTGTGGAACACCGGTCATTGCCTATCGACACGGCTCCATCCCGGAAGTCATGGAAGACGGCGTCACCGGCTTTGTCGTCACCAACCAGGACGAAGCGATCCGTGCCGCCCGCAACGTCGGCTCGCTGGACCGCAAGCGCTGCCGCGAAGTATTCGAGCAGCGCTTCACGGCGGCGCACATGGCGGAAAACTACCTGGCGGCCTACCGAGGGGTAATCGGCGATCAGGAACCGGTTGCCGCAGCGCCCTACTCCCGCTACGTGATCAAATAAAAACCGGAGAAGCCTATGGTTGCAAAGGTCCAACTCGGCGAACAATGGTATATCCTCGCCACCGCCTCGCCCGCCGACGAACGGCGCCGCGTACTCAAGGACAACGAAACCTTCGCGCTGTTCGATCGCTTCGGCGACATCCAGTCGATCGGCATGCATGAAGAAGGACTCTACCTCGGCGACACGCGCTTCCTGTCGCACCAGGAACTGCTGATCGACGGCGCGCGGCCGATGTTCCTGAATTCCACGGTAAAGGACGACAACGGCCTGCTGATCGTCGAACTGATGAACCCCGACCTGCAGCCGGAAGGCGAAACCGAGGTACCGAAGGGCATCCTGCACATCTTCCGTGCCAAGCTGTTGTGGAACAACGCCTGCTACGAGCATGTGCGCGTCGTCAATTTCGGCCTGGAACCGGTTGTCAGCACGCTATCGATGGAGTTCGGCGCCGACTTCGTCGACATCTTCGAAGTACGCGGCTTCTGCCGCAGCAAGCGCGGCCAGATGCTGGCGCCGCAGATCCGCGAACGGGAACTGCTGCTCGGCTACTGCGGACTGGACAAGGTGGTGCGCCGCACCCACATCCTGTTCGATCCGCAACCCACCCGCATCGAGCAGGACCAGGTCGACTTCAAGCTGACGCTGCCGCCGCAGGGCGAAGCGCATGTCTACGCAACGATACGCTGCGAGCCGGAAGGCAAGCCCGATCCTTCCACCGAAGACTACCTGTCGGCACTGAAGAAGCTCACCGCGACGCTCAACACGGCGATGCAGAAGCGCTGCCGGATCAAGACCTCGAACACCCTGTTCAACGACTGGATAGACCGTTCCGCCGCCGACCTGGAAATGCTGACCGCGCGCCTGCCGCAAGGCGACTACCCGTATGCCGGCGTGCCCTGGTATTCGACCACTTTCGGGCGCGACGGCATCATCACCGCGCTCGAATATCTGTGGGTCGACCCGTCGATGGCCAAGGGCGTGCTCGGCTTCCTGGCCGCGACCCAGGCGCATGAAAGCAATGCGGAACGCGACTCCGAGCCCGGCAAGATCCTGCACGAAGCGCGCAAGGGCGAACTGGCCGCGCTCGACGAAATCCCGTTCCGCCATTACTACGGCACGGTCGACGCCACCCCGCTGTTCATCAGCCTGGCCGGCGCCTACTACGAACGTACCGGTGACCTCGCCTTCATCCGCTCGATCTGGGACAACGTGCGGCGCGCGCTGGAATGGATAGACAAGTACGGCGACCGCGACGGCGACGGCTTCGTCGAATATGCGCGGCGGCGCGAATCCGGGCTCGCGAACCAGGGCTGGAAGGATTCGTACGACTCGGTGTTCCACAGCGACGGCCGGCTGGCCGAAGCACCGATCGCGCTGGTCGAGGTGCAGGCCTATGTGTACGACGCCAAGCGGCAGGCCGCACACCTGGCCGAATTGCTGGGCGAACCGGAGCGGGCGCGCGACCTGAGGCAGGAAGCCGAACAGCTGAAGAAGCGTTTCAACGAAGCGTTCTGGTGCGAATCGATCGGCACCTATGTGATTGCGCTCGACGGCGACAAGCGGCAATGCGCGGTGCGCTCGTCGAACGCCGGCCACGCGCTATGGACCGGCATCGCCACCGAGGAACGCGCACAGCGCGTGGCCGACCAGCTGCTGGACGAGAACTTCTTCTGCGGCTGGGGCATCCGCACCATCCCCTGCAACGAAGTGCGCTACAACCCGATGGCCTACCACAACGGCTCGGTCTGGCCGCACGACAACGCGCTGATCGCCGATGGCATGGCGCGCTATGGCCTCACCAATCGCGCAATGAAAGTGTTCAACGGCCTCAACGACGCCTGCCTGTTCATGGACCAGCACCGGATGCCGGAACTGTTCTGCGGCTTCAGCAAGCGCCCCGGCGAAGGGCCGACCCTGTACCCGGTGGCGTGCTCGCCGCAAGCCTGGTCGGCGGCCACCGTGTTCTACCTGTTGCAGGCCTGCCTCGGCTTGACCTTCCATCCGGAAAAGCCGGAAATCCGGTTCCGCAACCCGAAATTGCCGGCCTTCCTCGACACCGTCGAAATCCGGGACCTCGCGGTCAACGGCAGCACCGTCGACCTGATACTCGAACGCTATCCCAACAACGTCGGCGTGGAAATCGTGCGCAAGAACGGCAAGGCCGAAGTGGTGGTGGTCGCCTGAGCTCCGGCGCAGCTCAGAAAAAAAAGCCCGCGTCGTTGCCGGCGCGGGCGAACACTCAACTGGTCGGAGCGGGAGATGGACGCACTATCGCACGCAAAAATGACTGGCCGATGACAGACATTCCCAGTACCGGTACAAGAGTGGCGCCGCGAACGCAAGGAACAGCAGCAGGTTGAGCGCCAGCGTCGCCCGGAAACGGCGACGGAACGCGGGCTTGGCCGACTTGTGGCGCAACAGCCGTTGCGCCAGCACGGCACCCGGCCAACCGCCGAACAGGCCGGCGGCCAGCAGGACGGATTCCGGTATGCGGCGCGCGCCGGCGATTGCCGCGCGCTTGTCCCGTGCATACAGCAGGAAGCAAAGCACGCTCGCCAGCAGATACAGCAATCCCACCCGGTACTGCACGCTCCAGGCCAGTGCGAAACCGAGGTACACCAGGCCGAAGCCGCCGAGCGCGAACCATTCGAAAGTGCCTTGCCGTTCGTTCCGGCGCCATTCCGCGCGACCGGCCACCGGCGCCACCCGGACCGCCCGCTGCCTGCCGTCGCGTCGCTGCTCGATCTCGAAACTCAGCCGTTGCCGCGGACGCGGGCGCGGACTGCCGGCGACAAATGCGCGCGCGTGCACGAACACTTCCGGACCGCCCCGCAACGGCGCGATGAATCCGAAGCCGCGTGCAGCATTCCATGATTTGAGAATGCCTTCGATTCGCATGATCGACAACGCGTTCCCGCTCTTATTCGCTCGGGAGCGGCGCCAGCCGTGTGCGCAGCAATGCAGCAAAGCGCTCCGCCTGTTCCAGGTCCGGGAAGTGCCCGCAATCGTCGAACATCACCAATTCCGCATGCGGCACGATGCTGCGCAGGGATTGCGGATCGGTGTATTTGTGTGAGCGGTCTTTCGATCCCCAGATGATCGTGAGGGGTGCCTTCACGCCAGCCAGGGACGCTGGCTGTTCGCGCAACAATCCCTGCACCACGCCGGCCAGGCAAAAGCAGCCGCCGTGCGCAAGTGCCGTCATTGCCTTCTCCCGGAACGGCGCCGGATCGGTCGCCTCCGGCAACGCGAGCCGATACCAACCGGACGCCGCCTTGCGGCGCAATGCCCAGCCGGCCACTTGCCCCAGCAGCGGAATTTTCAAGGGACGGGGAATCACGCGCCCGGTCCACGCATGCATTGCCGGCAGCGACGGCGTCTGCGAAAGGATCAGGCTTGCAATGCGTTGCGGCGCCAGCGCGGCGGCCCGCAACGCATAAAAGCCGTTGGCGCAACTGAACGCCAATGTCGCCTGCCCGATGCCCAGCGCATCGAGCACGCCGAGCACTACGCTCGCGCCCTGGTCCAGCGAATGGACATACGACGCGCGCGGCAGCGAATGCCCGAATCCGGGCATGTCGAAACACACCACGCGAAACGTCGATGCCAGCAACGCAATCAGCGGCTCGTAGTGCTCGATCACGTTGGGGCCGTCTGGCACGAATACGATCGCGGGTTTGCCGGTTCCCGAATCGTAGGCGCGCACAGGTCCGGCCGGTGTCGCGATGCGGCGGGTCGGCAGCGTACCGGCCGGGCCGGTTCCGGCGCCGGTTGCGGACAAACGCGTCAACGCGCAGTCCAGGGTTGAGCGCAATGGGGTCATCGGTCGATGAGGGTCATGAACGAATGCTATCTGCTATCGGAATGACAGTGTCATTGATCCGCGGCGGGATCGCAAGAGCTTGCACATCGCCCGCTTTATTCTCGTTTTCGAAACGATCCATTTCCTGCAGTGCTGTTTTTCTCTGCGGCTGCAATGACTAAGATACGACTCATCGATGAACACACTTTGAGTGCGAATCACCGAGGCAGGACCCGACGGGATGCATGATGCCCGACCGCCGAGCCCAAAGTCATTGATCAGATCATCAAGAGGAAAACAAAATGAAAGCGAAAATGTTGATTGCCGCCGTTGCCGTATCTGCCGCCGCAGGTTCCGCGTTTGCCGGCCAGACCTATCCGTATGTGGACTTCAGCAATGCGCAGAGCACCCTGTCGCGCGCCGAAGTGCAGGCCAGTGCGGCCACTCCGGCGACCCAGCAGGAATATGTGACGGCGGACGCGAACTTCGTCCCCGCCAAGACCCGCGCGCAAGTGGTCGCCGAGCTGCGCCAGGCACAGGAAGACGGCAGCTACCAGTTGGCGCAACAGGAGTATGAAGGCCAGTTCCCGACTATCGCGGGCAGCCATACCCGCCTTGCTGCGAACTGAACACCGACTGAAGCAGTCGCTCCCTGAAAGCGCCGCATTTCGCGGCGCTTTTTTTATTTGTCTTGGGCCGCCGGTGGGTGGCCGGCGAGCAGGTGCGCTAGCACTCCGCTCGAATCGTGCGCGGCACGCCGCAGCCGGTCATTGATGCCTTGCCACTCGGCGCCGGTAGGCGGCGCCTCGACCAGGATGATATCGTCGCGCGCCTGATCCAGCGTGCGCAGCGCCGCGTACAGCGCATGCGCATAGTCGGCGGCGGCGCCCGGCATGGCGAGCTGATGCGCCGCTTCCTGCAGCAGGGGGACGCTACGGCGCATCACCGCGGCACGTCGCTCGTGTGCCGAAAGTTTTTGCAGCGTGTCGTGCAGGACATCCGCATCGATCAGCGCCACCGGCGTATGCGGCGCATAGTGCGCTTCCAGCGTGCCCGACGCGCGCGGGGCGGCAGCATCCGGCAGAGCCGGCACGGAGCCGATGACAGCGGCGATCTGCAGCGCGTCGACCTGCCCGGGCCGCAGCAGCACCGGGCCATGGGTGGCGATGCGCGACAGGTCGAGTATCGTCGATTCGATGCCGACTTCGCTCTGGCCGCCGTCGAGGATGCATGCAAGCGGCGAATCCGGCGGGACGCCGAACTCGTCGCGCACATGCTGTGCGGTGGTGGGGCTGACGTGGCCGAAGCGGTTGGCCGAAGGCGCCGCCACGCCGCCCTTGCCACCCCTGAATTCCCGCAGCAAGGCCTGGGCCACCGGATGGGACGGGCAGCGCAAGCCGATCGTGTCCTGTCCGCCCGCCACCGCATCGGGAATGTTGGGCGCGCGTTTCAGGATCAGCGTGAGCGGGCCCGGCCAGAAAGCGTCGATCAGCGCCAGCGCCTGGCCCGGAATCGCGCTCGCCCAATAGCCGGGATCGGCGCCGGGCGCCAGATGCACGATCACAGGATGGTTGGACGGCCGGCCTTTTGCGGCATAGATTTTTGCAACGGCCCGCGAATCTTCGGCATCGGCGCCGAGACCGTACACGGTTTCGGTCGGAAACGCGACCAGCTCACCCTGCTCCAGCAGCCGCGCGGCAGCCCGGATGGCTGGCAAATCGAGTGAAGAAGCAGGCATGGAATCGGACATCGCGACGTATTCCTTCAGAGGGCGATGCCGAGGATCACGCAAGCCGTTTCCAGCCTGGCCCGCGCCTCCGCCAGCGTGGGCGCGATGAAGGTGACGTGTCCCATCTTGCGGCCGCGGCGCGGTTCATCCTTGCCATACAGATGCAGGTTGGCGCCGGGCAGCGCGAGCAGCTTGTCCCAGGCCGGTTCCCGCGCTTGTTGGGCATCGCCCTCGAACCACAAGTCGCCCAGGATGTTGAGCATGATCGCCGGCGAATGCTGGCGCGCCTCGCCCAGCGGCAAGCGCGCCATCGCCCGCACTTGTTGCGCGAACTGGCTGGTGACGCAGGCATCGATGGTGTAATGGCCGCTGTTGTGGGGACGCGGCGCCATCTCGTTGACCACCAGCGATCCATCCTGCAGCACGAAGAATTCGATGCACAGCACGCCCACGTAGCCGAGGCGCTCGATGATTTCCAATGCCGCCGCCTGCGCCCGGGCGGCGCAATCGGGCGTCACGTTCGGGCCGGGCACGGTGGTGGTGAACAGGATACCGTCGCGGTGCACGTTTTCGGCAATCGGATACACCACCGACTGGCCGTTCGCGCCGCGCGCGGCCAGCACCGACACCTCGTAGGCCAGCGGCAGCATTTTTTCCAGCACGCAGGCCACGCCGTTCATCGCCGCGAATGCAGTACGCGCCTCGTCGCGGCTGCCCACCCGCACCTGTCCTTTGCCGTCGTAGCCGAGGCGCACGGTCTTCAGGATGCCGGGCAACAGATCGTCGGGAATGGCGTCGATATCTTCCGCCTTCTCCACCAGGCAATGCGGCGCCGGCAGCACGCCGGACACCGGCGCGCAGTCGGTGAAAAACCGCTTTTCGGCGATCCGGTCCTGCGCGATCGACACGCAGGCGGCGGACGGCGCGACGAAGGCGTTTTGCGCCAGGAATGCCAGGCTGGGAGCGGGCACGTTTTCGAATTCGGTGGTGACCGCCGCGCATTGCGCCGCCAGTTCCGCCAGGCCGGCCTGGTCTTCGTAGCCGGCGCACAGCAGGTGATCCGCGGCATGGCCGGCCGGGCATTCCGACGACGGCTCCAGCACCGCCACCTTGAATCCCATCTGCTGCGCGGCGTGGGCAAACATGCGCCCGAGCTGGCCGCCGCCCATCACGCCCAGCCAGGTCGGCGGGGAAGCGGTGGGAACAAATGCGTGAGACTGATCGCTCATACCGGCAAGCTCATTCCGAGGGCGGTCCGGGTCTGACTCGTGCGAAATGCCTGCAGTCGCTGCGCCAGCTGGTCATCGGTCGTAGCCAGGATCGCGATCGCGGTCAGCGCCGCATTGGCGGCGCCGGCCTCGCCGATCGCGAACGTGGAAACCGGTATGCCCTTCGGCATCTGCACGATGGACAACAGCGAGTCTTCGCCGCGCAGGTATTTCGAGGGCACCGGCACGCCCAGCACCGGCACGATGGTCTTGGCCGCCAGCATGCCCGGCAGGTGCGCGGCGCCGCCGGCGCCGGCGATGATCGCGCGCAGTCCGCGCTGGCGCGCGCTCTCCGCATACGCGAACATCTGGTCCGGCATGCGGTGCGCCGAAATCACCCGCGCCTCGTGCGCAATCCCGAAGTCCTTCAGCATCGCGACCGCGTGCTGCATCACGTCCCAGTCGGACGAGGAACCCATGACGACGCCGACCAGCGGCTGGCTTGCCTGTGCTTCGCTCATGTCAGTCCTTCAAGGTTTCACCGGTCAGACGCTGCAAGGCTTCGCGGTACTTGGCGCCGGTCTTTGCGACCACGTCCGGCGGCAGCGAAGGCGCCGGCGCAGTCTTGTTCCAGTCTTTCAGAGTTTCCAGGTAGTCGCGCACGAACTGCTTGTCGAACGACGGCGGCGACATGCCGGGCGCATACGAATCGGCCGGCCAGAAGCGCGAGGAGTCGGCGGTCAGCACCTCGTCCATCAGGTGCAGCGTGCCGTTCGCGTCGAGGCCGAATTCGAACTTGGTGTCGGCGATGATGATGCCGCGCGTCGCCGCATAATCGGCCGCGGTCTGGTACAGCCGGATGCTGACGTCGCGTATCCTGGCCGCCAGCTCCTTGCCGATCCGCTGCTCCATCTCGGCAAAGCTGATGTTCTCGTCATGCTCGCCCAGCTCCGCCTTGGCCGCCGGCGTGAAGATGGGCGTCGCCAGCTTGTCGGCCTGGCGCAAGCCGGGCGGCAGCGCGATCCCGCAGATCGTGCCGCTCTCCTGGTAATCCTTCCAGCCGGAACCGATGATGTAGCCGCGCACCACCGCTTCCACCAGGATCGGCTGCAGGCGCTTCGCGACCACCGCCCTGCCCTGCACCTGGCCCACCTCGTCAGCCGCGACCACGCTCTCCGGGGCGATGCCGGTCAGGTGGTTCGGCACGATGCCGGCCAGCTTCTCGAACCAGAAGTCCGACATCCGGTTCAGCACGATGCCCTTGCCCGGGATCGGCTCGTTCATCACGACGTCGAATGCCGACAGGCGGTCGGTCGTCACGATCAGCAATTTGTCGTCGCCGACCGCATAGTTGTCGCGCACCTTGCCGCGACCGAGCAATGGAAGCGACTTGATGGTGGATTGGTAGAGACTGTTCATAGAAATTCCAAAAGCGGTTTCGCGGATTTTCGTAAGGATGGTCCGGCAAGCTGTTTAACCACGGCGAACACAGCGGGCACGGCGAAAACCGAAGGATCCGAACTTCCTCGGGAATGCCGGTACCGGGTATGGCAAAGCTTTTCGCTATTGCATTTCGCCGTATTCGCTGTGTTCGCCGTGGTTCAATCCCGATTTTTATATGAAAATCCGGACATATCCAAAAAACCAAACCGGCGGGTGTCGTAACACGCCGCCGGCCGGTTTGCTGCAACTGCGCAATTTTACTGCACGATCTGGGCCAGTTCGCCCTTCTTGTATTTTTCGGCCATCTTTTCCAGCGGGATCGCCTTGATCTTCGCCGCCTGGCCTTCGCAGCCGAACGCGATGAAACGCGATTTGCAGACGCCCTTGGCGGCTTCGCGCGCCGGCTTCAGGTATTCGCGCGGGTCGAACTTGGACGGGTTCTCGGCGAAGAAGCGGCGGATCGCGCCGGTCATCGCGAGCCGGATGTCGGTATCGATATTGATCTTGCGCACGCCATGCTTGATGCCTTCCTGGATTTCCTCGACCGGCACGCCGTAGGTTTCCTTCATGTCGCCGCCGAACTCGCGGATCTCGGCCAGCAGTTCCTGCGGCACCGAAGACGAACCATGCATCACCAGGTGGGTATTCGGAATGCGCGCGTGGATTTCCTTGATGCGCTCAATCGCGAGGATGTCGCCGGTCGGCTTGCGCGAGAACTTATAGGCGCCGTGCGAGGTGCCGATCGCGATTGCCAGCGCGTCGCAGTGGGTCAGCTTGACGAAATCGGCAGCCTGGTTGACGTCGGTCAGCAACTGTTCGCGCGTCATCGTACCGTCGGCGCCGTGGCCGTCTTCCTTATCGCCCTTCATCGTTTCCAGCGAACCGAGCACGCCCAGTTCCGCTTCGACGGTGACGCCGATCGCGTGCGAGAACTTCACCACTTCACGCGATACCTGCACGTTGTAGTCGTAGCTGGCGACAGACTTGCCGTCTTCCATCAGTGAGCCGTCCATCATCACCGAGGTGAAACCGGAGCGGATCGCAGCCATGCAGACCGCCGGCGACTGGCCGTGGTCCTGGTGCATGACCACCGGGATGTGCGGATAGGCTTCCACCGCCGCTTCGATCAGGTGGCGCAGGAAGGCCTCACCCGCGTATTTGCGGGCGCCGGCCGACGCCTGCATGATCACCGGTGCGCCAACTTCATCGGCGGCCTGCATGATCGCGGTGACCTGTTCCAGGTTGTTGACGTTGAACGCCGGCAGACCGTAGCCGTTTTCGGCGGCATGGTCCAGCAGTTGACGCATGGATACGAGAGGCATGATTTTCTCCAGACAATAAAATTCTTGGGTCGCGGACGGTCAGTACTCGCCGATCTTCATGATCTTCAGCGCGTTGGTGCCGCCGACCTGCCCCATGGGTTCACCCCAGGTAACGACTATCATGTCACCTTTCTGCACCGCGCCTTTGGCGAGCAGCAAATCCTGCGCTTCTTTCAATACCGCATCGCGGTCGATCGACTGCGCCAGGTGCACGGTGGTGACGTTGCGGTATAGCGCCGCCTTGCGCTGGGTGCCGAGAATGGGCGTCATCGCGTAGATCGGGATGTCGATGTTGTGCCGGCTCATCCACAACGTGGTGGAGCCGGATTCGGTCAGCGCGGCAATCGCCTTTACCCGCAGATGGTGCGCAGTGAACAGGGCGCCATAGGCGATCGACTGGTCGATCCGGGTGAAGGTCGCATTCAGGAAGTCCGCGTCCAGCTTCACCACGTCCGATTTTTCCGCTTCCAGGCAAATCGCGGCCATTGCCTCCACCGTGTCCACCGGGTACTTGCCGGATGCCGTTTCGGCCGAGGTCATCACCGCATCGGTGCCGTCTAGCACGGCGTTGGCCACGTCCGACACTTCGGCCCGGGTCGGCACCGCATTGAAGATCATCGATTCCATCATCTGGGTCGCGGTGATCGCCAGCTTGTTCGACGCGCGCGCCATCTTGATCATGCGCTTCTGCAGTGCCGGCACCGCCGCATTGCCGACTTCGACCGCCAAGTCGCCGCGCGCGACCATGATGCCGTCCGACGCATCGAGGATGTCCTGCAGCACCGGGATTGCTTCGGCACGCTCTATCTTGGCGATCATCTGCGGCTTGTGATGGAACTGTTCGCCGGCGATGTTCGCCAGCTGGCGCGCCATCACCATGTCGGTTGCGCTCTTCGGGAAAGAGACCGCGATGTAATCGGCCTGGAAGCTCATCGCGGTCTTGATGTCTTCCATGTCCTTGGCGGTCAGCGCCGGCGCCGACAAGCCCCCGCCGAGGCGATTGATGCCCTTGTTGTTGGACAGTTCGCCGCCGATCTTGACGGTGGTGTGGATCGCGCTGCCGACCACCTTGTCGACCACCAGCACGATCAGGCCGTCGTTGAGCAGCAGCACGTCGGCCGGTTTCAGGTCGCGCGGCAACTCCTTGTAGTCGAGGCCGACGCGTGCCTGGTCGCCCAATTCGCAAGCCGCATCGAGTACGAACTTGCTGCCGTTTTCCAGGAAGATCTTGCCATGCTCGAATTTGCCGATGCGGATCTTCGGTCCCTGCAGGTCGGCCATGATCGCGACTTCCTTGCCGCATTCGGCCGCCGCCTGCCGCACCATCGCGGCCCGGTCGATATGGTCCTGCGCCTTGCCGTGCGAGAAATTCAGCCGCACCACGTCGACTCCCGCCCGGATCATGCGAACCAGGATCGCGGGGTCGCTCGATGCCGGGCCGACGGTGGCGACTATTTTGGTGGCTCTTTGCATCTTCAAACCTTTCTCATCGTGATGCGCTGCCCGCGGACCGCGGCCGGGATTCACCTGTTGCGCAATATTCAGGCGGCGCGCTGCTGCAGGATATCGACCGCAGGCAGCGTTTTGCCTTCCAGGAATTCGAGGAAGGCGCCGCCGCCGGTCGAGATGTAGCCGACCTTGTCGGCAATGCCGTACTTGGCGATCGCCGCCAGCGTATCGCCGCCGCCGGCAATCGAAAAGCCCTTGGAATTCGCGATGGCCATGGCGAGCGTTTTCGTGCCTTCGCCGAACTGGTCGAATTCGAACACGCCGACCGGGCCGTTCCAGACGATGGTGCCGGCCTGGGCGATCTGCTGCGCCAGTTGCGCCGCCGTCCTGGGACCGATATCGAGAATCATGTCGTCGTCGGCCACGTCTTGCACGTCCTTCACGCTCGCAACGGCGGTCGGCGAAAACTCTTTCGCGCATACCACGTCGACCGGAATCGGCACCGAAGCGCCGCGCGCGGCCATGAGGTCGATGATCGCTTTCGCTTCACCGGCCAGGTCGGCCTCCGCCAGCGACTTGCCGATCTTCAGCCCGGAAGCCAGCATGAAGGTGTTGGCGATGCCGCCGCCGACGATCAGGTTGTCGACCTTGTCGGCCAGCGATTTGAGGATGGTCAGCTTGGTGGAAACCTTGGAACCGGCGACGATCGCAACCAGCGGCCGCGCCGGTTGCCCGAGCGCCTTGCCGAGCGCATCGAGCTCGGCTGCCAGCAGCGGACCCGCGCAGGCGACCGGCGCATACTTCGCGATCCCGTGGGTGGTGGCTTCGGCCCGGTGCGCGGTGCCGAATGCATCGTTCACATAGACGTCGCACAGCTTCGCCATCTTTTGCGCCAGCTCGTCGCTGTTTTTCTTCTCGCCCTTGTTGACGCGGCAGTTTTCCAGCAGCACCACCTGGCCCGGCTGCACGTCCACGCCGTCGACCCAGTTCTGTTTCAGTTCGACCGGCACGCCCAGCAATTCCGACAGCCGCCGCGCGATCGGCGCCAGCGTATCTTCGGGTTTCAGCTCGCCCTCGGTGGGACGTCCGAGGTGCGAAGTCACCATCACCGCGGCGCCGGCGTCGAGCGCCTGGCGGATCGCCGGAACCGATGCGCGGATGCGCGTATCTTCGGTGATATTGCCGGCATCGTCCTGCGGCACATTGAGATCGGCACGGATGAATACGCGTTTGCCCTGGAGTTGGTTGCGCGCGATGAGATCGCTCAGGCGGTTAAAATGCATGGCTGGCGGACGATATTGAAAGAATGGAAAAGCGGCTATTTTACCGCACCCGTTCTTTTGAAAAAACCGCCGGTCAAAGCATGATGCGAAGCAAGGAAAACACCACCATTCCGACCACGATCGTGCCCAGGAAATGGCGGGTGGCGAGAAAGAACAGGACCGCGGCCACGCCGGCCATCAGTTTCGGATTGCTCCAGCTTAGCTGCAAGGTATCGTGGGAAAGCAGCAGCTCGGGCGCGACGATCGCCGCCAGAGCGGCAGCCGGCGCATAACGCAACGCGTGCTGGAGCCGAGGCGGAATCCTGACCCGATGGCCGAACAGGAAGAACGCGCTCCTCGTGATCACCGTGGCAAGCGTCATCAGGGCGATCGCCAGCCAGACTCCGGCGGCGCTCATGTCCGTCTCCTTGCCGGCTTTCTCACGGAATCCACCGCCATCGCCGCCGACATGCCGAGAATCACCGCCAGCAGCAAGCCCAGCCGGAACGGCAGCGATGCCGCTGCCACCGCGGTCAGGCTCGCTACCGCCACTCCGGCCAGCGCGGCAAGATTGACGGTCAGCGAAACCGTCAGCGCCAGCAACGCCAGGATGCCGGCGAAACCGATACCCCAGCCCTGCGGGATCCGGCTCGCCAGCAGGATGCCGGCCACCGAACCGGTCTGCCATACCGCCCAATTGGTATAGGCGACGCCCCTGTAGTAACCGGTCTTGCCCTGCTGCTGGAACATCGTTTCCGGCGGAAAGCGGCGCGGGAACAGCGCCATGATCACATCGGCATTGAAGTAGCCGTAGCGTATGCGCCGATACCAGGGCAGATGCGCGAAATGCGGCCCCACCATCGCGCCGAAGATCAGAAAGCGCAGGTTCACCACCAGCGCCGTCAGGAACACGATCCACGCCGGCGTGCCGACCGCGATCAGCGGCAACGCCGTCAGCTGCGCCGAACCAGCGAACACCAGCAGGCTCATGCCCAGGGCTTGCCACAGGGTCAGGCCGCTTTTTACCATTGCCATCCCGGTCACCAGTGCCCACGCAAAGATGCCCGGCATGGTCGGGCCGCAGGCTTTCAAGCCTTCACGGAAGGCTTGCCGTTCCGGGTCGGCCACAGCTTGTGCGAGGCCGGATTGCAAATTGTTCATCAAATGCCGTTTGAGGTAAGCGCAGAGGCAGTCCCGGGAGTGGCCGGTTATCGTCAAAAAACCCGGACAAAATCCGCGCAAAACCGGCGCCGGGCTCGCCTGCGATGGCGCACAGGTGCCCCCGGAAAGAAGGAACTGCTTGCGGCCGCCATTCTACCGGCGAATTTCGAGCGCCGCAGGAAGCCCGGAACGCCTCCGCAACCGGCGATTCGGGCGCGTCCGGCCTCGCTCTCAATCAACTATCCGGGTTAAAATCCTGCTTTTGTATTTACCCGGAGAACGCAACATGTCCATGGCCGACCGCGACGGAAAAATCTGGAAAGACGGCGAATTGATCGATTGGCGCGACGCGACCGTGCACGTACTGACCCACACCCTGCATTACGGGATGGGTGTGTTCGAAGGCGTGCGCGCATACAAGACGCCCGAAGGCACTGCCATCTTCCGCCTGAAGGAGCATACCCAGCGCCTGTTCAACTCGGCCAAGATCTTCCAGCTGGCGATCCCGTTCGACATGGAAACCGTGATGGAAGCGCAGCGCCAGGTGGTGCGCGAAAACAAGCTGGAATCCTGCTACCTGCGGCCGCTGGTCTGGATTGGATCGGAAAAGCTCGGCGTGTCGGCCAAGGGCAACACCATCCACGTCGCGATCGCGGCCTGGCCGTGGGGCGCCTACCTCGGCGAAGACGGCATCACCAAGGGCATCCGCGTCAAGACCTCGTCGTTCAGCCGCCATCATGTGAACGTGTCGCTGGTGCGCGCGAAAGCCTGCGGCTACTACATCAACTCGATCCTGGCCAACCAGGAAGCACTGACCGACGGCTACGACGAAGCGCTGCTGCTCGACACCGACGGCTACGTGTCGGAAGGCTCGGGCGAGAACGTGTTCATCGTCAAGAACGGCAAGCTGTACACGCCGGACCTGGCGTCCTGCCTCGACGGCATCACGCGCGACGCGGTATTGACGATGGCGCGCGACCTCGGCATCGAAGTGATCGAAAAGCGCATCACGCGCGACGAAATGTACTGCTGCGACGAAGCCTTCTTCACCGGCACCGCGGCCGAAATCACGCCGATCCGCGAACTCGACAACCGCCAGATCGGCGCCGGCCGCCGCGGACCGATCACCGAAAAGCTGCAAGCGCTGTTCTTCGACGTGGTGTCCGGCAAGGCACCGCAGTACAAGCACTGGCTGACCCTGGTTTAAACGACTGCGACTATCATGACCCAAGCCAAACAAACGACCGGCCCGGTGGAACTTGACGCCAAGGATCTGCCGGCCTATTGCCCGAACCCCGCGATGCCGATCTGGTCGTCGCATCCGCGCGTATTTCTCGAACTGGATGCGCACGGGCAAGCGAAATGCCCGTATTGCAGCACCGTCTACCAGCTCAAGCACGGCGCGGCGGTCCATCGGCATTGATGCGCCAAACCGGCGCCCGCAGCCTCGGGGAATCAGGAATATGCCCAAGTTGAATCAGATGCCGGAAACGCCGGAGGAAACCGAGGCCGCGTTCTACGAGGCGATCGGCCGCGCCGACGTGGACGCGGTGATGGCATTGTGGAGCGACGATGAAGACATCGTCTGCGTCCATCCCGGCGCGCCCCGGCTGGTAGGCCATGCGGCGATCCGGGCGGCCTGGGAGTCGATCTTCGAGCAGGGCGGCGTGCATATCCGGCCGGTGCAATTGCATGTGACGCAGAACATGCTGACCTCGGTGCACAACATCATCGAAGAAGTCCAGCGCCCGCTGTCGCGCCAGCAGGAAATCCACATCATCGCCACCAACGTCTATATCAAGACGCCGCGAGGCTGGCGGCTCGCAACCCACCATGCTTCGGTGGTGCCGGGCGAGGCGCCGGCCGATACCACGACGGCGATGCTGCTGCATTGACCGCCGTACCGGCAAGGCGTTACCGGGTGTGCCGATGAGAACCGGACAAGATGACCGGCCGATGACCTACACTGCTCCGTACTGGCTGCCCGGCGGCCACCTGCAAACCATTTATCCGGCGACCTGCATTCCCAAGCCGCCGGTCGCCTACCGGCGCGAACGCTGGAAGGCGCCGGACGGCGATTTCATCGATGTCGACTTCGTCGACGGCCAGCCGGAAAAACCGCTGGTCGTGCTGTTCCACGGGTTAGAAGGCTCGTCCGACAGCCATTATGCGCGCGCCTTGATGGCCCAGGTCGCGGCGCGCGGCTGGAGCGGCGCGGTACCGCATTTCCGCGGCTGTTCGGGCGAACTCAACCACGCCCCCCGTTTCTATCACTCGGGTGACGCGGAAGAAATCGACTGGATCGTGCGCCGCCTGGCTGCGATTGGCCGCGCCGGTCACGCATCCCGGCTGTATGCGACCGGCGTCTCGTTGGGCGGCAACGCGCTGTTGCGCTGGCTCGGCGAATCGCAGCATCAGGCCGAAATCGTCGATGCCGCCTGCGCCGTTTCCGCTCCGCTCGATCTCGCCGGCGGCGGCGCTGCATTGTCGAGCGGTTTCAACATGCTATACACCCGGGTTTTCCTGCAAACGCTGAAACCGAAATGCATGCAAAAGCTGCGGCAGTTTCCCGGACTGTTCGACCGCGATGCCATGATGCGCTCCCGCAATCTGTACGAATTCGATAACGCGGTCACCGCACCGCTGCACGGCTTTCGCAACACCGACGACTACTGGAATCGGGCCAGTGCCAAACATGTGCTGTCCGACATCACGCTGCCGACGCTGGTACTGAATGCACGCAACGACCCGTTCCTGCCGGCCCAGCACTTGCCGCGCACTGCTTCGCCGCGCGTGACGCTCGATTACCCCGAGCAAGGCGGCCATGTCGGATTTGCAGTGGGAAAGCCGCCGGGGCAGTTGAACTGGCTGCCGCAGCGGATGCTCGAATTTCTCGAAACGGCCGAGTCTAAGAGCGCCTAACAAAATCGAGTAAATGCGGTCCAATGGTTTTTCCCGATTGTTCTATGGAGAGACATCATGGCCCGCGAATTGGTTGATGATGAATTATGGGAAATCGTTCGCCCCTTGCTCCCGCCACCGCCGCCGCACAAGTCACCGGCTGGCCGCAAGCGGCTCGACGAGCGACGTCTATTGACTGGCATTATTTTCATCCTGCAGACTGGTTTGCCATGGGAATTGCTGCCCAAGGAGATGGGATGCGGCTCAGGCATGACCTGCTGGCGCCGCGCACGCGATTGGCAAAAGGCCGGCGTGTGGGAGAAGTTGCATCGCGTCTTGCTGGCGAAGCTGCGCAACGCCGACCGGCTCGATTTCTCCCGCGTGATTGCCGACAGCTCATCCGTGCGTGCCGTGCATGGGGGAAAAAAACGGGGCCCAACCCGACTGATCGGCGCAAGGCGGGCAGCAAGCACCACCTCGTCGTCGACGGCCACGGTACACCGTTGAATGTCATTCTGACTGGCGCGAACCGCCACGATTCGACACAGCTCATGCCGTTGCTCGATGGAGTTCCTGCCATCGCTGGACGGCATGGCCGGCCCCTGCGCA
>CBIHOK010000023.1:0-29348 GCA_966211575.1 uncultured Noviherbaspirillum sp.
GGTACTTGCGCGACGCCGGCGACAGCCGGTTGTAATACTCGATTTCCTGGTGGCCGAACACCTGCAGGCGACCGGGGTGGATCAGGTTCAAGTGGCCGACCTGGTCGGCGGCCGAGGTGGCGTCGCCCGAGATGCGCCGCTCGCCGCCCGGAAAGCCGGCAAACCAGCCGAGCTGCAGCGCTTCACGGGTGTCGTCGTAAAGCTGCTGGATGGTCAGGTGGGTCGAGGCGGGCATGGGCGCAGGTCGCTTTGCTCAGGCGGCGTGCATGCTGGGCTGGCGTGCCGCGATGCGGGCATGCACGGAGGCCGAATCGGTGTCGGTCGTCAGCAGTTCGCGGAAGCTTTCGTCCGAAAACATTTCGGCGATTTCCGACAGGATTTCCAGATGCTGTTGCGTCACCTGATCGGGGATCAACAGGAATATCAGCAGCTTCACCGGCTGGCCGTCGGGCGATTCGAACGGAATCGGATCTTTCAGCCGCACGAATGCCGCCAGCGGCGTTTTCAGGCCCTTGATGCGACCGTGCGGTACCGCGACGCCATGGCCGAGTCCGGTGGACCCCAGGCGTTCGCGCGCGAACAGATTATCCGACACTACCGAGCGGGCAATGCCGCAGTTGTTTTCGAAAATGAGTCCGGCCTGCTCGAAAGCGCGTTTCTTGCTGGAGACTTCAAGATCGAGAACGACATTGTCGACCGACAGGATTTTGGCGAGAGTAGTCATGGAGCCGAGGTTTGTTGCGCTGCACAAAACAAGCTTTCGAGTCGCATTATAGGCGTCTTTGGAAGATGTGCAATGTCAGCATAGAAGGTGTCCGCTTTAACAATATTGATCGCGAGCAGGGGGCGCAATGAAACCCGAATTTCCTGTTCGCCCGACAACTGCGCTCCTTTTGTCTTCATCCGTGGTACGTGGATGGTGGGCATTTCGAGTGTCGGCCTCGCCAAAAGTTTCCTTCAGGAACAATAATTTTACTGGCGTGCGTTGCGCACGTTGAGCGGGCGCTGACCGGTCGTGAAATTGGCGCGCCACGGATTGATGTCGAGCCCGCCGCGCCGGGTATAGCGCGCATACACCGCCAGTTTCTGGGGGCGGCATTCGCGCAGGATGTCCATGAAGATGCGCTCCACGCATTGCTCATGGAATTCGTCATGGTCGCGAAAGCCGATCAGGTATTGCAGCAGGCCTTCCTGGTCGATTTGCGCGCCGACATAGCGAATCTGCACGCTGCCCCAGTCCGGCTGGCCGGTGACCAGGCAGTTCGATTTCAGCAGGTGCGATACCAGCGTCTCCTCGACGATCGCCTCCTGGTGGTTGGCTTTCAGCAGCGACGGATTGGGGGAGTATTCGGCCACTTCGATGTCGAGCCGGTCGAGCAGCAGGCCTTCGAGTTCGCCCATTCGCAGACCGGCAAACGCGTCGGGCAAGGTCAGGCTGACCTGGACCGGCGCGCCGAAACCGGCCGACAGGTCGCGCTTGAGCAGTTCCCGCAAGGCGTCGGCATCGGCCAGCCGGGTCTGGTTGAACGAGTTCAGGTACAGCTTGAACGACTTCGATTCGATGATGTTGGGCGACTCGGCCGGCACCGTAAACGTCGCGATCGCGATCTGCGGCTTGCCGCGCTGGTTCAGCCACGACACTTCATACGCATTCCAGATGTCGACGCCGAAAAACGGCAGCGTGCCGCCGATGCCGAGTTCGTCCCGTTTCGGCTGGCGCGCGATCGGAAACAGCAGCGACGGCGCGTATTCGGCCTGGTAAGCGGTCGGTTTGCCGAGCGGCGAAGCTTCGGGCGCGTTGGGTGTGTTCATGATTCGGGGAAAGGCGGTTGCTCCGCGAAAGACGCGGCAGGCTGGAACTGTACCAAAGATAGGCGAGCGCTGCGGCGGCGCGCTCGCCGCAGCGCGTTTCGTGGCAGCCGGGGCGGCGCTTCGCCGGATTACAGGAACAGCTTGTACACCGGGTTCGTGCTTTCGTCCCAGTGCCGGTAGCCGAGCGTTGCCAGGAATTCGCGGAATGCCTTCATTTCCTTCTTCGGCACCTGCAGTCCCACCAGGATACGGCCGACGTCGCCGCCCTGGTTGCGGTAGTGGAACAGGCTGATGTTCCAGTTCGGCGCCATGCTGTCGAGGAAGCGCATCAGCGCGCCCGGCCGTTCCGGGAATTCGAAGCGGTACAGCAGTTCGTCGTGCGCCAGCGCGCTCTTGCCGCCCACCAGGTGGCGGATATGCAGTTTCGCCAGTTCGTCGTGGGTCAGGTCGAGCGTGCGGAAGCCGTGCTTTTCGAAGTGCTTCGTGATCTTGCCGGGTTCGTCGCGGCTGGAAATCTGGATGCCGACGAACACATGGGCGACTTTTTCGTCGCTGATCCGATAGTTGAATTCGGTGACGTTGCGCGGGCCGATCAGTTCGCAGAAGCGCCGGAAGCTGCCGCGCTCTTCCGGGATCGTGACTGCGAACACCGCTTCGCGCGCCTCGCCGACCTCGGCGCGCTCGGTGACGAAGCGCAGCCGGTCGAAATTCATGTTGGCGCCGCAGGCGATCGCTACCAGCGCTTCATCCTTCAGCGGCTTCTTCGCGGCCTTCGCCTGTTCGAGATAGGCCTTGGCGCCGGCCACCGCCATCGCGCCCGACGGTTCGAGAATGCTGCGCGTGTCCTGGAACACGTCCTTGATCGCCGCGCATACCGCATCGGTATCGACCACCACGATATCGTCCACGTACTGCTTCGCCAGGCGGAAGGTTTCTTCGCCGACCAGCTTGACCGCGGTGCCGTCGCAGAACAGGCCGACGTCCGGCAGCGTAACCCGGCGGCCGGCCTTCAGGCTGCGCGCCATCGCGTCGGAATCGGTGGTCTGCACGCCGATCACCTTGATCTCGGGCCGCACCGCCTTGATGTAGGCCGCCACGCCGGAAATCAGGCCGCCGCCGCCGATCGCCGCGAACACCGCGTGGATCGGGCCGGTATGCTGACGCAGGATTTCCATGCCTATGGTGCCCTGGCCGGCAATCACGTCGGGATCGTCGAACGGATGCACGAAAGTCAGCTTCTGCTTCTTTTCCAGCGTCAGCGCATGGTTGTACGCATCGGTGTAGGAGTCGCCGAACAGCACCACTTCGCCGCCGCGCGCCTTGACCGCTTCCACCTTCACCGGCGGCGTCGTGGTCGGCATCACGATCACCGCGCGGGTGCCGAGGCGGGACGCGGCCAGCGCGACGCCCTGCGCATGGTTGCCGGCTGACGCGCAGATCACGCCATGCTTCAACTGGGCCGGGGTCAGGTTCGCCATCTTGTTGTAGGCGCCGCGCAGCTTGAAGCTGAACACGCTCTGCATGTCTTCGCGCTTCAGGTAGATCCGGTTCCCGGTCTGCTCGGACAGCGAGCGGGCCAGCTCCAGCGGCGATTCGATGGCGACGTCATAGACGCGGGCGGTCAGGATTTTCTTCAGGTAGTCGGTAGTCATAAGCTCGGTATCGGAATCCGGGAATCCGGCGCGCGCGCAGGCACATGCGGCAAAGCTCCTCATTATAATGGACGGCCCTGTCGAAATTCCGCTGACCAATTCCATCCGAATCATGCGCGGCAAGGGCTTGACACTTTCCGTGCAATCGATGATCGAATCCGCAATCCAGTCGCTGCTGCATTACCTGGCGCTGCCCGAGGTCGGGCTGGCTTCGGTGTTCGTCATCAGCCTGATCTCCGCCACGCTGCTGCCGCTGGCGTCGGAACCGGCGGTGTTCGCGGTGGCCAAGGCGAACGCCGCACTGTTCTGGCCAGCGATGCTGGTGGCCACAGCCGGCAATACGCTGGGCGGCGCGATCGGCTACTGGATGGGTGCCGGCGCCAAGCAGTTGTTTGCACGCGAACGCGCCAGCCGCTGGTTCGGCTGGCTGCGGCGCTATGGTGCCCGCACCATGCTGCTGGCCTGGCTGCCCGGTATCGGCGACCCGATTTCCACGCTCGGCGGCTGGCTCCGGCTACCGTTCCTGCCTTGTCTTTTTTACATGGCGCTCGGCAAATTCCTGCGTTACGCGCTGATCACCTGGCTGTTGCTGGAAGTGCCGGACGGCGCCTGGCACGATCTGGCCGGCTGGTTTGCCTGAGCGCCGGCGGCGCTTAGCCGTAATGGCAGCATGGGTGTTGCCGCCTGCTGCATTGCGATAAGCTAAAATGCGTGTTTAAGGGTCAGTCCAACCAATCCAGATGAACGCCCCCGCACAAATCCAGGCTTTGCTTTCCGATGCCCCGACCGGCACGGCTCCCGCGCGCTTGCGCGAAATTCCTTATAACTACACGTCGTTTTCCGATCGCGAGATCGTGATCCGCCTGCTTGGCGAAGAGTCATGGCGCATCCTCGACACTCTGCGCGGCGAGCGCCAGACCGGCCGTTCCGCGCGCATGCTGTATGAAGTGCTGGGCGATATCTGGGTGGTGCGGCGCAATCCCTACCTGCAGGATGATCTGCTCGACAACCCGAAGCGGCGCCAGGAACTGGTCGACGCGCTCAACCACCGGCTGACCGAGGTCGAGAAGCGGCGCCTGAGCACCGACCTCGCCGATGCCGGCGACGCGCATGCGCGCCAGCGCAGCGCCAGCGTCGAGGCACTGGTGAGGGCGGCGCGCCAGGCGGTCGCCGATTTTGCCGAGGAATTCCGCCGCACTTACGATTTGCGCAAGCGTGCGACCCGGGAACTGGGCCGCCATACCGCGAAGGACAATATCCGTTTCGACGGCCTGTCGCGCGTGTCGCACGTCACCGACGCCACCGACTGGCGCGTCGAGTACCCGTTCGTGGTGCTGACGCCGGACAGCGAAGACGAAATGGCTGGCCTGGTCAAGGCTTGCATTGCGCTCGGCCTGACCATCATCCCGCGCGGCGGCGGCACCGGCTATACCGGCGGCGCGATCCCGCTGACGCCGCTGTCGGCCGTCATCAATACCGAAAAACTGGAGCAGCTCGGCAACGTGGAAATGACGGTGCTGCCCGGGCTCGACAAGCCGTACGCGACGATCCATTCGGGCGCCGGCGTGGTCACCAAGCGAGTGGCCGAAGCGGCGGAAAAGGCCGGCTTCGTGTTCGCGGTCGACCCGACCTCGGCCGAGGCTTCCTGCATCGGCGGCAACGTCGCGATGAACGCCGGCGGCAAGAAGGCAGTGCTGTGGGGGACCGCGCTCGACAACCTCGCGAGCTGGCGCATGGTCGATCCGAATGGCGACTGGCTGGAAGTCACCCGGCTCGAGCATAACCTGGGCAAGATCCACGACGCGCCGGTTGCGAAATTCAAGCTGGAATGGACGCATCCGGCCGACAAGGGCCGTTCGAACCCGCCGTTCAAGACCGAGATACTGGAAATCGAAGGCCGCCGCTTCCGCAAGGAAGGACTGGGCAAGGACGTCACCGACAAGTTCCTGGCCGGCCTGCCGGGCATCCAGAAGGAAGGCTGCGACGGCTTGATTACGTCGGCGCGCTGGATCCTGCACAAGATGCCGAAGCACACGCGTACCGTCTGCCTCGAATTCTTCGGCCAGGCGCGCGATGCGATTCCGTCGATCGTCGAGATCAAGGATTACCTCGATTCCGAGACGAAGAAGGGCGGCGCGATCCTGGCGGGCCTCGAGCACCTGGACGAGCGCTACCTGCGCGCGGTCGGCTATTCGACCAAGTCCAAGCGCGGCGTGCTGCCGAAGATGGCGCTGTTCGGCGATATCGTCGGCGACGACGAGGATGCGGTCGCGCGTGCGGCGTCGGAAGTGGTGCGGATGGCCAACACCCGGGTCGGCGAAGGCTTCGTCGCGGTCAGCCCGGAAACCCGCAAGAAATTCTGGCTCGACCGTGCCCGCACCGCGGCGATCGCGAAACACACCAACGCGTTCAAGATCAACGAGGACGTGGTGATTCCGCTTGACCGGATGGGCGAGTACACCGACGGCATCGAGCGTATCAACATCGAACTGTCGATCAGGAACAAGTTGCAGCTGCTGGCCGAACTGCAGGGCTTTTTCGCCGCCGGCCATCTGCCGCTTGGCAAGAGCGAAGATGCGGATGCGGACGACATTCCGCCGGCCGAGCTGCTGGAGGACCGCGTCGCGCAGGCGACGCAGTTGCTGGAACAGACGCATGCGCGCTGGTCCTACCTGCTGTCGCAGCTGGACAAGCCGCTGCGCGACGCGCATGACGAACTGGCCGCGCTCGGCGTGGCGATGACCTGGATCGACGAGCGCCTCGCGCGCCAGCCGGACGCCACGGTTTTCCACGTGGTCCAGGACCGCACCATCCGCGTCTCGTGGAAATCCGAAGTGCGCGCGCAACTGCGCCAGATCTTCAGCGGCGGCGCGTTCAAGCTGATCCTCGACGAATGCGGCGCAATCCACAAGCGGGTGCTGCGCGGACGCGTATTCGTCGCGCTGCACATGCACGCCGGCGACGGCAACGTGCATACCAACATTCCGGTCAATTCCGACCACTACCAGATGCTGCAGGATGCCCACGCGGCGGTGGCGCGCATCATGGTGCTGGCGCGTTCGCTGAACGGCGTGATCTCGGGCGAGCACGGAATCGGCATCACCAAGCTGGAATTCCTGACCGAAGGCGAAATCGCCGATTTCCGCGCCTACAAGCAGCGCATCGATCCCGAAGGCCGCTTCAACAAGGGCAAGCTGCTGAACGATCCGCAGATGCACGCCGATTTGCGCAACGCGTACACGCCGTCGTTCGGCCTGATGGGCCACGAATCGCTGATCATGCAGCAAAGCGACATCGGCGCGATCGCCAACAGCGTGAAGGATTGCCTGCGCTGCGGCAAGTGCAAGCCGGTATGCGCGACCCACGTGCCGCGCGCCAACCTGCTGTATTCGCCGCGCAACAAGATCCTCGCGACCTCGCTGCTGGTCGAAGCCTTCCTGTATGAAGAGCAGACCCGGCGCGGGGTGTCGATCAAGCACTGGGAAGAGTTCGAGGACGTGGCCGATCACTGCACGGTTTGCCACAAGTGCGTGACACCGTGCCCGGTCGATATCGATTTCGGCGATGTGTCGATGAACATGCGCAACCTGCTGCGCAAGATGGGCAAGAAGTCGTTCAACCCGGGTACTGCCGGCGCGATGTTCTTCCTGAATGCGACCGATCCGGCCACCATCAATGCTACGCGCGCGGCGATGACCGGCGTTGCCTACAAGGCGCAGCGACTGGCAAACAATTTGTTGCAGAAGTTCGCCAAAAAGCAGACCAAGGCACCGCCGGCCAGCCATGGCAAGGCGCCGGTCAAGGAACAGGTGATTCACTTCATCAACAAGAAGATGCCGGGCAATCTGCCGAAGAAGACGGCGCGCGCGCTGCTCGACATCGAAGACGACAAGATCGTGCCGATCATCCGCGATCCGAAAAGGACCACTGCCGATACCGAAGCGGTGTTCTATTTCCCGGGCTGCGGTTCGGAACGGCTGTTCTCGCAGGTGGGCCTGGCGACGCAGGCGATGCTGTGGCATGTCGGCGTGCAGACCGTGCTGCCGCCCGGCTATCTGTGCTGCGGCTATCCGCAGCGCGGTGCGGGCCAGTACGACAAGGCCGAGAAGATGATGACGGACAATCGCGTGTTGTTCCATCGCGTGGCCAATACGCTGAACTACCTCGACATCAAGACGGTCGTAGTGTCATGCGGCACCTGCTATGACCAGTTGCAGAGCTATGAATTCGAGAAGATTTTCCCCGGCTGCCGGATCATCGACATCCACGAATACCTACTCGAAAAGAACGTGAAGCTCGAAGGCGTGAATGGTGTGCGTTACATGTATCACGATCCCTGCCACAGCCCGATGAAGCAGCAGGACCCGCTGAAAACGGTGAATGCGCTGATTACCACAGGCGATGCGCAGAAGATCGAAAAGAACGAGCGTTGCTGCGGCGAGTCGGGCACCTTGTTCGCGAGCCGCCCGGATGTGTCAACGCAGATTCGCTTCCGCAAGGAAGAGGAAATGCGCAAGGGCGCCGACAAGGTGCGCGCTGACGGATTCGATGGCGAAGTGAAGATCCTGACCTCGTGCCCGTCCTGCTTCCAGGGACTGTCGCGCTACAACGAGGATTCGGGTACCACTGCCGACTACATCGTGATCGAAATGGCGCGGCACCTGCTCGGTGAGAACTGGATGCCCGATTACGTCGCCCGCGCCAACAATGGCGGCATCGAACGCGTGCTGGTATAAATGACGAAGCAAGCATGACGAAGCAAGCAGCCTGCGAACTCTGCCTTCATCCCGGCGGCGACATCGTCTACCGGGATGACAACTACCGGATCGTGCTGGTCGACGACGAGCGTTATCCCGGTTTCTGCCGCGTGATCTGGAATGCGCACGTGAAGGAAATGACCGACCTGCCGAGTGCGGATCGCGCAATCCTGACCGCCGCCGTATGGCAGGTCGAGGAAGCGGTGCGCGAGGTGATGCAGCCGCACAAGGTGAACGTCGCCAGTTTCGGCAACCTTACGCCGCACCTGCACTGGCACGTGATTCCGCGCTACGAGGACGACGCGCATTTTCCCGATCCGGTCTGGGCCGAGACGCGGCGCACGCCCAGCTCGGCCAGCCTGGCCCGGCGCAACGCGCTGCTGCCGAAACTGCGGGAAGCCATCCTCGATCGTTTCGAACGTTCGCTACTGTAAAGTCCTTTCCGGAATCCGCCATGCCTGCCCAGCAAAATGCCACTCCGACCCCGACCGCGCTGACCGTGCACAAGCAGTCGCGCACGCTGGAAATCGCGTTCGACAACGGCGAAAGCTTTTCCCTGCCTTTCGAGTACCTGCGCGTGTATTCGCCGTCGGCCGAAGTGCGCGGTCACGGCCGGGGCCAGGAAGTGCTGCAGACCGGCAAGCGGGATGTGCAACTGACCGCTCTGGAACCGGTCGGCCACTACGCGGTGCAGCCGCACTTTTCCGACGGCCATAACACCGGCATCTATTCCTGGGATTACCTGTATTCGCTTGGCAAGGAGCAGGCTCAACTGTGGGAAGAATATCTGCAGCGGCTGGAAGCAGCCGGCTTCACGCGCGAGACCGGCCGCGACGCGCCGATGCTGGCGGAGGGCGGCGCCGGCAGCGCCTGCGGCCACCAGCATTGAACCGATGCCGGTTTGATTTCCGGCAAGGTTTCCTGTTTTCCCCGCCTTGCTGCCCACCAGCGCCGCACAGGCGCACCAAGCGAAAACCGGCGACTTGTATAATGCAAATCTAGTAAACAAGGCCGCCGTCATGACCAAAACCACCCACTTCGGTTATCAGACCGTTCCCGAGGAAGAAAAAGCGCACAAGGTCGCCGAGGTATTTCACTCGGTTGCGTCCAAATACGATGTGATGAACGACCTGATGTCGGGCGGACTGCACCGGCTGTGGAAAACCTTCACCATCGCCCAGGCCGGTGTCCGCCCCGGTTTCAAGGTGCTCGATATTGCCGGCGGTACCGGCGACCTCGCAAAGGCGTTCGCGAAGCAGGCCGGCCCGACCGGCGAAGTCTGGTTGACCGACATCAACGAATCGATGTTGCGCACCGGGCGCGATCGCCTGTTGAACAAGGGGCTGGCCATCCCCATCTCATTGTGCGACGCCGAGAAATTGCCGTTTCCCGATAATTATTTCGATCGCGTCACGGTGGCGTTCGGCTTGCGCAACATGACGCACAAGGATGCGGCGCTGGCCGAGATGCAGCGGGTGCTGAAGCCGGGCGGCAAGCTGCTGGTGCTGGAGTTTTCCAAGGTGTGGGAACCGTTGCAGAAGCCGTATGACGTGTACTCTTTCTCGGTGCTGCCGTGGCTCGGCCAGCGCATCGCCGGCGATGCCGACAGCTACCGTTATCTGGCCGAATCGATCCGCATGCATCCGGACCAGGAAACCCTGAAGACGATGATGCGCGATGCCGGGCTGGAACGGGTCGAGTATTTCAACCTGACCGCCGGTGTGGCGGCATTGCATACCGGGATCAAACTGTAGAGGCTGTAATGAAAAAATTGTTGGTCGCGCTGGTGGTGCTGGCAAGCGCAATGACCGTAGTGGTATCCGATGCCGATGCCCGGCGCCTGGGCAGTGGCAGTTCATTCGGGCGCCGGGCGCCTACCTACAGCCGGCCGGTGCCGACCCAGGCGCCCAGCCGTCTTTCCGATTCCAACCAGGCCAGCCGGCAGGCTGCGCCGCAGCAGCCGGGCGTGACGCCGCAGCCGGCCAGCCGGTGGCGCGGCATCCTGGGCGGCGCGCTGCTCGGCCTCGGCCTGGGTGGCCTGCTCGCCCATTTCGGGATGGGCGGCGCGATGGCCGGCCTGGTGAGCATGCTGCTCGTGATCGGCGTGGTCGTATTGCTGCTCACGCTGCTGATGCGTTTGTTCCGCGGCAAGCCGGGCAGCGCGCAGCGGCCTGCCTATGCGGGCGCCTATGAAGGCGGCAACGATAGGGTCCGGACCCCGGAAATCGGCTCGCGCATCGAGCCGCAGCTTCAGCCGACAGCGTTCCAGGATGAAGCGGCGGGTTCCGGTTCCGGGCTGCCGTCCGGATTCGATGCACCGGCTTTCCTGCGTACCGCCAAGACCTATTTCATCCGCTTGCAGGCTGCCTGGGACCGGGCCGACATCAACGACATCCGTGAATTCACGACGCCGGAAATGTTCGGCGAGTTGCGGCTGCAGTTGCAGGAACGGGGCGCGGCCGCCAACCATACCGACGTGGTGTCGCTCGATGCCGAGTTGCTCGGCGTGGAAGCGATCGGCGATGAATATGTCGCCAGCATCCGCTTTTCCGGCATGATCAAGGAAGCCGAGAATGCGGCGGCCGAGCCGTTCACCGAAATCTGGAACCTGACCAAGCCGTTGTCGGGGCAGGGCGGCTGGATACTGGCCGGTATCCAGCAAGTCTCCTGAGATGGCTGGCTATCAGCTGATAAACTTGAACCGCCCGTGGACTGCCACGGGCGGTTTTATTTTGCGATCATGATTTCATATCCCGTTTCCGCCGCAATCAACCACCTGCTTGCCCAGGAGCCGTGGGCGCGCGAAAAGCTGGTCCGGCATGCCGGCAAGATCGCGCTGCTCGATGGCGGCGCGGCTGCGCTGAAACTCAAGGTGGCGGCCGACGGCATGCTGCAGGTGGCGGCCGACGACGATGTGCCGAGCGTGACCATTCGCGCCCGGCTGGCCGACTTGCCGCTGATCGCGCAAGACCGCGAGCGCGCGTTTTCCTATGTGCAGATCGAGGGCGACGCCGATTTCGCCAATACGATTTCGCAGCTGAGCCAGTCGTTGCACTGGGAAGCCGAGCATGACCTGAGCCGCTTCACCGGCGAGATTGCCGCGCGCCGGGTGGTGGCCGGCGCGCGCGCCGCGTTCGGCAGCGCCTGGACCACGCAGCGCAAGCTGGCGGAAAATCTCGCCGAGTACCTGCTGGAAGAACAGCCGATGCTGGTACGGCCGCAGGCGGTCGCGGATTTCGCGGCTGAAGTGGTGCGCCTGCGGGACGACGTGGAGCGGCTCGGCAAGCGCCTCGACAAGCTCGCGGCTGCCGCGAAAGGAAACACCTGATGCTGTTCCGCTCGCTGAGGCTGTTCAAGATCGCGCGCGTCGCGGTGCGCTACGGACTGGACGATATCGCGATGTCCGGCTTCGTCAAGCCGCGCATCAGCCGCTTCCTGGCCGCCATCATTTTCTGGCGCGACATCTCGGCGCCGCGCGGTGTCCGGCTGCGCCGGGCGCTGGAAGAACTGGGACCGATCTTCGTCAAGTTCGGCCAGGTGCTGTCGACCCGGCGCGACCTGATGCCGGCCGATATCGCGACCGAACTGGCGAAACTGCAGGACCGGGTGCCGCCGTTCGACCCCGATCTCGCAATCGAGCAGATCCGCAAGTCGCTCGGCGCCCACCCGGACCAGCTGTTCGCGAAGTTCGAACGCATCCCGGTCGCATCGGCTTCGATCGCACAGGTGCATTTCGCAACGCTCAAGGACGGCACCGAAGTCGCGGTCAAGGTACTGCGGCCGGGCATCCGGCGCGCAATCGACGAAGACCTGGGCTTGATGAAGGTGGCCGCCGAGTGGGTCGAAAAGCTGTGGGCCGACGGCCGCCGCCTGAAGCCGCGCGAAGTGGTTGCCGAATTCGACAAGTACCTGCACGACGAACTCGACCTGATGCGCGAGGCGGCCAACGCCAGCCAGCTGCGCCGCAATTTCCTGCAGTCCGAGCTGCTGCTGGTGCCGGAAATGTTCTGGGACTATTGCTCGACTTCGGTGATCGTGATGGAGCGCATGCGCGGCATCCCGATTTCCCAGACCGAGCGCCTGATCGCCGAAGGCATCGACATGAAGAAGCTGTCGCGCGACGGCGTCGAGATCTTTTTCACCCAGGTGTTCCGCGACGGCTTCTTCCATGCCGACATGCATCCCGGGAACATCCTGGTATCGGTCGATCCGGCCACCTTCGGCCGCTATATCGCTCTCGACTTCGGCATCGTCGGCACGCTCACCGATTTCGACAAGGATTACCTGTCGCAAAACTTCCTCGCATTCTTCCGGCGCGACTACAAGCGCGTCGCGGAAGCGCATATCGAATCCGGCTGGGCGCCCAAGCAGACCCGCGTCGACGAACTGGAATCGGCGGTGCGAGCCTGCTGCGAACCGATCTTCGACCGGCCGCTGCGCGACATCTCGTTCGGCCAGGTACTGTTGCGGCTGTTCCAGACTTCGCGCCGCTTCAACATCGAGGTGCAGCCGCAACTGGTGCTGCTGCAGAAGACGCTGCTCAATATCGAAGGCCTGGGCCGCCAGCTCGACCCCGACCTCGATTTGTGGAAAACCGCGAAGCCCTATCTGGAACGCTGGATGAAGGAGCAGATCGGCTGGCAGGGCCTGCTGAACCGGCTGAAGGCCGAAGCGCCGCATTTCAACAAGCTGATCCCGGAACTGCCGCGCCTGGCGCACCAGGTGCTGCACCTGCGGGCCGAGCAGCCGCCGCGCGAGCAGGGCGAACTGTTGAAGCAACTGATCGCCGAACAGCGGCGCACCAATACCCTGATCGGTTTCGTCGTCTATTTCGGCGGCGGCCTGGTCGGCGGCATCCTGCTGGTCGAATTGCTGGCGCGCTGGTCGGGATTCTTTTACTGACCGTCAGGAGGGCACCTCCCCATGGCCGATTTCGATACCCGCGACCCCAACGTGCCCGGCTTCTGGTCGGAACGCTTCGGACGCGCATTCACGCCCTGGGATCAGGGCGGAGTGCCGGCTGCATTGCGCCGTTTTGCCGAACAGTCGCCGCGCCGCTACCGGACCCTGATACCGGGCTGCGGCCTGGGTCACGAAGTGGCCTTCCTGTCGGAGGCCGGCTGGGACGTGTGCGCGATCGATTTTTCGCCTGAAGCGGTCGAGCAGGCACGGCGTGGACTGGGACGATGGGCGGACCGGGTGCGACAGGCGGATTTCTTCGATTTCGTATCCGAGCAGCCGGTCGAACTGGTGTACGAGCGCGCATTCCTGTGCGCGCTGCCGCCGGCCCGGCGAGCGGCGATCGCGGCACGCTGGGCCGAATTGCTGGGACCGGGCATGCTGCTGGCCGGATTCTTCTATTTCAACGATGCGCCGAAAGGGCCGCCGTTCGGCCTGCTGCCGGGAAACCTGGAGGCGCTGCTGGCGCCGGATTTCGAGCGCATCGAAGACCTGCCGGTGGAGGATTCGATCCCTGTATTCGCCGGCAAGGAGCGCTGGCAGGTGTGGCGCCGCCGACCCTGAGCACAAGACTGCGAGGGCGCGCGCATCCCCTGCGGGAAAGTTGCACCCTGGTTCACTTTGCTTGCGGAACGGCCGGTTTTCTTCTTTATAATGGCCCGGATTTTTCGTGCGGAGCGAACCGAGATGAACATCACCCTGATTTCCTTCGTCGTGCTGTACTTGCTGGGCACGCTCGGCCTTGGCGTATGGGCCGGCACGCGCATCAAGAACACCAGCGATTTCGCGATCGCCGGCCGCAGCCTGCCGCTGATCATGGTGGTGACCACCACCTTCGCGACCTGGTTCGGCGCCGAGACCGTGATGGGCATCCCGGCCCGCTTCGTGCAGGGCGGCCTGAACGCAATCGTCGAGGATCCGTTCGGCGCCGGTACCTGCCTGATCCTGGTCGGCCTGTTCTTTGCGACCAAGCTGTACAAGCTGAACCTGCTGACCATCGGCGACTTCTATCGCGAGCGCTTCGGCAAGGGCGTCGAGGTGTTCTGCTCGGCTGCGATCATCCTCAGCTACCTGGGCTGGGTCGCCGCCCAGATCACCGCGCTCGGCCTGGTGTTCTCGGTGCTGACCAACGGCGCGATGTCGGAAACCGCCGGCATGATCGTCGGCACCATGGCGGTGCTGATCTACGTCGTGATCGGCGGCTTCCTGGCGGTGGCCTGGACCGATTTCATCCAGATGATCGTGCTGGTGATCGGCCTTTCCATCATCGCGCTGTTCTCGGCCAAGCTGGCGGGCGGCGCCGACAAGGTGTTCGACATGGCGCGCGCCGGCCATCTGTGGAACTTCCTGCCGCAGCCGAGCTTTACCGACATGGCCGCCTTCATTGGCGCCGGCCTGACCATGATGCTCGGCAGCATTCCGCAGCAGGACGTGTTCCAGCGCGTGATGTCGGCCAAGGATTCGCCGACCGCCCGCAACGGCGCCGTCATCGGTGGTGCCAGCTACATCCTGTTCGCGTTCGTGCCGATGTTCATCGTGTCCTGCGCCATCGTGGTGATGGGGCCGAGCGCGATGGACATGGCCAAGAACGACTACCAGCGCCTGCTGCCGACCTTCGTGCTGACCAGGATGCCGCTGGTGATGCAGATTTTCTTCTTCGGCGCGCTGCTGTCGGCGATCAAGAGCACGTCGTCGGCCACGCTGCTGGCGCCGTCGACCAGCTTCGTCGAGAACATCCTGAAGAACCTGCGCCCGCGCATGACCGACCGCGAACAGTTGTTTGCAATGCGCACCACGATCGTCGTGTTCGCATTGCTGGTGCTGACCTATGCGATTGCGATGCGCGGCACATCGATTTACGACCTGGTGTCCGAGGCTTACCAGGTGACATTGGTCGGCGCCTTCGTGCCGCTGGCGGTGGGGCTGTACTGGAAGCGCTCGACCACCCAGGGGGCGGTGTTCTCGCTGGCGGCCGGCGTAGCGACATGGATATTGTTCTTCCCGCAGGTAAGCGGCCTGGGCGACAAGTTCCCGGGCCAGCTGGCCGGTCTGATCGCGGCGCTGATTGGCATGGTCGGAGGGTCGCTGCTGCCGCAGATGCTGAAAAACCGGCACGAACCGCCGCCCCGCGTGGAAAGCATGCAGGCCTGAGCGGTGCGCCACAGGTGGGCGGGCACCTTGTGTTTCCCGGCATCACCCCCATATTGCGCTTGGGTGCGCGGTGATTCCGCAGCAATGTTTTCCGGATCGGAAAACCGGGCGGCAGCCGAATGCCCGACAGCTTGGCGCGGCGTTCGCGCCAGGTTGCAACATTCCCCGATTTCAACCGGAAAAACCTTTATAATTCAGGGTTTTGTACGATTTTTGCTGGAGCATTTCATGCCGATCTACGCTTATCGCTGCGAATCATGCGGTTTTGCCAAGGACGTGCTGCAGAAAGTGTCTGACGCACCGCTGTCCGTCTGCCCGGAATGCGGCAAGTCGAGCTTCAAGAAGCAACTGACCGCTGCCGGCTTTCAATTGAAAGGCACAGGCTGGTACGTGACCGATTTCCGTAACAACGGTTCCGGCGGCGCCTCCAAGACGGCGCCTTCAAGTTCGTCCACTTCGTCTTCCGCAACGTCGTCCTCTTCGTCGTCGGAAGGCGCCGCTTCCGGCCCGGCCCCGTCGAGCGCCGAATCGGCGACCTGAGCGGCAACGCTCCACCGATCCGATACGATGCGCAAATATTTCGTCACCGGCCTGCTGATCCTGGTTCCGCTCGCGATTACGCTGTGGGTGCTGAACCTGATCATCGGCACCATGGACCAGTCGCTGCTGCTGTTGCCGGAACGCTGGCAGCCGGAGCGGCTGATCGGCTTCCATATCCCCGGCCTGGGAACGATCCTGACGTTGCTGGTTGTATTCCTGACCGGCCTGCTGACCCGCAACTTCATCGGCAAGCAGGTGGTGCACGTATGGGAACTGCTGCTGGCGCGGATTCCGGTGGTCAGCTCGATCTATTCCAGCGTCAAGCAGGTATCGGATACCCTGTTTTCCTCGTCCGGCAATGCATTCCGCAAGGCGATGCTGGTACAGTATCCGCGCGAGGGCTCGTGGACCATTGCCTTCCTGACCGGCGTGCCCGGCGGCGACGTGAGGAATCACCTGGTCGGCGACTACATCAGCGTGTACGTGCCGACCACGCCGAACCCGACCTCCGGCTTTTTCCTGATGGTGCCGCGCGCCGACGCGATCGAGCTCGACATGACGGTCGACGCCGCGCTCAAGTACATCGTCTCGATGGGCGTGGTCGCGCCCGACTATGTCGTCGCCGCCGCCACCAACCTGAAGGCGAAGGCCCCCGGGATCTAAGACCCATGCGCTCCGGCCGCCGAGTGCGGCGGAGCCCCCAAGAATCTGAAACTGGAAAGCCATCATGTCTATGCGAACCCAATACTGCGGCCTCGTCACCGAGGCGCTTCTCGGCCAAACCGTCAGCCTGTGCGGCTGGGTGCATCGCCGCCGCGACCACGGCGGAGTGATCTTCATCGACCTGCGTGACCGTGAAGGCCTGGTGCAGGTGGTGTGCGATCCGGATCGCGCCGAGGTGTTCAAGACTGCCGAAGCGGTGCGCAACGAGTTCTGCCTGCGCGTGGTCGGGGTGGTGCGCAACCGCCCGGAAGGCACCACCAATGCCAACCTGAAGTCGGGCAGGATCGAAGTGCTGTGCCAGGAAATCGAGGTACTGAATCCGTCGGTGACGCCGCCGTTCCAGCTGGACGACGATAATCTGTCGGAAACCACGCGCCTGACGCACCGCGTGCTCGACCTGCGCCGGCCGCAGATGCAGAAGAACCTGCGGCTGCGCTACCAGGTGACGATGGAAGTACGCAAGTTTCTCGATGCCAACGGCTTTATCGACATCGAGACGCCGACGCTGACCAAGTCGACGCCGGAAGGCGCGCGCGACTACCTGGTGCCGTCGCGCGTGAATCCCGGCAATTTCTTCGCGCTGCCGCAGTCGCCGCAGCTGTTCAAGCAGTTGCTGATGGTGTCCGGCTTCGACCGCTACTACCAGATCACCAAGTGCTTCCGCGACGAAGACCTGCGCGCCGACCGCCAGCCGGAATTCACTCAGATCGACTGCGAAACCTCGTTCATGAACGAGCAGGAAATCCGTGACCTGTTCGAAGGCATGATCCGCGGCGTGTTCAAGAACACGCTCGGCATCGCGCTGCCGGATCCGTTCCCGGTGATGGAATACGCGGAAGCGATGGGCCTGTACGGCTCGGACAAGCCGGACATGCGCGTGAAGCTGCGCTTCACCGACCTCACCGAAGTGATGAAGGATGTCGACTTCAAGGTGTTTTCCGGCGCCGCCAACATGGAAGGCGGACGCGTGGTCGGGCTGCGCGTGCCGGGCGGAGGCGCGATGCCCCGTTCGGAAATCGATGCCTACACCCAGTTCGTCGCGATCTACGGCGCCAAGGGCCTGGCCTACATCAAGGTCAACGAAAAGGCCAAGGGCCGCGACGGCCTGCAGTCGCCGATCGTGAAGAACCTGCATGATGCGGCGCTGGCCCGGATCCTGGAACTGACCGGGGCCGAAGACGGCGACCTGATCTTCTTCGGCGCCGACAAGGCTCGCATCGTCAACGACGCGATCGGCGCGCTGCGCGTGAAGATTGGCCATAGCGACTTCGGCAAGAAGAACGGCCTGTTCGAGGAAGGCTGGAAGCCGCTGTGGGTGATCGACTTCCCGATGTTCGAATACGACGAGGACGAGCAACGTTATACCGCCGCGCACCATCCGTTCACCTCGCCCAAGGACGGCCACGAAGACCTGCTCGAAACCAATCCGGGCAAGGCGCTGGCGAAGGCTTACGACATGGTGCTGAATGGCTGGGAACTGGGCGGCGGCTCGGTGCGTATCCACCGCGCCGACGTGCAGAGCAAGGTGTTCCGCGCGCTCAAGATCGATGCCGAGGAAGCTCAGGTCAAGTTCGGCTTCCTGCTCGACGCGCTGCAGTACGGCGCGCCGCCGCACGGCGGCCTGGCGTTCGGCCTTGACCGCATCGTTACGATGATGACCGGCGCCGAATCGATCCGCGACGTGATCGCGTTCCCGAAGACGCAGCGCGCGCAATGCCTGCTGACGCAGGCGCCGTCGGAAGTCGACGAAAAGCAGTTGCGCGAGTTGCATATCCGCCTGCGCAACGTGGAACCGGCAGCCAAGGCCTGAGTTCTTTTCGATAGGGCATAATCAAAGGCGCGGGTTTCCGCGCCTTTTTGTTTGGCGGCCGCCATTCCGATGTTGAAGATGACGAAGATGCAGAAGCCCTACAAGATTCCCGAATCCATACTGGTCGTGATTCACAGCGCCGAACTCGAGGTGCTGCTGATCGAGCGCGCCGACAAGCCCGGCTACTGGCAGTCGGTCACCGGTTCCAGGGATACGCCGGACGAAGAGCTGGAGCGGACCGCGATGCGCGAAGTGCTGGAAGAGACCGGTATCCGGGTGGTGGGCGCACACGCGGTTGCCGGCAACGAAGTTCCACGACGCAACCTGTGCGACTGGCAATTGTCGAATGTCTACGACATCTATCCGGTCTGGCGCCACCGCTATGCGCCCGGCGTGACCAGGAATACCGAGCACGTGTTCGGCTTGCTGGTGCCGCGGGAAATCCCGGTGATACTGGCGCCGCGCGAGCACCTGAACCATCTCTGGCTGCCGTATCGGGAAGCGGCCGACAAGTGTTTTTCGCCGTCCAACGCGGAAGCGATCCTGCAATTGCCGTTGCATTTGCAAAAGCCGTGAACTGTATTGCGGCCGAACAAGTCTACTCCCAGGAGCTGCCGCATGACGGCGCATCCGACTCGTTCCCGCATTCTTGAATTTAAAGCACTTTCATGAAACTTCGCATCGCGACCTACAATATTCACAAGGGCGTCAGCTCGTTCCGCGCCATGCCGCGCGTGCATGCGCTGAAGCAGGCGCTTGCGGCGATGGAGGCCGACGTGCTGTTCCTGCAGGAAGTGCAGGGGCGGCACGATAAATACGCAACCCGCCATGCGGCATTGTGGCCGGAACAGGAGCAATACCGGTTCCTGGCCGGAGAATCGCATCACGCGGTATACGGGATGAATGCAGTGTACGACCATGGCCACCATGGCAATGCGCTGCTCAGCCGCTTTCCGGTATTGTCGTCGACCAACACCGACGTTTCCGACCATGCATTCGAGTCGCGCGGCATCCTGCACTGCGTGGTGCAGACCGACGGCGGTGAGGTGCACTGCTACGTGATTCACCTCGGGCTGTTTTCCGGCAGCCGGCGGCGCCAGACCGCGGCCCTGATCTCGGCCGTGGAAGCCTCGGCGCCCGCGGACGCGCCATTGTTGATCGCCGGCGACTTCAACGACTGGAGCAATCAGTTGAGCGCTTCGCTGCGCGAACGCCTGGGGGTGACGGAGGTATTCGACGGCGATATCCCTGCCCGCAGTTTCGGTTCCTACCTGCGCGCGCTGGGCGGCCATGCCCCGCGCCAGAAGCCTGCGCGCACTTTCCCTGCCGCGTTGCCATGCCTGCGGCTGGACCGGATCTATGTGCGTGGTTTCCGCGTCGCGGAGGCTGAAGTATTGCATGGCGGACTGTGGGCCAAACTGTCCGATCATGCACCCATCGTGGCTACGCTGGAGCTGGCTTAAACGCCGGCTCGCGCACGCGGGTAGAATCGGCGCCACCGTCATCTTTCGAGCTCGCCAGCCTTTATGCGCCCGGTAATATTTACCGCCAACAACAACATTACCCTCCTGCATTCCGGCGCCGAATTCTTTCCGGCGCTGATAACCGCGCTGGATGCCGCGACCCGGGAAATTTATCTCCAGACCTATATTTTCGCCGATGACGAAACGGGCAACCGGGTCAAGGATGCGCTCAAGCGCGCGGCCGCCCGCGGCGTTACCGTCAATGTGGTGACCGACTGGCTGGGAACCGGAAACAGCCAGTGCCTGAAGCTGAACGCCGAATTCCATGCCGCCCGTGTCAATCACCGGGTCTTCAACGCCTGGTTCCGCCGCGGTTTCACGCGCTGCCATCGCAAGATCTGCGTGGTGGACCGGGAGCGCGCATTTCTCGGGGGGCTGAACATCAACGACGACATGCGCTCGGATGACGACCCCGAGCAGATGCTGCCGGCGCCGCGCTGGGATTTCGCCGTGCAGATCGAAGGGCCGCTGGTTGCAGCGATCCGGCTCGAAGCGGAGCAGCAGTGGATGATGCTGGGTGGTCTCAATCTGCGCTATCGCTGGGAAAAATTCCGCAAACGCTGGCTGCAGCAGCTCGATACGCGCGGCGGTCCGATGCTGGCGGCGTTGGTGGTGCGCGATAACCTTCGCAACCGGCACACGATACAGAAAGCCTATCTGAAGGCGCTCGGCGGTGCGCGCGACAGCGCGCTGCTGGTGACGCCCTATTTCGCGCCCGGACGCAAGCTCAGGCACGGCCTGGCCGCCGCTGCTGCGCGCGGCGTCAAGGTGACGCTGCTGCTGGGGGTCGGGCAATTCCGCATTCAGGATGCAGTCGCGCATTCGCTCTATCCGAAACTGCTGCGCGCCGGCGTCAGGGTAGTCGAGTATCGCAAGACCCAGCTGCACGGCAAGGTGGCCGTGGTCGATGACGACTGGGCTACGGTCGGTTCCAGCAACTGGGATGGTTTGAGCCTGCTGGTCAACCAGGAGGCCAACGTCGTGGTGCGCGACCTCGGCTTCACGCAAATCCTGCGCAAGCATATCGAACGCGGGGTGGACGAGGGCGTCGCAGTCCGTCTGCAGGATTACGTCAATATTCCCTGGTATCGCCGCATGTGGTATGGCGCCGCCTACCTGTTTTATCGCAGCGTGCTGCGTCTCATCGCCGCGGGCCGCTACGAGGAATGAAGGCGGACTGCGCGCCTGTTATCTGGCAATCACTGCTGCGCTGATCGCGTCCGTCGGTGCGTCCAGATTCGTCTTCGCCGCCGAGAGGGCAAGCAGCGCCACCTGCCGCTCGTCCAGGGCCTGCGATCCGCCGTCCGGCAGATGGATCAACAGGATGCCGTCCGCCGACAACCGTATCTGCAGTTCCCGAGTGCTGCCATCCGGCAGCGTCAGCGAAGCAGTTGTGCGTCTGCCGTCGATTTTTGCGATATCAGGCACGGTCTGCGCGGTTGCCGAAGCCGATCTCAGCAATAGCCGGTTACCCTGGTCGATCACATCGAAGCTCTTCTGCGATTCGATGCGACTGCCACGCACGACGAGCAATTGCAATGCCGATTCGCTATGTGCAGGGCTACCGGAGCCGCCGCCGAGACCAAGCGCAACGGTTCCTCCGGATTCGGAAAATGCGACCGGGCGGGTGCCGGCGTTGGTCGACAGCATCATGCCGGGGCTTTGCCGTGCGGGGATGTTATTCATCACCAGGCCATCCAGGCCGGAGACGCCGGGCATTCCGGCGCCTATGCCGGCACTGACTCGGGATGCACCGGTCTCGGCCGGCGTGCCGGACGCCGGCGCGGGGCCCTGCACCTGCCTGGAAGTGACCTCGCTCAAGGTGTTTTCCAGCGATCGCGGGGCCATGATCGAACCGATCGGTGCCGAGGCCGACGTGGGTAGTGCGTAATTGGACAGCAAGGTGCCGGATGCGGGACTGAAGTCGCGGGCGGTAAGGGTGGCGGTGACCAACTTGCCGCTGCCGGCGTCGGCACTGTCATAGCTGCCGGATGTTTTTGTCACCGTCGCGTCTTCCCCGGCTACGAAACCGTCAAGACGGAAATTGCCGGGAGAAAGCGAGGCGGCGGCGGTGCCGTCCTGTATTTTGCCGATCGTGCTGGTCAGGGTGACGCCGAGAGGCCTGGCGGTGATGTCGGCGGTGCCGGTCGCATTACCGGCGATGCTGTAGTTGTTGCTGTCGGCGCCGTTCAGGCTGACGCCGTTCAACGTCACTGTCTTGTTGGTGCCGGCGTTCTTGTCAGCGAAGGTTGCGCCGGTATTGCCGACTGTGACGTTGTCGCCGCTGATCACGCCCGCCAGGCTGCCGGCATTGGCAATGGTGGCGGTGGTATTGCCATCGTAGATCTTGTTGTCGGCGGCGAAGCCGGACAGCGTCAACGTCCTCGGGATGATATCCGCGGTAGCGGCCGCGCTGCCGGCGATGCTGTAGTTGCCGCTATCGGTTCCGCTCAGGCTGATGCCGTTCAAGGTCACTGTCTTGTTGGTGCCGGCATTCTTGTCGGCGAAGGTCGCACCGGTATTGCTGGCGGTGACATGGTCGCTGCCGATCACGCCGCTCAGGCTGCCGGCGTTGGCGATGGTGGCAGTGGTCGTGCCGTCATACACCTTGTTGTTGGCGGCGAAGCCGGACAGGGTCAATGTCTTCGCGGTGATATCGGCAGTAGCGGTTGCGCTGCCGGCGATGCTGTAGTTGCTGCTGTCGGTGCCGCCCAGGCTGACGCCATTGAGCGTCACGGTCTTGCCGGTGCCGACGTTCTTGTCGGCGAAGGTCGCACCGCTGTTGCTGATGGTGACATTGTCGCCGTTGATCACGCCGGCCAGATTGCCGGCGTCGGCAATGGTGGCGGCCGTCGTGCCATCATATATTTTGTTGTCAGCCGCGAAACCGGACAGCGTCAGTGCCTTTGCGGTGATGTCGGCAGTAGTGGTTGCGCTGCCGGCGATGCTGTAGTTGCCGCTGTCGGTGCCGCCCAGGCTGACGCCATTGAGCGTCACGGTCTTGCCGGTGCCGACGTTCTTGTCGGCGAAGGTCGCACCGGTATTGTTGGCGACGACGGCATCGCCGCTCAGTACGCCGGCCAGGCTGCCCGCGCTGCTGATGGTCGCGGTCGTCGCGCCATCGTACACCTTGCCGCTCGCGGCAAAGCCGGACAGGGAAAGCGTCTTGGCATTGACGGTGAGTTCACCGGCCGAGCTGCTGTCGTCCTGGAATTGATAGCCGAGGCTGCTGGCCAACCCCGCCGAGTAGCTCACGTCGTGGCTGCCGGCCGTATATTTGCCGGCGCTTGATGTCGTGCCGCCGACGGAGAATGTCGCGCTGCCGCTGATGCCGGCCGTGCTGCCGGTATCGCCGTCGATGAAGCCGGAATAGGACGGCGTGAAGCCCGGCGCGGCGTCGCCATAGGTGATCGTCTGCGCGCCCGGCGTGACCGTCAGCGTCGGGGCGGTGCTGTACAGGAACCAGTTGCCGCTGCCCGCGTAGGAGGGCGTGGTGCCGGCACTGTACGCCTGGTTGTAATGCTTGCCGTAGCCGGTCATCCCTTCGGTGCTGGAGGACGGATTGGTCGAATACACCAGGTAGCGGCCGCTGCCGGGAGCAAGGCCGGTGTCGGTCGTGGTGGTGTTGATGAAGTTGCGCCCGGCTGCCGCCACGATCGTGCCGTTGGTCGTGGTCACCGGCTTGCTTAGCGTCAGGTCCGCCGTCGTACCGCCGGCTTCCAGCGTGATGTCGCCGCTCGCCGTCACGCCGTCGACCGCGCCGACCGAGCCTACCGTCAGGCTGCCGCTGTTCTTGAAATCGATCGACGAGGCGCCGTTGGCCGCCAGCGTGCCGACGCTGTTCGCGGTCGCGCTGCCGAGCCGGTAAGTGGTGCCGCTGCCGTCGAGCAGCAGCTTGGCGGCAGTGATGTTGCCGGTTCCGCTCACGCTGCCGCCGCTGCTGCCGCTCAAGGTGAGCGTCTTGCCGGAAGCGTCGAGCGCGCCGTTGATCGCGATATCCGCGCCACTGACCAATCGGGTGTCGGTGCCGAATGCCGTGGTGCCCGCCGTCAGCGCGCCCGCGCCGGTGTCGCCTATCGTGATCGCGGACAGGCTGTTGCTGAAAGCCCCGCCGTTGAAATAGCTCGCCGGCAGTTGCAGCGTTCCCGCGCCGCCGCCGATGCCGATCGATGTCGCCGCAGTCAGCGGATGCACAATGAGCGTTCCGGTCGACTGCACCGCGGCTGCGTTGCCGAGATCCATCGTGTCGGCAGTCAGCGTGATCGAACCGGACTGGGAGCCCGATCCCAAGGTGCCGTTGTCGACCACGATCGCGGCGCCATGGGCGGCATCGGCGCTCGTGCCTTGCAGCGTGAGCGCGCCGCTGGCGCTGCGTGCGGCTGACGAAAGCCAGACGGCGATGCCGCGATTGGCGCTGGCGCCGGTCGCGCTGCTGGTGCCGTTGAGGCTGACCGCGCCGGTGTCGGTCGCTTGCGCGATGGAACTGCCGGCGAGTTCGACTCCGTCCGATCCGGTGCCGCTGCCGCGCCCGGTGCCGTCGAGCGTGAGCGTGCCGTCGGCGGTCTGGACGGTGGAGCCCTGGATCACGACGCCATCGTTGTCGTCGCCGCCGGTCGAGCCGAGGCCCTTGATCGTCACGTTGCCGCTGCCGCTGGCGGATACCAGCGAACGTGTCGGGCCGTTGTTGTCGATGCGCATGCCGCTGTTCTCGGTCGTGCTGCCGCCGCCGGTACCCTGCAGCGTGATGGCGCCGTCGGCCGACGATACGGTGGCGCCGGTCAGCTCCACCCCGCGGTTGTGATCGGTGCCGTTGCCGCCGATGCCGTCGAGCGCGATCGTGCCGCTGCCGCTGGTCTGGATGGTGGCGCTGCCGGTGATGCCGCTGGCGGAAGCGGCGCCGTCGGCACCGACGCCGCGCAGTACGATATTGCCGCCGCCGGCGTCGAGCGTGGAACTGCCGAGCGAGATGCCGGCTGCGCCGCCGGCGCCATGCGCAGCGGTGGCGGTCAGGGCCGTGGCATAGCCGCTGTCGTCGAAGGCCGGCAGCGCAGTGAAGCCGGTATTGCCGCCGCCGAGCGTGATGTCGCCGCCGTTGCTCGCAACTCCCGCACCGTCGGCCAGCGTGATGGAACCGGAGCCGTCGGCATCGCGGTCGGCGTTGAGCGTGACCGCGAGCTTCCCGGGGCCGGTCGCCGCGATGTTGGCGCCGGTGTTGAGCGCGATGTTGTTGGATGCCTGCACGGTGAGCGCGGCGTCGCCGTTGGCATCCTTGGTGAGGCCCTGGTCGAACGTGATGTCGGTGCCGCGCAGGAAAATCGCCGGCAGCTTGGCGGCGCTGAAGTCGAGCGTGCCGTCGACGCTCAATGCGCCGGGCGCGGTCGAGTCGTTGTAATCGCGCCCGATGAACAGCGTGCCGGTCGTGATCCGGTTGAGCTCGGTATTGTCGATGCCGAGCGCGGTCCCGCTGTCGGCTGCGCCGAGCGAAATTGCCTGGCCGGCGCTGCGCGGCAGCAGCGACACGGTGCCGTTGGCGGCGGTCTGGATCGCGGTGGCGCCGGCGCCGACCGCGAGCGCCATGCGGTCGCCGACCCGCGTGACCGAGGACGTGGGGCTGCTGCCGCGCGTGTTGCTGCCGGAATCCTGGCGCAACTGGACATCCGCGATCGACGGCTTCTGCGAATTGCCGGTGATCGTGATGCCGCCCTTGGCGCCGATGTTGCCGCTGTAGTTCTCGATCGATACGCCGACGCTGTTGTCGCCGACGTCGGCGCGCGCGGTGCCGCTGATCGTCAGCTTGCCCTCGGCCTGGATGGTCGATGCCGCGCCGCCGGCGATCGCGACGCCTTTGGCGTTGAAGGTATTGCCCGACGTGTTCGATACGCCACCGAGGCCGGCGAGGGTGATGTCGCCGCCGCTGCCGGTGGCGGTCAGCGAGGCGTCGATCATCAGGAGGCCGGGGGAATTGTCGCTGGCCAGCGTCTGGCCGGCGTTGCCGGTGATAGAGATCGCGGTGCCGTTGGTTTTCGCGGAGGTGATCGCCGCGCCGGAGGCCAGGAAAATGCCGGCGCTGCCGTCGAAACTGTCGCCCGCCAGCGTGACCGCACCGGTGCCGCTGTCGATGGTGCTGCTCTCGATCTTGATGCCCGGCGTATCGGCGCTGCCGTTGGCGCCGCGACCCTTGCCGCGCAACAGGACGTCACCGCCGCCGGAATCGATGCTTGTTCCGTTCAGCCACACCGCCTTGGCGCCGGCCGCATAGCCCGTGGTCGGATCGGCGCCGCCGCCGAGGACGATGTTGCCGCCATTGCTCGCGATCGACGAGCCGGAATTGAGCGTCACGGTGCCCGCGCTCGACGCATCGCTGTCGGCATCGAGCGTCACCGCCTGGCCTTGGGTGGTGATCGACGACGATGCGGCGAGCGCGAGATTGTTGCCTGCCTGTAGCGTGATGCTGCCGGCCTGGGTACCGCTGCCGGTTGCCAGCGCGCCGTTGACGGTGATGTTGCCGCTGCCGGTGGGCGTGCGTATCGTCAACGGATCGTTGAAGGTATGGCCGCGCACATCCACCGCGCCGCTGCCGTCGCTGCGGCCGATGGTGATCGACGAGAAACCGTTCTGCAGGTAGCCGAGTTCGGTGCCGTCCAGGTTGAGGGTACCGCCGGCGCTGTCGCCCAGGCCGATCGTGGTCGAAGCGGTCAGCGGCTGGATCAGCAAGGCGCCGTTGCCCTGGAGCGTGGACGCTGCGGCGAGGTCCATCGTATCGGCCGAGAGTGTCACCGGCCCGGTGCCGGAGGCGTAGCCGACGGTCGCGTCGTTCAGGTAGAGCGCTGAACTGCCGCTGCCGGCGGTGGCGGTGATGTCGACGGCGCCGCTCTGCGAATAAATCGTCACGCCGGGATTGGCCTGCAAGCCGTAGGTGGCGCCCGACGAGCCGGCGCCGGTGGCATTGATCGTGACCTTGCCGCTGGTCGAGGAAACGGTCGAGCCGTTGTGCAGGTAAAGCCCGGTGGAGTCGCCGGCGGCATGCCCGGTCGCGGTGATCGACAAGTCGCCGCTGACAGTCGACAGCGTGCCGTGATAGAACATGCCGTCGCCGCTCTGCCCGCTGCTGCCGACGGCGACTAGGGTGAGGGTGCCGCTGCCCAGCGCGCTGGTGGTGAAGTTGCCGCCGACCGAAATGCCGTGGCCGTTGATGCCGGTGCCGCCGCCATGGCCTTCGAGATAGATCGCGCCGTCGCCGGAGATCGAGCCGCCGCCGGTGCCGTCGAGGTCGATGCCGGTGTTGTAGTCGGTGGAGGCGGCATCGGCCGATCCGTAGAGACTGATGTCGTGCGAATCGTGGATCTTCGATGCCTCGTACAGGACGATGCCGCGCCTCTGGTTGCCGCCGCCGCCGGCACCGGTTCCATTGATCAGCACATTGCCGGTGCCGCTGGTGATCTGCGATGCGTTGCCGATGTCCACGCCGCTGGCGCCGTCCGCGGCATAGCCGGCGCCGCGGACCGTGATGTCGCCGCCCGCGGAATCGAGCGTCGCACCGGAAAGACCGACGCCGTGGTGCGAAGCGGAAGTGCCGGTTGCCGCCACCGTTGCCGGCGTGGCGCCGCCGCCGAGCGTGATCGCGCCGCCATGGGTGGAGACGGAGGCGCTGGTGATGGCGATGGCGCCGCCGTTGGAAGCATCGGCGTTGGCGTCGGCGACGACCGCCTGTCCTTGCGTGGTGATCGACGACAACGAGGCAAGCGCGATGCTGTCGCCAGCCTGCAGCGTAATGCTACCGGCCTGGGTGCCGCTACCGGTCGCCAGCGCACCGTTGACGGTGATGTTGCCGCTGCCGGTAGGCGTGCGTATCGTCAACGGATCGTTGAAGGTATGGCTGCGCACATCGATCGCGCCGCTGCCATCGCTGCGGCCGATAGTGATCGACGAGAAGCCGTCGGCGAGCTTGTCGAGTTCGCTGCCGGCGAGGTTGAGGGTGCCGGATGCGCTGTCGCCGATACCGATGCCGGTGCTCGCGGTCAGCGGCTGGATCAGCAGCGCGCCGCTGCCCGCTATTGCGCCGCCGCCGAAATTCATCGTGTCGGCGCTGAACGTGAAGGCGCCGCTGCTGGTCGCCGAGCCTATCGTGCTGGTGCCGGTGAAGTCCAGCCCCTGTGCCCCGCTGCCGCCGGTGCCGGTCAGCGCCAGGTTGCCGGATCCGATGTTGAGCGCGGTGTTGGTGTCGAAGAAGATGCCGTGGTTGGCCGAATCGCCGCCGCTGCCGCCGGTGCCGGTGATTGCGATGCCGCCGCCGGCGCCGGTCGCATTGATCGACGAACCGTTCTGCACCGTTACGCCGGCGCTGTTGGCGGCGCCGGTGGTCGATCCGGTGCCGTTGATGACGATCGCATCGGCCGCGGTGCTGGCCGAGGTGATCGTGCTGCCGCCGGCGGATGTCTTGCCGAACGCATCCTGGTAGCGGATGTTGACGCCCATGTTGCCGGTGGCGCCGCCGAGCGCGCCGACGCCGGTGATCGCGATCTTGCCGCTGCCGCTGTCGATCGTGCTGCCGTTCTCGATCATCACGCCGACCGAATCGGCCACCGCGCCGGCGGAAACGCCGCTGCCGCGGATGCTGATATCGCCGCCGCCGGAATTGACGGCCGTGCGCTCGATGTACACGCCGCTCATGTCGGAAACATGTCCGCCCGCGGTGTTGCCCCAGGCGGCCGTCGTCGCCGGGTCGGCGCCGCCGCCAAGCGTGATCGCGCCGCCGCTGGTGGCGATCGAGGAGCCGTACAAAAGCCGGATGTTGCCGTTCTGGTTGCCGTCGCTGTCGGCGTCCAGTGTGACCCCCTGGCCTTGCGTGGTGATCGAACCGACCGGTGTGCTGTCGAGCAGGATGGAGCCGGTGGTGCGTACCGTGATGCTGCCGGCCTGCGAGCCGCTGCCGGTCGCGAGCGCGCCGCGGATGAAGATGTTGTTGCCGTTCTGTAGCAGCAGCGGATCCTTGAAGGTATAGCTGCGCGCATCGATCGCGCTGGCATCGGTGTTGCCGATCGTGATCGAACTGAAGCCGTCCGCCAGTACATCGAGCGTGCTGCCGGCGAGGCTGAGCGTGCCGCCGGCGCCGTCGCCGACGCCGATCGACGTGCCTGCCGTATGCGGCTGGATCAGCAGCGTGCCCGTGCCTTGCACCGAGGTGGTGGACGCCAGACTCATCGTGTCGGCACTCAGCGTGATCGCGCCGGTGGCGGACGGTCCGCCGAACTGGCTGGTGCCGGTGGTCAATATTCCATTGGTGCCGATGCCGGTAATGTTGATCGCGCCGCTGCCGTTCGACGTCACGCTGCCGCTCACCTGTTGCGTCACGCCATAGCTGGATGCGCCCGCGCCGGCCGTGCCGGTGATGTCGATGCTGCCGTTCTGCGCCGAGACGCTG
>CBIHOK010000024.1:0-28715 GCA_966211575.1 uncultured Noviherbaspirillum sp.
GCCGCAGCACCGAAGAAGGCAGCCGCCAAGAAGCCGGTAGCGAAGAAGGCCGCAGCGCCGAAGAAGGCAGCCGCCAAGAAGCCGGCAGCAAAGAAAGCCGCAGCACCGAAGAAGGCAGCCGCCAAGAAGCCGGCAGCGAAGAAAGCCGCAGCGCCGAAGAAGGCAGCCGCCAGCAAGCCGGCAGCGAAGAAAGCCGCAGCGCCGAAGAAGGCAGCCGCCAAGAAGCCGGCAGCAAAGCCTGCTGCCGCACCTGCGGTGAAGACCGTGTTGAACCCGGCCGCAGCCTGGCCGTTTCCGACCGGCACCCGTCCGTAATTAGCGGGTCTGCTTGGACGCCTGATCAAGTTCAGGCAAAATGCCCGTTGTGCAGCGTTGTTGCACAACGGGTTTTTTTATACCTGGAGACTGGACAGTGCTCAATAGCATACTCACCTTGATAGTGGACAGCGTAGCGGGTGTCGTGGGAGGCGTCCTGTTGCTGCGCTTCTGGATGCAGGTCGTGCGGATACGTCCGCCCAACTCGATCGGGCAGTTCACGTTTCAACTGACCGACTGGCTGGTGCGTCCGCTGCGCCGCATATTGCCGGGTGTAGGCGGCTACGACTGGGCCAGCCTGATCGGCGCCTTCCTCATCATCATCGTCGCGGTCGCCATCGACCTCGCGCTGTTTTCGGGCTTCTCGCCGCAATACCTGGTCCTGCTTTCGCTGCTGCGCCTGTGCGAATGGGTGTTCTATGGCTTCATGGGTTTGATCATCATCGAGGCCATATTCAGCTGGGTCAATCCGCATGCACCGTTGGCGCCCTTCATCCGGGCCTTGAACGATCCGCTGCTGCGCCCACTGCGGCGCGTGATTCCGCTGATCGGCAATATCGATCTGACGCCGCTGGTCGCGCTTATCCTGTTGCGGATCGGGCTGCAACTGGTCAGTACCGTGATTACTTCGGCGGCATGAGCCGCGACTGGTGCAATGCCACACCCGACGGCGTCCGCCTGACGATCCAGGTCGTGCCGAATGCCAGGAAAACCGAAATCGTCGGCGTAGTCGACGATGCCCTCAAGATTCGCTTGCAGGCTCAGCCGATCGAAGGCAGGGCAAATGAAGCCCTGGTGCGCTTTCTGGCCGCAATGCTACAGATTCCCAAGAGCACAGTCGTGGTTCTCCAAGGGGCGGGTAGCAGGCGCAAGATGGTTGCAGTGGCAATGCCCTCTATTGATCCCGATCTGATCCGCAGTCGCCTCGCTACAGCAGTCTGATGCGAATCAAGGTTCGTGAGCGCGCAGAAAAGCAGGCTCCTGCTTTTTGTCGGGTCCGGTCGACACTCCGATGGAGCAAGGTGCGGGACAATGCCCTTAATGGGTAATCGTGGTGCGGCCCGCGCTGCTGGTCACCACGACGCGTTCGCCCACCCGGAAAGACTCGCCCGGGTCGACTTGATAGGTACCGACATCGCCATTGTCGAACTGCACCGTCAGCTCGCTCGCATGAGAGGTGCCGGCCGCAGAGCGCTCCAGCTTTTGGCCGGCGGCGCCCCCGGCAATCGCTCCTCCGATACCGGCGACCGCACTGCCGTTGCCGCCGCCGATACTGCTTCCCGCCAAACCTCCCAGCACAGTGCCGACGATTCCTCCCAGCACCGCATTGCCGCCTTGACGCATGCTGATGTCGCGTACGTCCGTCACGCGCGCTCCCCGCACCAGCTTGCTGCCCTGGGTCGATGCGATCAGCTGCCCCTGTTCCTGGGGTGGGGAGGCGCAGCCGGCGGCCAGTAGGGCTGCAATCGCGGCAACACTCGCGCCACGAAAAAATCGCGCTATACGTCTTTTGCGAACGGCAGCCGTCCGTTCAGAACCGATAGCCGAAAGCTCGATGAAACCGGTCTTCGATCTCGCTGCGCGACAGCGCATGGTTCTGCCCTCCCTGCGATGCAATCTTGATTGCGCCCATCAGGCTGGCCAGGCGGCCCGTGGTCTCCCAGTCCATGCCCTTGGTCAAGCCGTACATCAGGCCGGCGCGGAATGCGTCACCGCAACCGGTCGGATCGACGACCTGTTCGGCGGTTACGCACGGAATATCGAAGCGATTGCTGCCTGCATAAATCTCGGCGCCCTGTTCGCCGCGCGTGACCACCAGCGCGGATACGCGCTGCGCAATCTCGGTCAGCGTCAGGCCGGTACGCTCGGTCAACAGCTCGGCTTCGTAATCATTGACCGCTACGTAAGTTGCCAGTTCAATAAATGCCTCCAGCTCCGCGCCATTAAACATGGGCAAACCCTGGCCCGGATCGAAAATGAACGGTATATCGAGCTCAGCACAATCGCGCGCGTGCTGCAGCATGCCGTCACGTCCGTCCGGAGCGACGATTGCCAGCCGGAGGGGACCGGCATCCGCGACCTTGTTCAGGTGCGACAGCGCCATCGCGCCCGGATGAAAGGCGGTGATCTGGTTGTTGTCGGCATCGGTGGTGATGAATGCCTGCGCTGTATACGACTGCTCGATATTGCGAATGCAGCGGCGCGAGATGCCGAGCTTTTCCAGCCGCGCCAGGTACGGGAGACCATCCTGTCCGATGGTCGCCATGATCAGCGGGTCGCCATCCAGCAGCTTCAGGTTGTACGCGATATTGCCGGCGCAGCCGCCGAATTCGCGCCGGATCTCGGGAACCAGGAAAGCGACATTGATCTTGTGCAGCTGATCGGCCAGCAGCGCTTCCGAGAAGCGCCCCTGGAACAGCATGATGGTGTCGAAAGCAAGCGAGCCGCAGATGAGGGAAGTCATGGAATGCCTGTTGAAAGGGGAAAAAATTTGTCGTTACGCGAATGCTGCAACGCGCGCGGAGTTCGTCGGGCGCGCAGCGTTGGAGACGCAGTTCGCTGTGCTGGTCACGGGTAGAACAGATAGGCCCGGTAGCCGGATGCCTGCGCGCCATCCATCGAGAAATACAGTTTGACTGCTTGCTCCGAGCGCGGTGCGAAACCCTTGCCGACTTCGCCGGCCGGGCTTAGATAATCGGCGGGTGCGAACACCCGGCGCGCTATCGGCTTGTCGTTTGCGTCATTGAGCGTCAGCTCGATGCTGGGCCAGGCTTCGACGGTCTCGCTGCGATTGAGCAGAAGCAATGCGAGTACGAAGGTATGGTTGTCGGCCGACAGCGTTTGCAGCTCGCTCGATTCGAGTGATACGTAATCGATTTGCGCCGGCAGGCCGATGCTGCAGCCAAGCGGCCGGCAGGCCTGAACCAGCAGCGGCTTGGCTTGCGGATAGCGCGCTGCGATCCGATCCCGGAAAGTGTAGGTGAACTGTGCGGCCAGCAGTATTGCCAGCAGCGGCAAGCCGAGGGCCATGCTCAACCTGAATACGCGGCCGAGCCGCTGCCGGCGGCGTCCTTGCCGCACGAAGTCCGGCTCCTCATATTCGCGTTCCTCGACCCGGTCCAGTTCGTCGCTTTCGTCATCCTCGCTTTCGTTCTCGGCGCTGCGCCACGGACGCTGCTGCAAATCCTCGATCGCGTGATCGAGCGGATCCGGCGCTTCTTCAGCGGCGGCTGGCGTTTCGGGCCGCCGCTCGCTGTAGCTGAAATCCATCAGCGTCATCCGCAGCAGCGGATCGTCGATCGGAGCGCCGGGATCGGCCGGTATGGCCGTGTCCTGAGGAGGAGGCGTCTCCGTGCTCGTCGTTGCTGCGGGCGCCGGTGGCTCTTCGGATGTTTCTGCCGACGTCGCGGGCGGTAAAGAAGAAGGCGGCGCCGGTTCGGGCGGAGTGGGTGGTGGAGCCGCCGGCGTTTCCAGCTTTTGCTCGGCGTCTTCGGCCGGCAGCAGATTTTCGATGCCGTTGAAGATCTGCTTGCAGGCCCCGCAACGCACGAGACCGGCGCGCAGCTTCAACTGGTCATGCGCGACCCGGAATGTCGTGTGGCAATGGGGACACTGCGTTGCGAGCGCCATTACGATTACCGGGAATCTGCCACGCGCCCAGACATCACCACCCAGCCTTCCTGTTCGGCCTGGACGGCGAGTTCGAGGAATGGTGCATAGGCGAGCGCGATTTCATCGGCCTGCCGGGTCAGGATCCCGGACAGTACCAGCGCGCCTCCGGCCGCAATCCGCGACGCCAGCATGGGGGCCATGAGTTTCAGCGGGCTGGACAGGATGTTGGCGACCACGACGTCGAACTTCCGCCCCGGATTGGCATCGGCGAATTGCTCGGGCAGGAAATAGTCGATGGCGCAGCCGTTGCGCTGCGCGTTGTAGCGAGCCGATTCGATCGCCTGCGGATCGATGTCGACGCCGCAGACGCTGCCGGCTCCCAGTTTTTGCGCGACCATCGCGAGGATGCCGGAACCGCAGCCGTAATCGAGCACGGAGCGCCCTGTCGGCGGATGCGCTTCCAGCCACTCCATGCATAATCGGGTAGTGGGATGGCTGCCGGTGCCGAACGCCAGGCCCGGATCCAGTTCCAGCACCAGCGCATGCGGATCGCTCGGCGCATCATGCCAGCTCGGCACCACCCATATATGGCTGCCGATATGAATCGGATCGAATTGCGATTGTGTAAGCCGCACCCAATCCTGTTCCGCGACCGGCCGCAGCGTGTAGCCGGCATTTTGGCCGGGGACGATGCCGGCGCCGGCAAATGCGCTGGCGACGATCGCCGCATGATCGGCATCGGCTTCCGTCAGCGCGACCACCCGGCTGCGTTCCCACGCGGCTTCGGCGGGTTCCATTCCGGGTTCGCCGAACAGCGGGCGCTCGGCAGCGGTGCCTTCATCCGCATCTTCGACCGAAACCGAGAGCGCGCCGGCTTCCATCAATGCATCGGACAGCAGTTCCGCCTGCTCGCGTGCGACCTCGATGACGATTTCTGTCCAGCTCATTGAAAAAGCCTCGTCTACTTCGCCGCCTTGTCCGGCGCTTTGGGCAGATCCGGTTTGTCGGCGAGTTTCTGTTCCAGGTAATGGATGTTGGTGCCGCCTTCGATGAAACGGGCGTCCACCATCAATTCCCGGTGCAGCGGGATATTGGTCTGGATTCCTTCGACCACCATCTCCGACAGCGCGATCTGCATCCGGCGGATTGCCTGGTCGCGGGTAGCGCCATAGGCGATCACCTTGCCCACCATCGAATCATAGGTCGGGGGAACGAAGTAGCCGGCATATGCGTGCGAATCCACCCGCACTCCCGGCCCGCCCGGCGCATGCCAGGCAATGATCTTGCCTGGCGAGGGCGTGAACTTGAATGGATCTTCGGCATTGATCCGGCATTCGATCGCATGGCCCGACAGCACGATGTCGCGCTGGCGGAAACGCAGCTTTTCGCCGGCCGCGACCCGGATCTGCTCCTGCACCAGGTCGACGCCGGTGATCATTTCGGTCACCGGATGTTCGACCTGGATCCGGGTATTCATCTCGATGAAATAGAATTCGCCGTTTTCGTACAGGAACTCGAAGGTTCCGGCGCCGCGATAGCCGATCTTGCGGCAGGCTTCCGCACAACGGTCGCCGATGCGCTCGATCAGCTTGCGCGGGATACCGGGCGCTGGCGCTTCCTCGATCACCTTCTGGTGGCGCCGCTGCATCGAGCAGTCTCGCTCGCCCAGCCATACCGCATTCTTGAACTCGTCGGCCAGTACCTGGATTTCCACGTGGCGCGGATTTTCCAGGTATTTCTCCATGTAGACTTCCGGATTGCCGAACGCGGCTCCCGCTTCGGTCTTGGTCATCGTGACCGCATTCAGCAGCGCCGCCTCGGTGTGCACTACGCGCATCCCGCGGCCGCCGCCGCCGCCGGCCGCCTTGATGATGACCGGGTAGCCGATCTTGCGTGCGATGCGGATGATTTCCTTCGGGTCTTCCGGCAATGCGCCGTCCGAACCCGGCACGCACGGCACGCCGGCCTTGATCATCGCATGCTTGGCCGATACCTTGTCGCCCATCAGCCGGATCGACTCCGGCCGCGGTCCGATGAATACGAAGCCGGATTTCTCCACCCGTTCGGCGAAGTCGGCGTTTTCCGATAGGAAGCCGTAACCGGGGTGAATCGCTTCGGCGTCGGTCACTTCGGCCGCGCTGATGATGGCCGGCATATTGAGGTAGCTGAGCGACGAGGGCGCGGGGCCGATGCAGACCGACTCGTCGGCCAGTTTCACGTATTTGGCGTCGCGGTCGGCTTCGGAATGGACGACCACGGTCTTGATGCCCATTTCACGGCACGCGCGCTGGATGCGCAGCGCGATTTCACCACGGTTGGCAATGAGGATTTTTTCGAACATATTGGATGCGGGATGTGCCGTGACAAGGAGCGCTGTCCACCGCCTGCACGGCGCTATTCATATGGACCGGAAATGGTGGAATCAGCCGATCACGAACAGGGGCTGGCCGAACTCGACCGGTTGGCCGTTCTCGACCAGGATCTGCTTGATGACGCCGGACGCATCCGCATCGATTTCGTTGAGCAGCTTCATCGCTTCGATGATGCACAAGGTGTCGCCGGCCTTCACGCTGGAGCCGATCTCGACGAACGGGGGATTGCCGGGAGCCGACGCGCGATAGAAGGTGCCGACCATCGGCGATTTCACGACATGGCCTTCCGGTTCGGCCGGGGCTGCCGGCGCGGCAGGGACGGCGGCCGCAACGGGAGCGGCCATCGTTTGCGGCGCCGACTGCGGTTGCATCATGACGACCTGGCTTTGGGGCGCTCCCGAGGATTTGACGATGCGGACCTTGCTTTCGCCTTCCGTGACTTCGAGTTCGGCGATATCCGATTCGGCGACGAGGTCGATCAGCGTTTTGAGTTTTCGTAGATCCATAGGAAATCCCTCAGAGTTGTTTGGTGTGTTTATTACGCCAGGAATCGCCACGATTATAAGCGGTTCACAGCGAGTTACAGAAAATTAAAGTCTTTTTAGTGCGAATTCGAGAGCGGCCGAGTAACCGTCCACTCCCAGGCCGCAAATGACGCCGACCGCTATGCCGGACAGGAACGAGTGGTGCCGGAACGCTTCCCGCCGGTGAATGTTCGACACGTGGATTTCGACAAAGGGAATCGCCACGCCGGCCAGTGCATCGCGCAGTGCGACGCTGGTGTGCGTCAGGCCGCCCGGATTGATGACGATCGCATCCACGCCTTCGGTGCGCGCTGCCTGGATGCGGTCGATCAACGCACCTTCATGGTTGCTCTGGAAGCTCGTCAACCTGGCGCCTGCCGACGCGACCTGCTGTTCGGCCGCGCGTTCGACATCGGCCAGCGTCGTCGATCCATATACTTCCGGCTCGCGCGTACCGAGCAGGTTGAGGTTCGGGCCGTTGATCAGCAGGATATGTTTTGCCATGGAGCGGGAACCCCGTTTGACGAGAATGGCGCATTTTGCCGCCAAATGATGCACATTGGCAAGAAGAAGTATTCGCGAACGCTACAGCGCTGCCAGGTCCCTGCGCAGCTCGTCCATCTTCAGGCGTCCCAGGTAAGTCTTCTTCACCTGGCCGTTCCGTCCGATCAGTACCGTGAAAGGCAGGCCACCTTCCTTGTCGCCGAAATCGTGCGTCAAGCCTGTCGCATTCATGCCTGCCGTGTACAAAGGATAGGCAATCTTGTATTTTTCGGCAAATTTCGCAATGTTCGATGCGGAATCGATGCCGATGCCGATTATCTGTATATTGGAAGGGGTAATTTCAGCTTGCAAGGATGATAAGGCAGGCATCTCTTGCACGCAGGGAGCGCACCAGGTTGCCCAGAAATTAACTACCAGTGCCTTGTTTTTCCACTGCGCCAGGTGCTGCAACTGGCCGCTGGTATCCGTCATCGATTGCGACAACAGCTTGTCGACGGCGGAAGCCGGAACCGGCTGTTGCGTTCGATAACTGACAAATGCGCCGAGCAGGATGAGCAGCACCGCAGCGGCGGCGAACGTGAACGTATTTTTCTTCATGGTGCGTCGGTTTTCCCGATCATTGCTTTGACCGCCTCGATTCCGGCCCGCGTCATTCTACCTTCCGGGCCGACTTTCACTGCTCCGCGCAAATCGTCGGTTTCATATAAGGCAAGATGTACACCTTCGCTTTGCCAGAGAAAGCTCAAGGTTTCCACCGGCTCGCCGCGCCCTCCAAAATGTGCCGATTCGGATACCTCGAAATCAATATTCTTGTTAATCAGGAAAATTTCCACATCCTTTGCGCTATGGCTGAACAATTGAAGGTGGATATCGGAATGCTCCCCGGCGGTTCCATTGAGCACCGCTCCGGTCAGGTAGGGTGTGAAGTCAGCCAATTCTTCCATCATCTGCAACGCCAGGCTGCGTAATCGCAGCAGACGAGCCGGTTGGATATCTGCGAGGAAAAGTTCGTTATATCTGCGCACTTCTTCTTCTATTTGCGCATTGTCCGGCATGAAATTGCCGCGAACTTTCGTATTGCCCAGGATTTGCCTGGCCGCTTTGCGTTTCGCGCCGGCATAGTCGGCGCCGTCTTCCGCGATCATGCGGGCAGCCGAGGCCGCGATTTCGGCGCGCAGCAAGTCGACATTCGAGGTGAAATTGCTCATGGCCCCGATGATACTCCCGAAGCCGAGACGCGCGGCTCGGGTAAAATCCCGGTATCCATTGAAACCCGCGGCTGCTGCCCGTATTAACCGGCTTGGCACCGGTTTCAATCGCATTTCCTTATTTCATTGAAAACTTTTCACAATGCATATCCACATACTCGGCGTCTGCGGCACCTTCATGGGTGGCCTCGCGGTGCTGGCCAAGGAAGCGGGCCACAAGGTCACCGGCTGCGACAGTAATGTCTATCCGCCGATGAGCACCCAGTTGCAGGCGCAGGGTATCGAGTTGATCGAGGGTTTCGATCCATCCCAGATCGGGTTGCAGCCCGACCTGTTCGTGGTCGGCAACGTGGTTTCGCGCGGCAATCCGCTGATGGAAGAAATTCTCAACCGGGGCTTGCCGTACACTTCCGGCCCGCAGTGGATCGGGGAACATATCCTGCGCCACAAATGGGTATTGGCGGTGGCGGGTACCCACGGCAAGACGACTACCTCGTCGATGCTGGCCTGGATACTGGAAGATGCCGGCTATCACCCCGGTTTCCTGATCGGGGGCGTGCCGATGAATTTCGGCATTTCCGCGCGCCTGTCGGGCAAGGAAGCCGATTCGGCGTTCTTCGTGATCGAGGCTGACGAATACGACACCGCGTTCTTCGACAAGCGCAGCAAGTTTGTCCACTACCATGCCAAGACCGCGATCCTGAACAATCTCGAATACGATCACGCGGACATTTTTCCCGACCTGGCGGCAATCGAAACCCAGTTCCACCACCTGGTGCGCACCGTGCCCGGCGTGGGTCGGCTGATCGTGAACGGTGGCGAGGAACCGCTGCGGCGGGTGATCGCACGTGGCTGCTGGAGCGATGTCGAATGGTTCGGTGCGCCCGATCATACCGGGTGGACCTGCCGCGAGCATGAAGACGGAAGTTTCGACGTGGCCTGGAACGGCGACAGCCAGGGCTCGCTGGAATGGACGCTGAGCGGTGCGCACAATCGGCTTAACGCGGTTGCCGCGATTGCTGCCGCGCGCCACGTCGGGGTGCCGTCGGCACAGGCGATCGAATCGCTTGCGAAGTTCGAAAATGTGAAACGGCGGATGGAAGTGCGGGGCGTGGTGCGGGACATCACGGTGTACGACGATTTCGCCCACCACCCGACCGCGATCGCGACCACGGTTGCCGGGTTGCGCCGGAAAGTGGCGCGCGGCAGGATTCTCGCGGTACTGGAGCCGCGCTCGAATACGATGAAGCTCGGCACCATGAAGGAAGCATTGCCCGCCAGCCTGGGCGAGGCGGACCTGGTGTTCGGCTATGGCGCCAAGGCAGGCAAGGATGCGCTGGGCTGGAACCTGGGACAGGCGCTGGCGCCGCTGGGCGACAAGGCAGCAGCGTTCGACGACCTGGAAGCGCTGGTGCGCGCCATCGTCGCTCAAGCCAGGCCGCACGACCACATCCTGGTAATGAGCAATGGCGGGTTCGGCGGGGTGCATCAAAAGATACTGGATGCGCTGGCCCGATGATCCTGTATCTGCACGGCTTTCGTTCGTCGCCGCAATCGTTCAAGGCGAGCCTGATCGGCAAGCGCCTGCGGGAACTGGGCCGCGAGGCCGAGTATTGCTGTCCGCAATTGCCGCCCTCGCCGCAGGCGGCGATCGCGTTGGCAAGCGCGCGGGCGGCGTCCGTGCCGGCAGCGCAGCTGATCGTGATCGGCTCGTCGCTGGGCGGCTATTACGCGACCTGGATCGCCGAGCAGTTTGGCTGTCGTGCGGTGCTGCTGAATCCGGCGGTCGTGCCGCCGCGCGATCTCGAATCCTATGTCGGGATCACCACAGCCTATCACTCGGATCAGCGCTTCGAATTCCGGCGCGAATATATCGACGAGCTGCGGGCATTTGCGGTAAACCGGATCACGCGGCCCGAACGCTATTTCCTGCTGGCCGCAACCGGCGACGAGGTGCTCGACTGGCGCGAAATGGTTGCGCATTATCCGGGAGCCGTCCAGCAGGTGATCGAAGGAGGAGATCATGGATTGTCCGATTTCGAGCGCTACCTGGACCAGGTGCTCGCCTTTTGCGGAATCGATGCCGGGGGCCGGCGATGAGAGCGAGGGCGACCGCGATTGCACGCTGGCACGCGCACATAAACGGCGTGAATCCACCGCGCGAGTTGCGTCACTGGCTGGGAGATCTGACGTCGCTGACCGTGAAGCTCGGCGCGCGTTGCCAGGAATTCCGTGTGCGGCCGTTGCATCAGGGGCGCGCGTTGTGTCTGGCCGATGAAGCCGCGACGATCGGATTGAGCGTGCGCAGAATAGTGCAGGAACGGGAAGTGCTGCTGCATTGCGACGGCCGGCCGGTGGTGTTTGCACACTCGGTGGTGCCGTTGGCAGCCACTGCTTCCGACTGGCCGTTTTTCGGCCGGCTCGGCGCGCGTTCGCTCGGTACCACATTGTTCGGCGATCCACAGGTGGCACGCGGTACGCTGCAATTCGCCCGGTTGGGCGGCGCGCATCCGCTGCTGCACCGGATCCGGCGCGCGCTCGGTCAGCCGCAACCGGAGCCGCTGCTGGCGCGCCGTTGTCTCTATCGGCGCCGCAACGGCATGCTGCTGGTCACCGAAGTGTTCCTGGCAGCGATTGCGGAACTCGGCCAGCCGGAACCGGAGACGGGCAATTTTTGTCCGTCTGCCAATCGTTAACGTTTAACTTGCTGACAAGCAAAGCAATCAATGAATCTATTTTTCGAGGAATCCGGCGACTTCAAGGCGGGCGCGGTATTGGCGCAGCAGGGAGAGGCCTACCAGGTCGAGATGCAGACCGGCAAGCGCACCAAGGTCAAGGCGCGCGACGTATTGCTGCAGTTCGCGGCGCCGGCGCCGGTCCAGTTGCTGGAAGAGGCGCGCGCGGTTGCCGAAGAGATCGACCTGGCTTTTCTGTGGGAAGTGGCCGGTGAGGACGAATTCGGTTTTGCCGAACTGGGAGCCGAGTATTTCGGCCGTGAGCCGCGCCCGCAGGAAGCGGCCGGCCTGCTGCTGCGCCTGCATGAGGCGCCGATCTATTTCTACCGCAAGGGCCGGGGGCGTTACAAGGCGGCCCCGGAAGCGTCGCTGAAGGCGGCGCTGGCCGGTATCGAGAAAAAGAAGCAGCAGGCACTGCTGCAGGCGCAATATGTGGAAGAGCTGAAGGCCCAGCGCTTGCCGGAAGCGTTCAAGCCTCTGGTGCTGCAACTGCTGTTCAAGCCGGACAAGAACAGTGTCGAGTACAAAGCGCTGGAAACGGCATGCGGCGAGATGCAGACGACGCCGGCCCGCTTGATGCTGGCCACCGGCGGAATCTCCTCCGCCAAGGAATTGCACCTGGCGAAGTTCCTGTACGAGTATTTTCCGAAGGGCGTGGGTTTTCCGCCGCTGCCGATCCCGTCGGTTCCGTCGCTGCCGGTCGCTGCCGTACAGGCGTTTTCGATCGACGATGTGACGACGACCGAGATCGACGACGCGTTTTCGGTCGTCAGGCTGGACGACGGCAATGTCCGCATCGGTATTCATATCGCGGCTCCAGGTCTCGGTATCCGGCGCGACGACGCGATCGACGCGGTTGCTCGCCAGCGGCTGTCGACCGTCTATATGCCGGGGGACAAGATCACGATGCTGCCGGATGCGCTGGTCGATGCGTTTACGCTGGCGGAAGGCCGTAATTGCCCGGCGCTGTCGCTTTACGCGACGCTGAACCCGCGCGACTGGTCACTGGTGGCGCTGGAGACGCGGGCGGAAGCGGTGCCGATTGCGGCCAACCTGCGCCACAACGACCTGGATGAATTGGTCACCGAGGGAAATCTTGCCACCGGTGCCGGTGAATATCCGTACAAGGACGAAATCGCGCTGCTCTGGCAATGGGCCCAGGTGCTCGAACAGGGACGCATGGTCAAGCGTGAAAGCTTCGGCCTCAAGCCGGAGCAGAACAACCGGGTCGATTTCAATTTCTACGTCGAGGATGACATCGTCACGATCGTGCGCCGCAAGCGCGGTGCACCGCTCGACAAGATCGTCGCCGAGCTGATGATCTTCGCCAACAGCAGTTGGGGCAAACTGATGCATGACCACGGCGTGCCCGGTATCTATCGCAGCCAGGTGGCCGGCGGCGGCTGGGCCGCGCGCATGCAGGTGCGGATGGTGACGCACGCGGCGCCGCATCAGGGACTCGGTGTCGACCAGTACGCATGGAGCACCTCGCCGCTGCGCCGTTATACCGACCTAGTCAACCAGTGGCAGATCCTGGCATGCGTGGAGCATGGCGTGACAGCGCCGCTGGCGGCTCCGTTCAAGCCGAGGGATGCGGACCTGTTTGCGCTGGTATCCGCATTCGATGCCGCTTATTCGGGGTATGCCGATTTCCAGTCAAGCATGGAGCGCTACTGGTGCCTGCGCTGGCTGTCGCAGCAGAATGCGCGCCAGGTGGACGCGGTCGTGTTGAAGGATGAGGTGCTGCGGCTGGTCGAGATTCCGCTGGTGATCCGCTTGCCTGGAATGCCGGCGGCGGCCCGTGGTACGCAAGTCAGGCTGGATCTGATCCGCTGGGACGAGGTGGATCTCTCGGTCGAGGCGCGGCTGATCGAAATGACAGCAGGCGCAGCGTCGCCCGATGCGATGGCTGCAGTCGCAGTCGAGACCGAAGGGGAGGGCGGCGCCCTCAGCGACAGCGAAGCCGACGCCGAATCGGTACAGCAGTGAAAAGATGGGTTTGGGCAAGCGGGCTTTATCGTAAAATCCTATCCTTCTGCTGCCAGGCTGTTTCCGGGTCGTTTCACGCGTGAAGTTATTCCATCAAAATCGCACGTTGTCCATCGCGATCGCGGCGTCGATACTGGCGCATGCCGCGTTGCTCGCAGTGCGGTTCGCAGCGCCGGATTCGTTCAAGTTCAAGCCGGCTGATCCCGGACTCGAAGTCATCCTGGTCAACGCCAAGCATGACAAGAAGCCATTGAAAGCCGATGCGCTGGCGCAGGCCAATCTCGATGGCGGCGGCCGCGCGGAGAAGGGCCGGGCCAAGTCGCCGTTGCCCGACATGCACAAAAGCAAGGACGGCGATGCGCTGAAGGCCATGCGTCAGCGCATAGAGGCGCTCGAACGGCGGCAACGCCTGCTGGCCCGGGTGGACCGCAAGAAGCCGCCGGTGGTGGCGCCCGCCGAGGACAAGCCCAAACCCCATGAAATCCGCCGTCCCGCCGACGGCATCGACCCGGCCGAGAGCGTATCGGAACTGATGCGCGCGGAAGCGGAAGTCGCCAAACGCATCGAAGATGAAAACAAGCGCCCGAGGAAAACCTTCATCTCGCCCAGCACCAGGGAAGTCGGGTACGCAATGTATTTCGATAGTGTGCGGCGCCGGATCGAAAAGATAGGGACGCTGAACTTTCCGCAAAAGGATGGGAAGCCGCTGTACGGCAAGGTGACCATTTCGATCTCCATTTTTCAGGACGGTACGATCTACAAGGCGGATGCCGACGGTGGCATCAAGATCGAGCGCTCGTCCGGCAATCCGGCACTCGATCAGGCTGCACGCCGGATCGTGCGGCGCGCGGCGCCGTTCGGCGCATTCGCCAAGAACATGCGGTCGACGGACAAGGACGACGTGTGGGTGATGACCACGCGCTTCGACTTTACCCGCGAGGGCGCATTGCAGGCCGATTTGCAGGGAGGATAACGATGACGACAGGACGCGACCGCTACGCAGTGATCGGCAATCCGGTCGAGCATAGCAAATCGCCGGACATTCACGCCCGCTTCGCCAGGCAGACCGGGCAGGTGCTGGAATATGAACGCCTGCTGGCGCCCGTGGACGGATTCGCGAACGCAGTGCGCGCATTCATGGCGGACGGCGGCAAGGGCGCCAACGTGACGGTGCCGTTCAAGCTGGAAGCGTTCGCGCTGGCCGACTCGCTCAGCGAACGGGCGCGCGCCGCCGGCGCCGTCAACACCCTCACCTTTTCGGACGGTCATATAGCGGGCGACAACACCGACGGAGTCGGCCTGGTGGCCGACATCGCGTGCAATGCCGGCATGCCGATTCGCGGCAAGTCGGTGCTGCTGGTGGGTGCCGGCGGGGCGGCGCGCGGCGTGATCCTGCCGCTGCTCCAGCAGGCGCCGGCCGAGCTGCTGATCACCAACCGGACGCAGGCGAAAGCCGAAGAACTGGCAGCGCGGTTTTGCGCGTATGGCAAGATCGGCGCGATTGCGCTGGAAGCGCCGCAACGGGCATTCGATATCGTCATCAATGCGACGTCCGCCAGCCTGTCGGCCGAACTCCCGCCGATATCTCCGCGCGTGTTCGGCCCCGCCACGCTTGCATACGACATGATGTACGGCGCGCAACCTACCGTGTTCATGGCGCTCGCCGCCCAACATGGCGCCCGGGTGCGTGATGGCCTCGGCATGCTGATCGAGCAGGCGGCCGAATCGTTTTTCGTCTGGCGCGGCGTACGCCCGGACACCGCCCCGCTGCTTTACGCACTGCGGGCCTGAACCGATGAAGCGGATACGTCGGGTGCTGTTGTGGCTGATTTTCGTGCCGCTTATCGCGTTACTGTTGCTGCAGGCCTATTTTTTCGTTCAGATCTGGTGGTGGGTGGATCACAATCCGAGCTCGACGAGTTTCATGCGGCGCCAGCTTGCGGTCCTGCGTGAAAAGAATCCCAGGTTCCAACTGCAGCAGAAGTGGGTGCCGTACCAGCGTATCTCCAGGAATCTGAAGCGGGCGATCATCGCATCCGAAGACGCGAATTTTTCCGAGCATGACGGGATCGACTGGGAAGCGCTGGAAAAGGCGTACGAGAAGAACGAAAGAAGGGGACACGTGGTGGCAGGCGGGTCCACCATTACCCAGCAGCTCGCGAAAAACCTGTTCCTGTCCGGCGAGCGCAGCTATTTGCGCAAGGCGCAGGAAGTCGTGATTACCTATATGCTGGAATTCCTGATGGACAAGGAGCGGATCTTCGAGATCTACCTGAACGTCGTCGAATGGGGAACCGGCATCTACGGTGCCGAAGCTGCCGCCCGGCATTACTATGGCGTGTCCGCCGCCCAGCTCAGCCCGGAGCAGGCGGCTCGGCTGGCCGTGATGTTGCCGAGGCCGCGTTATTTCGACCGGAATCGCGGTTCGGCCTACCTTGCCCGTCGCAGCGGCGTCATCCTGCGGCGTATGGGCGCGGCGGAATTGCCGTGATGCAGCGAGCGCGCGCCGGACGCAAGCCGGCAGCACCGCGTCGGTCCGCGCCTGCTTGCCGGCTGCCATTCTTGTAAGTACACTTGCGCTGTTTTTGTTTCTGGAGACCCGACTTGGGTAGTCCTGGCACACCTGATCAGCCGTCGCAGGACGGCCAACCGGCGAGATAGCGCTTCGCTGCAACTGCATCCGACAAGCGCCTCTCGCCACACAAGCTGGTGGGCGGCGCGTCCTGGCCATATGCTGGCCGCGCTCCCGTAACAATCAATTTATCCGCGGACGGCCGCGGGAAGCCGGTGTGCCTGCAGCGCAGGCCGGCGGGAGAGCACATGATCAATGTATTTGTCTTGCAGAACGGGCGGCTAAGCCAGGTCAACATCGATAGCCGGAACGATCTGGAAAAGGTGGTGCCCGTCTGGGTGGACCTGACCGACCCGAATGACGAAGAGCGCGACTGGGTGAAAGGCATCTACGGGGTCACGCTGCCGGGCGAAGACGAGGTCAAGGATATCGAGGCGTCGGCCCGCTACTACGAAGCGGAAAACGGCGACCTCCACTTGCGCACCGATTTCCTGCTGGAAGAGGACGACGGACCGTCGCGCGTGATTACGGTTGCATTCATCCTTACCCGGAACATGCTGTTCTCGGTGCATACCGACGATTTGCCGGTGATCCGGCTGGTTCGGATGCGCGCGCGCTCGCGCCCGGGTTCGATCGAAGACTACAAGGACGTACTGCTCGACCTGTATGCGACCGACGCCGAATATTCGGCCGATGCGCTCGAGGGCATCTACCAGAGCCTGGAAGACGTCAGCCGGCGCGTGCTGCAGAAGGCGCTGACCGACCAGGACGCGGCAGCGGTGCTCAACGCGATCGCACAGGAAGAAGACTTGAACGGCCGCATCCGGCGCAACATGATGGATACCCGGCGCGCGGTGAGCTTCCTGATGCGCGGCCGCCTGCTCAATTCCGAGCAGTTCGAGGAAGCGCGGCAGATCCTGCGCGATATCGAATCGCTGGACGGCCATACCGCCTTCCTGTTCGACAAGATCAACTTCCTGATGGACGCGACGGTCGGTTTCATCAACATCAACCAGAACAAGATCATCAAGATCTTTTCGGTCGCCAGCGTGGTGTTCCTGCCGCCGACGCTGATCGCCAGCATCTACGGCATGAATTTCCGCATCCTGCCGGAACTGGGATGGAACTTCGGCTATCCGTTTGCACTGGCGCTGATGGTCGGCAGCGCGGTCGCCCCGTTCTGGTACTTCCGCCGGCGCGGCTGGCTGAACTGAGGGCGCAGCGGCGAAGCGGCCGTCAAGCGATGGCGGCGAACGCTTTGCGGGCGGCGGCCAAGGTGGCCTCGATCACCGCATCGTCGTGTTGCGACGACACGAATCCGGCCTCGAACGCGGACGGTGCCAGGTAGACGCCTTCGTTCAGCATCGCGTGGAAGAATGCATTGAAGCGCGTCTTGTCGCTCGCCATCACGCTTGCATAGCTGTCCGGGATGTCGGGAGCGAAATAAAGCCCGAACATGCCGCCGATCGCATCGGCGCAGAACGGCACACCGGCTTCCTCGGCGGCTGCCGTCAGCCCCGCCGCCAGTTTCGCGGTCTGCGCCGACAACGTCTGGTAGAAACCGGCTTGCTGGATCAGCTTGAGGGTGGACAGGCCGGCAGCCACCGCCACCGGATTGCCGGAAAGCGTGCCTGCCTGGTAGACCGGGCCGAGCGGCGCCAGGTGGTTCATCACCGCGCGGCTGCCGCCGAATGCAGCGACCGGCAGGCCGCCGCCGATTACCTTTCCGAGCACCGTCAGGTCGGGCCGGATTCCGTACAGCGACTGCGCGCCGCCGAGTGCAACGCGGAATCCCGACATCACTTCGTCGAATATCAGCAGCGCGCCATGCCGGGTGCAAAGTTCGCGCATCGCCTGCAGAAATGCGCGGCTGGCCCGGACCAGGTTCATGTTGCCGGCGATCGGTTCGACGATCACGCAGGCGATCTGGTCGCCCATGTCGCGGAACAGCGTCTCCAGTTGCTGCACATCGTTGTAGTCCAGCACCAGCGTGTGCCGCGCGAAGTCTTCCGGCACGCCGGCCGAGGTGGGATTGCCGAAGGTGAGCAGGCCGCTGCCGGCTTTCACCAGCAGCGCGTCGGCATGGCCGTGATAGCAGCCTTCGAACTTGACGATGCGGTCGCGTCCGGTTGCGCCGCGCGCCAGGCGCAATGCGCTCATCGCGGCTTCGGTGCCGCTCGATACCAGCCGCACCTGCTCGACCGAAGGAACCAGGCGGCAGATTTCTTCCGCCATTTCGATCTCGGCTTCGGTCGGTGCGCCGAAGCTCAAGCCGCGTGCCGCGGCCTCCTGCACCGCGCGGATGACGTCCGGATGGGCGTGGCCGACGATGGCCGGTCCCCAGGAGCCGATGTAATCGATGTAGCGCCTGTCCTCGGCGTCCCAGAAATAGGGGCCGCTTGCGCGAGTGATGAAGCGTGGCGTGCCTCCCACCGAGCGGAATGCGCGCACCGGGGAATTGACGCCGCCCGGGGTGCTCGACTGCGCCCGGGCAAACAGGGATTCGTTATTGGAAGTCATCGAAGGTCTAGCAGAGTGTTTATTGGTCGGGTGGCGTGTCGTTTTCGCGCGCCCAGAAATAGCGGTCGGGGGTGAGTTTTCCCATCCCGAGGCGATGGGCGCCGGTCAATGCCGCATGCGTGAATTCCTGTGCTTCGAATACCGCTTCCGGCACATCGACGCCGGTAGCCAGCATCGCGGCGATGGTGGCCGACAAGGTGCTGCCGGCGCCGCTGAACGAGCCGGGCAGGCGGGTCCAGGAATCGCGGCGCCGGATGCCGGTGTCGTCGAACAGCAGGTTCTCCACTTCGTGTGCGTCGCCGGCCGCTCCGGTGACCAGCAGGTATTCGCAACCCATGTCGATCATTCGCATCGCATCCAGCGATATGACATCGTCGCGGGTCGGTTCGCGCCAGGTTTCCGCAAAGCGCCCGAGTTCGACCGCGGACAGCAGGAACAGCGTCGACTGCGGCACCAGCAGTTCACGCAACGCCACCAGCAGGTCGTCTCCATCCTGTCCCGGCTCCGGCAGGGCCGACAGGAAAGGATCGAGAATGAGGGGAATGTCCGGGTAGTCGGACACGATCTCGGCAATCGCCGTCACGTTTTCGACGCTGCCCACCGCGCCTACCTTGAAGGCGGCAACCGCCATGTCTTCCAGCACTACGCGCGCCTGGTCGGCCACCCAGTCGGCCTCCACCGGTTGTGTGTCCTCGATACGCGCCGTATCGCCGATCAGGATCGATGTCAGCACCGACAATCCGTGGCAGCCCATCGCAGCGAACGAAGCGAGGTCGGCTTGGACGCCGACTGCGCCGATCGGATCCGCCGCGCCGAAGGTCAGGATGAGAGGGGGAGTTTGGTTTTGCACGGCCGGTAGATTAAGATAAGCGACTTTGCATTTTACTTGATCGAAGGGCAGTCAACTGTGAGTGATACCGAAACATCGAAGCTGGAATTCAAGACCTGGATGTGCCTGATCTGCGGCTGGGTCTATGACGAGGCGGCAGGCTTGCCGGAAGAAGGGATCGCGCCGGGAACGCGGTGGGAAGATGTGCCGATCAACTGGACCTGTCCGGAGTGCGGAGCGCGCAAGGAAGATTTCGAAATGGTGACGATATAGATATAAACAAGGAGTGGTGACGGCGACGCGGCAAAACTACCACTGGACGGCTTGTCAATCGAACCCCGTCTGATTCCGGGCAACAATGTTATAATTATGCTAATTATCGCATAAATGCCACGATATCGGGCGAAGCGGGCTTGCTCTTGTTTGAATGCATCTTGCTTTTTGTTACGGTAGGATCGTATATTGGGCGGGAGTTTAATGAGATTACGTCATGACAACAGAACTGGTTAACGGCAGTCTCAAGATCATGGTGATCGATGACAGCAGCACCATTCGTCGTTCCGCGGAGATTTTCTTGGGGCAGGCCGGGTATCAAGTCGTGCTCGCGGACGACGGTTTCGATGCGCTCTCCAAGATGAACGATCACAAGCCAGCGCTGATTTTTTGCGACATCCTGATGCCCCGCCTCGACGGTTATCAGACTTGCGCACTGATCAAGAAAAGCGCGAAGTTCCACGCAACGCCGGTGATCATGCTGTCTTCCAAGGATGGATTGTTCGACCGTGCGCGCGGCGCGATGGTCGGTTCCGACGCCTACCTCACCAAGCCGTTTACCAAGGACAGCCTGCTCAAGACCGTGCGTGAGCATACCGCTCACCTGCTCGCCTCGTAAAATTTTCTGAAGTAAGGGTTCAAGATGGCCATACAAAAAATTCTTGTGGTGGATGACTCGCCGACCGAGCGTTATTTCCTCACGGATATTCTCGTAAAGAACGGATTTTCGGTATCCACCGCCGAGAACGGGGAGGAAGCCTTGCTGAAGGTCAAGGCCGACAAGCCGCAACTGATATTGATGGATGTAGTGATGCCGGGCCAGAACGGCTTCCAGATTACCCGGGCGATCGCCCGTGATCCGGAAACGCAGGACGTGCCCATCATCATCTGTACCAGCAAGGGCCAGGAGACCGACCGGATCTGGGGATTGCGCCAGGGCGCACGCGACTACATCGTCAAGCCGGTGGACCCGCAAGAACTGTTGTCCAAGATTGCCGCGCTGGCGTAGAAACTGCCCATGACGCCCCCTGACATGGATTCCGCCCTGGCTGCCACTGTTGTCCAACCCGATATCGGAGCCCGCCGCACTCGCCTGCGCGAGTTCCAGTCGCAACTGGTCGAGCGCATGCATGCGGCAGCCAGCGGTGCAGCCGGCCAGACGAACCAGTTGGGAGTGATGGCTGGACACAGCCGCTGGCTGCTGAACCTGCAGGAGGCGGGGGAAATCGTGTCGGTCGGCTCCATTACGAGTGTCCCGCTGACACAGGATTGGTTTCTCGGTCTTACGAATATCCGAGGCAACCTGGTCAGCGTTGTCGATTTCGGCCATTTCTGCGGGCTCGGGCCCACTCCCATCGACAAGGAAAGCCGGATTGTCGCCTTTGCTCCGTCGCTGTCGTTCAATGGCGCCTTGCTGGTGTCGCGCGTGATGGGGTTGCGAAACATTGCCGAGATGGAGTTGTATGCGGACACCGGCGAGGCTGCCAACGCCAACGCATGGTCCGCACAGCGCTATCTCGACCGCGACACCCGCGTCTGGACCGAACTCAACCTTTCTCTCATCGTGCAAGATCCTCGCTTCATGCAGGTCGGTCTATGACCCGCACGGTTCTGCAGGACCGCGTGCCCCATCGCATCATCGTATCAGGATAATCAGGAGACTCAGTAATGGCGCTCACACTACCGTTCTTTTCCAAGGGCAAAAACAATGGCCTAGCTGAGGATGTGGCGTTGATCGGCGGCGATCCCGCTGCCGCAGTCCAGGAACCGGGCATGCCGCCGCAAGCGGCAGGCCCGGGTGCGTCCGCTTCCCGCAAGGCCGCGCCGGCGCACAATCCGAATGCAACCTTCATCGGCGATGCCTTGCAAAAGACCGGCGACATCCGCCTGCCCTTTATCGGGCATCTCCCGTTGCAGAGCCAGGTGCGGGTGCTGTTCCTCCTGCTGGCGGTGGCATTGGCGTCGGGCGGTGGATTCGTGTGGCTGAATTCGACGCAGTCGACTCTCGCTTCCACCGAAACACAGATCGCTGGCGACGCGCTGATGCACTCGCAACGTATCGGCAAGGCCGCGCCGAACGCGATTCAGGGTAATCCGGCAGCCTTCAAGCAGCTCGATGAAAGCCGAAACGAACTGACCCACGATCTCGCCGTGCTGGCCAAGGGCGGGGTCTACCAGGGCCACCAGATTGCGCCGCCCGGTCCTGTGATGGCGAACCTGGTCAACGATTCGCAGAAGGTGTGGGCCAATTCCGACAAGGCCGCAGGCACGATCCTGAAGCTCAAGCAGGAGCTGACCGGTTTCGGTGCGACGCTGCAAAAGCTCAATACGCTGTCGCCGACGCTGCTCGAACTGACCGAACAGATCGCCACCTTGAAAGCCCAGGGAGGAGCATCGCCGCGGGAGATATCGGCTGCCGGCCAAATGGTGATGCTGACCCAGCGCTTGGGACGTAGCGCGAACGAATTCCTGACGTCCGAGGGGGTGAATCCGGAAACGGCATTCCTGCTCGGCAAGGACACCAATACCTTCCGCGACATTACCGAAGGCTTCCTGAACGGCAGCGACGTGCTCCGGCTTTCCGCCACCAAGGATCCGGACACGCGCGCCAAGCTGACCGAGCTGCAGGGCGCGTTCTCGGAATACCAGAAGTCGGTGGCCAGCATCCTCGGCAACCTGCAAAATTTCATCGCGGCCAAGCAGGCGGAGCAGTTGATCTTCGCCGAAAACGAAAATCTGAAGAACCGCCTGTCTGCTTTGCAGAAGACCTATCGGGCCGATGAAGACTCGCTGCACTGGACGTTCTGGGCGATGATGGGATCGGCTCTGCTCGCTGTTCTTGGCGCGGTGGGGATTGCGCTGGTGTTGCTGCAGGATGGCCGCAACCGGACCAAGGAAGCCGACCAGCGCCGTCAGGAAGCGGAAGAGCAGCGTCTGCAGGCGCTCCGGCAAGAGGAAGAGGCGAAGGCCGCCAACGACCAGAACCAGGCAGCGATCTTGCGACTGATGAACGAACTGCAAGAGGTTGCGGATGGCGACTTGACGGTGCAGGCGACCGTGTCGGAAGACATCACCGGCGCGATCGCTGACTCGGTGAACTACACGGTGGAGGAACTGCGAGGCCTGGTCGGCCGCGTGACGAAGACCGCCGAGCAGGTGACGGCCGCTTCGAATCAGGCGCAGGACATTTCCAACGAACTGCTGCTCGCTTCCCAGAAACAGTCGCGCGAAATTCAGGAAACCGGCCAGGCAGTGCTGGAGATGGCGGTGCAGATTACCGACGTTTCGAAGTCGGCCAACGAGTCCGCCGAGGTGGCGCGGCAGTCGGTGACGGCGGCGGAACAGGGCGCCCAGGCGGTGGAAGATGCGATCAAGGGCATGAATGAAATTCGCGAGCAGATACAGGAAACCTCGAAGCGAATCAAACGCCTGGGCGAATCGTCCCAGGAGATCGGCGAAATCACCGAACTGATTTCCGATATTACCGAGCAGACCAACGTGCTGGCGCTGAATGCGGCGATCCAGGCGGCGTCTGCGGGCGAGGCGGGACGCGGCTTCTCGGTGGTTGCCGAAGAGGTGCAGCGCCTCGCGGAGCGCTCCGGCGAGGCCACCAAGCAGATCGGTGCGCTGGTGCGCACGATTCAGACCGATACCCACGACGCGGTCGCCGCAATGGAAAAGTCGACGCAGGGCGTGGTCGAGGGAGCCAGGCTTTCCGATGCAGCGGGTACCGCGCTGTCCGAGATCCGGCGCGTGTCGAATCGACTGGCAGAACTGATTCAGGACATTTCTTCGGCGACCGAGCAGCAGGCGACCTCAGCCAATGGCGTGGCGTTGAATATCCAGAGCATCCTGACGGTTACCGAGCAGACCCAGGAGGGCACCCAGCAAACCGCGCAGTCGATCCGCGAACTGTCGATGCTGGCGGAAGAACTCAAGAATTCGGTGTCCCGCTTCCGTGTGACCGCATAAGCGGATTCCGTCGTCGGCCTGCATTGGCATCACGACCCTTTGAGATGATAGGTAGGGCGCCCGCTGGCTGGCGCCGCTACCCTTTGACCCCGTGAGGCAGTCATGACCAGCCCTAATTCCGCCCCGTCGCAAGAAGCCCGGGACAAATTCGATACCGGGCCGTTGTCCTGGGTGATGGCTGAAATCCGCGAAGCCCTCAACCGCTCCAAGGCCGCGCTTCGCGAGGCGGTTGCGCAGGATGCGGATGCGCAGGCGACTTCGATGCGCCACGCAAAATCTTACCTGCACCAGGCGCACGGCGCGTTGCAGATCGTCGACGTCGACGGTGTCGCGATCATTACCGAAACCGTCGAAGAATTGCTGGACCGGATCGACGGCGGCCAGCTTGTGCTGGGCGGCAATCTCGTGCATGCGATCGAGACCGCATACCAGGCGCTGGTCGAATACCTGGAGGAGCTGTTGGCGGGTGCCCCCCATCAGCCGGTGCGCCTGTTCCCCTATTACCGCGCGCTGCTGGAAGCGCGCGGCGCGGAAAGAATCCATCCTGCCGATCTGTTTTTCCCGAATCTGGCGATTCGCCCGAAACTGCCGCCGCCGGAGCCGCGGAAGCCTTCGACGGCCGCCGATTACCAGGCGCTGCGCCAGCGCTTCGAGAAGGCGCTGCTGCCTTTCCTGCGCAGCAGCGATTCCAGCTCGGAACTGGCGAATGCCGCAAGCATGCTCGAGATCATCGCCGATGTGGAGAGCCGCCAGACCGGCTCCCACGCGCGCAGCTTCTGGTGGGTGATGCACGGCCTGGCGGAAGCAGTGGCCGGCGGTCAGATCGAAAACGAAATCTACGTCAAGCAACTGTTTGCGCGCATCAACCTGCAGTTGCGACGCCTGTGCCAGGGATCGTCCAGCATTGCCGAGCGATTGTTGCGCGATGCGCTGTTCTTCATCGCCAAAGCGGCGGATCCGTCGCCCCGGGCGCAGCAGATTCGTGCGGCTTACCAGTTGGACGGCCTGGTTCCTGTCGACTACGATCGGAAGCGCTACGGCCAGGTCGACACCGATGCGGTGGCGGCGGCGCGCGAGCGTCTTGCACAGGCCAAGAGCATGTGGAATCGCGTCGCCGCGGGTGACGCAGCAGTGGCCGAGTCTTTCGAGCATGAGATGCATGTGCTCGCGGACGTCGGCGGCAAGCTGAATTCTCCGCCTCTCGGCAAGCTGCTGAGGGAACTGAAAGGGATTGCGCGCCACGCAGCACGTGCCAAGCCGGGCGACATGCTGGGCCTGGAGATGGCGACCAGTTTGCTGTTTGTCGAAAACGCGCTGAACCACATCAGTCAACTGCCGGAAAATTTCGGGGAACGTGCGGATGCGATGACGGCCCGCCTGCTGACGGTCGTATCGGGAGATATCCCAAGCGAATCGGCGCAATGGCTGGACGACATGACGCGCGAAGCGCAGCAGCGCCAGACCATGTCGGCGCTCGCCGGCGAGATGCAGGCGAGTCTGCGCCAGGTCGAAAAGCTGCTTGATGAGTATTTCCGGGATGCGGCGCAGCGTGATCCCCTGAACCAGCTCGATTCGATGCTGCACCAAATCGAGGGTGCGTTGGCGGTCCTCGACCAGGGCGACGCGGTGCAGACGATCCGGCATACCCGTGCCGCAGTCCAGCGCTTCGTCAATTCCGAGGAGGAAGCGCCGGCCCAGGAATCCTTCCAGCAGGTGGCGCGCAATGTGGGCGCACTAAGCTTTTTCCTGGAAGCGCTCCAGCTGGACGCGGAGGATGCGAAAAGGCGGTTTTCATTCGACGAGGCGCGCGGCGTATTCGAGGCGCACATAGTGGAGCGCCATGCGGCGGCCGCAGGCAGCCCGACCGAAATCGAAGTCAATGTGCCACCGCTGCCGCAATCCGACGTCGCCGCCGCAGTCGACGTGGAAGAGGCGCCGGAGCCCACCGTCGAAGACGAACTGGCCTATCACCAGCGCAAGTCGGCCGACCTTGCGCTATCGCTGACGGCCCAGCCGGACAATCCCGCACTGCAAGGGCAGTTGAAGGAATCGCTTGAGCAGATCCGGCTCGATGCGACCTTGATAGACAATCCTGAAGTCAATGACCGCGCGCAGGCCGGTATCGACATCCTGGAGCGACCGGATTTTTCCGCGTCGACGCAGGCTCTGGCCGAAATCATCACAGCGACGGTGCCCGAGCATGCTTCCGCCGATCCGCTGCCTCCGGTGGTGGCTCCTGCCAGCGACGAGGCGATCGACGCCGAATTGCTGGAAATCTTCCTGTCGGAAGCAGTGGAAGTGCTGGGGGCGGTACGCCAGACGCTGCCCGAGTCGCGCAGCGCTCCGCATAGCCAGGAACACTTGACCACCTTGCGCCGTGCATTTCACACCCTCAAGGGAAGCGGTCGCATGGTCGGCCTGGTCGCGTTTGGCGAAGCGGCATGGAGTATCGAACAGGTGCTGAACCTGCGGTTGTCGGAATCGCGCGGAGGCGATGCCGAACTGTATGCACTGCTGGAAAAGGCGGCCGAAGTGCTGGGTGCATGGGTCCAGGATCTGCAACTGACCGGCATGTCTGCCCGTACTCCCGACGCCATGGTCGCGGCGGCGGCACGCGTCAAGGCCGGACAGCGTTTTTCTTACGACGATCAGCCGATGGTCTTGCCGGCGAGCGAGGTACCCCCGGCGGGCGAAGCTGCTATCGCCACGGCCGCTGCGGAAGCCGAGGTTTCCGAGCCTGACATGGACGATGCTGCATTGCCGGCACAGGCAGAAGAAGTCGAGTTGTCGGATGCGGAATTGGCGATGTTCGGCGACGGGGCGCTGCTGCCCTCGGAGCCGGCAGGGAATGCGCAGACGCCCGATGGAGCCCCCCTCAAAGAGGCAAGCCCCACCCGGGATGCGGAGATCATCGGCTTTCCCGTGCCGCCGGTGCGGGGCAGCGCGGAAGAAATCGCGCATGACGATAACGTCAAGCGTATCGGCGACCTGGAAATCAGTGTGCCGCTGCATAACATCTATCTTGCCGAGACAGACGAGCTGGTACGGTTGCTGGCCCAGGACCTCGCCGAGTGGCGTCACGAACCGGAGCGCCAGGTCAACGTCCATGCAGTGCATGCAGCGCATTCGCTGGCGGGCAGTTCCGCCACGGTCGGCTTTACCGGCCTGCAGGACGTCGCCCATGCGCTCGAGCTGGTGCTGCAGGCGCTGGCGCGTTCTCCGGTTCGCCTGACCCAGCATGATTTCGACACGCTGGAACAGAGTGTCGAGCGCCTGAAGCTGATGCTGCAGAAGTTTGCGCTGGGCGAAATGCCGCCGTACCGGCCGGAATACACGCGCTTGCTGACAAGCGTCAGGCAGGATATCGAACAACGCGCTCGCCAGCTCGGCGACAGGGGATTGTGGTCGGTCGAAGACTTTCCTCCGCTGGAAGACGAGGCCGCAACTCATGATCTGATCATCGAATCCCCGGACACGATCGCAGCGGAGGCCGCAGTCGACTTCGCTCCGGTCGCACACGACGCGCTGGCGGCGGCCGAACCGGCGAACGCCGAATCTTCCTACGATGCCGAAGACGATAGCGGAGGCGATAGCGAAGACGACACCGGGGCGGTGCCTGGAACCACATTGTCCGACGAGCTTGATGCGGACCTGCTGCCCGTATTCCTGGAAGAGGGGCGCGACATGCTGCCGCAACTCGGCGGCGCCTTGCGTTCCTGGCAGGACAAGCCGGCCGATCTTGCGATGCCGCAGTCGGTGTTGCGCCTGCTGCATACCCTCAAAGGGAGTGCGCGCATGGCGGGCGCAATGCGCCTCGGCCAGCACTTGCATGACCTTGAAACCCGGATTGAAAACCTGATGCGGCTCGGCACGCCGGCAGCGCTCGCGCTCGACGACCTGCTGATCCGCTACGATCAGGCGCTGCACATGTTCGATCGGCTGCAAGACCCGGAGGCGGGGCGGCAGGAGCCGGAGGTCACGCGCGATGAGGATGGCGACGATCATGGCGGCGGCGATGCTGCGGCCGCCGGCGACGATACGCCGCCGGTAGTGCTGGCGCCGTTGATGCCGGTGTCCCGTGTGGCCCCGTTGATCGTTCCTGCGCAGCGGCAGATGGCGGCGCCGGCCGCACCTGCGCCTTTGGTGCGGGTGCGCGCGGACATCCTGGACCGCTTGGTCAACCAGGCCGGTGAAGTGTCGATTTCCCGCTCGAAGCTGGAGACCGAGGTGGGAACGCTGCGCCAGTCGCTGACGGAGTTGACCGAGAACGTGGTGCGCTTGCGTGAGCAACTGCGTGAAATTGAAATGCAGGCGGAGTCGCAAATCACGTCGCGTATGGCGAACTCTGCCGACCGCGAATTCGACCCGCTGGAGTTCGACCGCTTTACGCGTTTGCAGGAACTGACCCGGATGATGGCCGAGACCGTCAATGATGTGGGGTCGGTGCATCACAACCTGAGCCGTACGCTGGACGAAGCAGCGGTCGACCTGACTTCCCAGGCGCGCCTGACGCGCGACCTGCAGCAAGACCTGATGCGAGTACGGATGGTCCAGTTCGGGAGCATCTCGGAACGCCTGTTCCGGGTTACGCGACAGGCGGCCAAGGAAGTCGACAAACGGGTGAATCTGGATATCCGCGGCGGCGCAGTGGAAATTGACCGCGGGGTGCTGGAAAAGATGGCAGGACCGTTCGAGCACTTGCTGCGCAACGCGATCGTGCACGGCATCGAGGGGCGCGAGCGGCGCCGCGCCGCCGGCAAGAGCGAAGTCGGCGAACTCCTGGTCGAGGTGCGGCAGGAGGGCAACGAGGTGGTGATCCGGTTCTCGGACGACGGGCAGGGCCTGGACATCGACCGCATCCGCAGCAAGGCGGTCAGTCTCGGTCTGCTTGCCGACCAGCGCGATCTGCCGGACGAGGAGGTGGCCGACCTGATTTTCCATCCCGGATTTTCCACCGCGGAAGAAATCACCGAGCTGGCCGGGCGTGGTATCGGCATGGATGTGGTGCGCTCCGAAGCGGCGGCGCTGGGCGGCCGGGTCGCCACCGCTTCGCAGGCCGGCAGCGGCACCCAGTTCACCATTCACCTGCCGCTCACACTGGCGGTGACGCAGGTGGTGTTGCTGTCGAGCGGCGGCAAGACGTATGCGGTGCCGTCGGTGCTGGTGGAGCAGGTGCAGCAGTTGAAGGCGCACGCGCTGACGGCCGCCTATAACGACGGTTCGGTAGTCTGGCAGGGGCAGCGGGTGGCGATGCATTACCTGCCGGCCTTGCTGGGCGATGCGACGGCCA
>CBIHOK010000025.1:0-28130 GCA_966211575.1 uncultured Noviherbaspirillum sp.
TGCGCGTTTTTCAGCGCGTTGAGGATGTTGTCGCGGCTGGCGAGGAAGAAGATGCGGTTGAACTGTTCGGCGCGGGCGGTGAAGCCGGTGACGGGCCGGTTCACCGGCAGATAGCCGGGCGCGATCCATTCTTCCACGGTGGTTTGGGGCGGGTCGTTCGGGCGGTAGTTGAAGTGGTTGGCGAACAGCTGCGCGTCGCTGACGATGCGGGCGCTGCCGGGGATGCCGCTGACCAGCGAGAGGAAAGGCGGGAACAGCTTGCCTTCGTCGTGCGTGTTGCCGGCCAGGACCGGCACCTTCACGTAGTGATTCTGGGTGATCGCGTTGACCGGGTTTTCGGAGACGACATGCCCATCGGGGATCGGGCCGGAGCCGGCCAGGCCTTGCGCCGCGAGCCGGGTGAGCAGCGTGGCGAAGAGTTCGGACGGCTGCTTGCTGCGCAGGTAGGCTGCGACCTGTGGGGCACTCATGCTCGCAGCGAGCGCCTGCGCGGCGGGAATGTCGGCGGCGGAGCCGTCGGCGACCAGCAGGTTCCACAGCAGTGCGTTGCCTTGCGCGGCGTAGGTGGAGGCCGGCGACATGGTCGGAATCGTGCCCGGCGGCAGATTGGAGGCGAGCGAGAGGCCGCCGGAGAGCGACACCACGCGGTGGAACAGCTTGGTCGATGCGTCGGCGAGCTTGGGCGAGGTGAGCAGCGCATCGACGTTGATCGCGCCGGCGGACTGGCCCATGATCGTGACGTTGTTGCGGTCGCCGCCGAAGTTGGCGATGTTCTGTTTCAGGAATTCCAGCGCCTTGATGTTGTCGAGGATCGCGAAGTTGCCGCTGGCGGTGTCGGCGTCGGCGCCGCTCTTCAGCTGTGCGAGGTTGAGGAAGCCGAGGATGCCGAGGCGGAAGTTGGGAGTGACGACGACCGAGTTGGTGGTCTTGGCGAGGTTGGCGCCGTCGTACACCGGGTCGGCGGTGTAGCCGGAGACGTTGCTGCCGCCGTGGAAGAACACGATCACCGGCAGATTCGGCTTGGCATTGGCGGGACGCCAGATGTTCAGGTACAGGCAGTCTTCGCTGCCGACGGACTGGTTCAGCGTGGTGCCGATGGTTTCGTCATAGCGGTTGTTCGCGCCCGGTCCGTAGATGCGGCCGTATTGGGCGCAGGCGGGGCCGAACTTGGTAGCCATGCGTGTGCCGTTCCATGGCTGCAGGTCCTGCGGCGCGCGCCAGCGCAATTCGCCGACCGGGGGCTGGGCGAAGGGCACGCCCTTCCAGGCATAGGTCTGGGAATCCTTGTCCCAGGCGCCTTCGATCCACCCGTATTGCGTGAGGCGCAGGGTCTTGTCGTTGCCCTGGCCGTTGAGGACATTGTTGTTGGCGTTATTGCCGTCATTGGCAAAAGCGGAAAGCAGAGGGAGCGACAGGGCTGCAATGGCCAGCCATCGCGCGGCGTTTCTGGGCATGATTGTCTCCTGATGCGAGATTGTTTTTAAGAGGTGAGGCAGATCAAAGATTTCATGCGGCTGGCCAGAGGAGGGCGCGCTGCATCAAAGGTAGGGTTGTGCGATATCAAGGGACGACACAAAGCGGGATTCCCGCGCCGGCGATCGCCGGCTGAAAAGAACTTCACGCATTTTGTCGCCGGCAAGGATGACGGACGGCCGCTGCACGCGGCCGCCGCCGTTCGATCTTATGGACAACTTCCATACGCATAATAGCCAGCCGAAGTACGCCGGACATCGGTATAGGCATACACCGAGTAATAACCCAGGTACTGGTTCGAATTGGTCGCATACACGTTGCCGCCGGAGGTATAGGCGCGGCCGTAATAGACGTGGTCGACGTTGTTGTCGTACCAGTGCGAGCAAGTGTAGGGCGCGGAATGGTCACCGCTGACGATGCGGTCGATCATGGTCTTGACCGCCACCATCTGGCCGCCGCTCTTTGCCGGGAAATTCACGTCATCGTAGCCCCACCAGTCCCAGCAGCCGTTGGGATTGGCACTGGTCGTGTTCGCCTGCGGATACAGGATGATGATGTTGTTGGTATCGGCCCAGCGGTTATAGCCGGTGTTCTTGTAGAACTGCGATCCCACCGTTGCGACATTCTGCTTGCAACCGTGGAATACCACGTGCAGCTTGCATGCCTGTCCGGCGGCGCAATTGGCCGGCACATAAGCCCAGCCGTCGTTGGCCATGCCGTGGTTGGTCGGGTCGAAATTGCCCCAGAACGCCTTCTGGTTGAAATTGACGAAGGTGCCGCCGAGCGTGCCGACGTTTTTCTGGTTCAGCGGTCCGTAGATCCATTTCAGGATCTCGCCCGCCGCATCGAAGTTGCAGTTGTTGATATAGGGATCGCCGTTGAAGCTGCATGGGTTGCCGTAGTAATCGGTGGGAAGCGAATGCTCGGCGGCGATATTGTTCTTGTAGAAGATGTTCGCGCTGTTGATGTAATGCTTGTACATCGTATCCAGGTCGTTCATCACCGGCTGCTTGACGGTGGAGTCGATGGTGCCGGAAAAGAGATAGACCTTGGAGTTCGCGAGGTTGGAGGTCGGATCGATATAGCCATTGCCCGACCAGGTATCGATGACCGAGATCAGGTAAGGCAGATCCCGTGAACCGGTATCCGCCATGCAGGGACCGGTCGCAATGAACACGTTCCCCTGCGAACAATAGACCGGTCCGCCGGCAATGATGCCGGCGCCCTTCCTGATGGTCTTGGAGTAGGCGAAATGCATCTGCGCGGCCATGTAGCCGCCGGACGAAATGCCCGACACCGAAACGGTGGAAACGCTGACGTTGTACTTCGGAAGAGTGACGACGGTTGCGAAAACCGCGGAAGAAAGAAGTGCGCCGCCGACCGCCAATACGGTTCGGACGGCATTGCCAAAGGTAAATGCCATTTTTGTCTCCATTGATGTTTTTTTTTGTGGCTGCGTCCCGGTGTTCTCTGATTTTCAGGCGCAACTGTTTGAAACATAGAAATGGCTTGGTTTATTGTCAAGAAACCTAGTAGTTTTACTGCTTTCCAGGAAGCATCGTTCTCGGCTGGTTTTTTCAAATACTGATAGCCGGAAGGCATTTGTGGACATGGCGCACGACTCGAAACTGTCGGCAGTGGCTGAAGCAAATGAAACCCGGGGGCGTTCCAGCTGCTGAGAGACGCATGTTGCGTTGCAGGTCCAAGCTCCTTGTTTGCAAAGCCCCTGCCTCTGCAAGAACGCAAAAGATTCCTGGAAGCATCACATTTGAAATCCGCTTAAACTTGTCGAGCGAGCGGGGCATTTGGCGCACAATTTGCTTTCCTGGCTTATCCGCTGCAGCCGCCGCAGCCCGCATAGCGGCACCGCCGGTCATTCAACCCATCTATCCGTGCTCAGCCCATTCAATCTATTGCTTATCACGGCAGCGTTCTGCCTCGTCATGCTGTTCGTGCTGTGTTCTTTAATCCGCAGCGGCATTCCGGGCGTTAAAGAATGGTCCCTGGCGAATGCCCTGGCATTTTTGGCATTGCTCCTGTATGCATCCCGGGGAGTTGCGCCGCCCTTCCTGACGATTGAACTGGCCAACGGACTCCTGGCGGCAGCCATTTCCATGGTGTTTATCGGTTTTCGACGGTTCTTTTCACTCCCGACCCATGGAAAAACATTGGCCGAAGGTCTCGTTGCCGTACTTGTCGTCATCGCGATCTTCCACTACGGCGTTGATTCCATCGCGCTGCGCACCGTCGACGTATCGATCTTTCATGCTGCCGTTTGCCTCGGCATTGGTGTGACGATTCTTCGTTCCGGAAAAGGTTTGCGGTCGCCCTACCCATATCTCTTTACCGCGACCCTGGCCATCCTGTTTGGCGTAGGCCACGTCATTCGCGGTATCGTCTATGCAACCGGCACCGATGTGCTCACCTCCTCGTTCCAGGCATCTCCCTGGAACCTCCTCTTTTTGTCGCTCGGCACGCTGGTGCTTCCTGTCTTCACGATGGGTGCGGTCATGATGACGCACGACAAAATGATGAGCAAAGCGGTGGAGGACGCCAATCATGATTTCCTCACTGGCGCCTGGAGCCGACGCGCCCTGTTCGAGGCAGCCGAGCACCAGCTCCTGCGAATCCCTCGCACGGGAAAAGTGTTTTCATTGGTCATGCTTGACGTCGACAACTTCAAGAAAATCAACGACAGGTTCGGCCACGCGACCGGGGACCGGGTACTCACGGATGTTGTGGCGCAGGCCAGGACGGTAACGCGAAACATCGATTGTTTTGCCCGCATCGGCGGAGAGGAATTTGCGCTGCTGCTGCCGGAAACCGGCCTGCTTCCCGCACAGCAGATCGCCGAGCGCCTCAGAAAGGCGCTGGAGCGGCGCTTGTCCGTCGATATTGCGAAGGACGAGGTGCGCGCGGTTTCCTATACGGTGAGCCTGGGCGTCGCGGAACTGCGAAACGGCGAGTCGTTCTCGGAACTGCTTCAGCGAGCCGATAGAGCCTTGTATCAGGCGAAGGTGGCGGGGCGTAATCGCATCGTTGTGAGCGGTGATTGAATCGCGTCGGGGATATGTGTGCCGCGGGCGACTCCCGTACAGTTAATGGGGAAAGGTTCATTGCGAAGTCTTTTTACGAAGCCTAGTCGCATTGATGAGAACGACTGCATCAAACCAGCACCATATTCCGCTTCACCATAAAATCGGGAAAACACTCCCCCGCTCCCATGAAGATTTTCGATTCGAACGAAACCGCACGCGCATTACCGTATGCCCGGCTTGTAGCAGCACTTGCCGATGCTGTTCGCGAACTGTCCAACGGCGAAGTGCGCGCACCCGAGCGCCAGGTCATTCCGCTCGGCGGCAATGCGGTCCTGCTCACCATGCCCGCTATCGGCCGCGACATCGGCGTCACCAAGCTGATCACCGTGCACGGCGATAACGCGCAACGGCAATTGCCGGCAATTCAGGGCGAGGTTGTCGTGTTCGACGTCGAGAGCGGAAAGCGGCTGGCCCTGCTCGATGGCCCGACCGTTACCGCACGGCGAACCGCGGCAATGACGCTGCTCGGCATTCAGACGCTGACAACATCGCCGCCGTCATCCGCGGTGCTGATCGGCTGCGGCGTGCAGGCGACGGCACATGCGGAGGCGCTGGTTGCGTATTTCGGGGTGAGCCGGTTCCAGGTCACCAGCCGTAATCCGAAGCATGCGGAGGCGTTCTGCTCGGCATTGAGAACCCGCCATTCGAGCGTGCAGGCAAAGGCCTTCGACATCAGCACGCTGGATCAACGGTGCCAGCACGCGGAACTGGTGATTGCGCTTACCACGTCGCGCGAGCCGGTCGTTCCGATCGGCTTGCCGGCGCATACGCTCGCGGTCGGCGTGGGAGCGTTCAAGCCGGAGATGGCGGAATTGCCGGCCGGGTTATTGCACGAGCGGCAGATCGTCGTCGACCATCTGGAAGGAGCGTGCCACGAAGCGGGCGACCTGCTGCAGGCGGGGCTCGACTGGAATCGGGTGCGGGAACTGGGGGAGGTGATGGCGCAGGGCGTGCGCCCTGCATCGGCGGCGCCGGTACTGAAGACCGTGGGGCACGCCGCCTGGGATCTGGCGGCGGCGCGGGTGGCGCTGCAATCAGTACGCTGACTGCAGCGCCGCGCAGGAACGACAGGATAACGGGATCGCGAACGAGACGAATGGCATCAGGGCCGGTGCTGTCCTCCCTTGTTCTTGTCGCGGTCGCGCGACGGTGTCGGAATCGCGATCGGATCGCTGGCGGGGAAAGACATGTCGACCGCGTCGTCGAGCATTTCCTCCTCGCGCTCGTCCGGGTCGGGCGATGCGATGTTGCGTGCAGTGATGTCCTTGGACGCCGCATCGTCCGAACACACGTCTTTCGGCGTTACCGACGGCGAATTGTCGCCGGGAGATGACGTAACCTCGTCCTCTGCAGGCTTTCGACGGGTATCTTCCGCGGGTTTCTTGGGATTCGGCATGGCATTGCTCCATTGAATGAGTGACGGGGGCAGGCATTAACGCATTCCCTATCACTCAGAGGTTGCCGCATCCGGTAAGTTTCCGCATTCCACACGCCAAGTACGGATATCCGCTTGTTCCCGGCAGCAATGCCGCTCCTTCTATACCAGGCCGCGGTCGGTCAATTCCTTTTTCAGGTACGCATAAAAAACCGGCGCCGCCACCACCCCGGGCAAGCCGAACATCGCTTCCAGCACCAGCATTGCGGTCAGCAGTTCCCAGGCGCGGGCATTGATGTGCGAACCGATGATGTTGGCGTTGAGGAAGTATTCGAGCTTGTGGATGACCACCAGGTACAGCAGCGAGGCCAGCGCGATCGCCAGCGAATGCGAGAGGCCGACGATCACCACCACGCTGTTCGAAATCAGGTTGCCGATCACCGGCAGCAAGCCGGCGAAGAAGGTGAACGCGACCATGCTTTTCGACAGCGGCAGATGCACGCCGGCCAGGGGCAGCACGACCATCAGGTAGATCGCGGTCAGCGCCGCATTGATCGCGGCAATCCTCACCTGTGCAAACACGATGCGCCGAAACGCCTGGTTCAGGTTGACCACGCGCGCATGCAGCGCGGCGGCCAGCGGCTTGTGGGCGCGTATGGTGGTGGTATCGTACAGCGCAGCCATCGCGCCGATCGCGATCCCGATCAGCAGATGGGCAATCACGCGTCCGGCCTGCTGGCCGATGGTCTGCGCGTGCGCGGAATGCTCGCGCAGCCAGGCGGTCAGCATCTGGCCTATCGCCTCGGCGCTGGCCGGGATATGGTCCTTGAGCCAGGGCGGCATCTGGTCGCGCGCGGTCTCGACCAGGTCGGCCAGCTTGCGCATCAGCACCTGCAGGTTGCCGGCGTCGCTCTGGAAGAAGCTGACCAGCCCCCAGATCAACAGCGACAGCAGCAGCACGATCAGGCCGACCAGGATCGCGACCGCGATCGCGCGCGCCCGGTTGCCGCTGATCTTGTTGCCCAGCGCAGGCGTCAGCAGATGCACCAGCGAATACACCAGCAGCCCGGAAAACAGCGCCGCCAGCAAACCCAGTTGCAGCGTCGTCAGCAACGCCAGCGCCGCCAGCAGGTAGGAAGCAATAGTGGTCAAATTGAACTTGTTCTGATCGGGCATGGTCGCTATCGGACTTGCGGTTGGCGAAGTCGCAGTATATGCCGAGCCGCAGGCCGCCGGGATGCGGCCATGCATCACCTCTTCCTGGGATCATATCGATGAGCAAACTCTTTTCCCCGATCGCGCTGGGCGCGCTGACGCTGCGCAACCGCATCGCGATCGCGCCGATGTGCCAGTATTCGGCCGACCACGGCTCGGCTACTTCCTGGCACCTGATCCATCTTGGTCACCTGGCGCTGTCGGGCGCCGGCCTGCTGTTCATCGAGGCGACCGCGGTCGAGCCGGAAGGGCGGATTTCGCCGAACGACCTCGGCCTCTGGTCGGACGCCAACGAACTGGCGCTGGGCCAGGTGCTGCGCGAAGTGCGCGCCCACTCGGCCATGCCGATCGCGGTCCAGCTCGCCCATGCGGGGCGCAAGGCTTCGACCCGCGCGCCGTGGGAAGGCGGCAAGTCGATCGCGCCCGGCGACGGCGGCTGGACGCCGGTGGCGCCGTCGGCGCTGCCGTTTGCCGAACACGACACGACGCCGCTTGCGCTCGACCACGCCGGCCTGCAGCGCATCCGCGCTGCGTTCGCCGCCGCCGCGCTGCGGGCGCAGCGGCTCGGCATCGACGCGATCGAAATCCACGCAGCGCACGGTTACCTGCTGCACCAGTTCCTGTCGCCGCTGTCGAACCGGCGCGACGACGAATACGGCGGTTCGCTGGAAAACCGGATGCGCTTTCCGCTCGAGGTGTTCGATGCGGTGCGCGCCGCATTCCCGGCCGACAAGCCGGTGGGAGTGCGGGTGTCGGCCACCGACTGGGTGGACGGTGGCTGGGACCTGGAGCAGACGTGCGTGTTTGCACAGGCGCTGGCGCAACGCGGCTGCGCATTCATCGATGTTTCCAGCGGCGGATTGTCGCCGCTGCAAAAGATCGCGCTCGGCCCCGGCTACCAGGTGCCGTTCGCCGCCCGCATCCGGCAGGACGGCGGCATGCCGACCATCGCGGTGGGCCTGATTACCGAGGCGAGGCAAGCGGAACAGATCGTCGAATCGGGACAGGCCGACATGGTGGCGCTGGCGCGCGGGATGCTGTACGACCCGCGCTGGCCGTGGCACGCGGCCGCCGAACTGGGCGCGCAGGTGGTCGCGCCGCCGCAGTACTGGCGCGCGTCCCCGCATGGCGTGAAGGAGCTGTTCAGCGATTCGACGCTGGGCAAGTAGCCGGCGCGGGCACTGGCGGCGGGGCGCCCTCCAGCTCGACCGCCACGCATGCCAGGCGGTCGGCGCTCGCATCGGCATCGGCCAGTTCGCGGCTGGCATGCTGCGTGATCCGGTACGCCTGGCCGGCTGCCGGTTCCGGATACACGTTCAGGAAAAGCTGGCGCCGTTCCGGCACGTTTTCCAGGAAACAGGGGCCGTTTTCCGAAAGCCGGCCGTCCAGCGTAAACACGGTCGCCACCGTGGCGTCGCCGATGTAGCCGTGCACCTTGAATATCGGGTGACGGGCGCGGGTGGTGAGGATTTCCACCGGTTGACGCGTGGTAACAAGACGCACCGGCTTGCTCCAGTCAAGGCTGCCGGCGGTGGGGGCCGGCTCCGGTTCCACCTTCGGCTGCGGCTGGTGTTCCGGCTCGGGTTCGGAGGTGCTGCTGCGGGTTTGTGCTCCTGGGCGGGCCTGTGTGCTTGTGGCATCCGGGGGCGCCCGGCGGGCGGCGCGGCGCGCGGAAAAGCGCGCGGAATCGAGTACTTTCTCGGTGGCAGCGCGCGCCGCCGGTTCCACCGCCGCGGCAGTCGCCGCTGCCGGAGCGGCCGGACGCCGTTCGAACGTGCGGCGCTGCACGTTGAATGCGATTTCGTAGTTGTACAACTGTTCGTCGGTCATGTCCGGATAAGGCGCCGGATGACCGCCATCCACTGTACGATAGCCGCCCCCATAGTCATGGCGGCGCAAGATGCTGTCGATGATGCCCAACTTTTCCTCCCTTGGTCAGATGCGCATGCAGTGGCATTTGACCGGCGAGCGGCTGGCAGGTTCGTGCCGGGCAACAGTGCATGTATTTACATCAGACTTGCTGAGGAGCAAGCAGGGAAATCAGGCCGCCTCTTCCAGGCGTGCCCGATACAGCGCGGCAACAAGATCGGATTGGGTAACCATGCCGATCACCTGCTTTTGCGCATCGAGCACCGGCAGGTGGTGGAAGCCGCCGTCGGAGAACAGCGGCACCAGTTCGCTGACTGCCTGTTCGGGCCGGGCGGCGCGCACGTTGCGCGTCATCATCTGCTCGACCCGCAGCGGCCAGGTGTTCCCCGGGTTTCCCGGCTTCGCGAATGCCAGGAAGTCGCCCTGCGAGACGATTCCGCACAGCTGGCCCTCCTCGTCCACCACCGGCAATGCCTTGAACCGGTGCTGGCTCAGCAGGCGCCAGGCGGTGGCCGGCGATTGCCCGGCCCGCACGGTGATCACGTCCCGCGACATCAGGTGGACGCAGCGGATGCGTCCGAAATGGCGCTGGTATGCGTGCGCTTGCGCATGCAGGAACAGTTCTTCCAGGTCGCCCTTGCTGACGTCCAGCAACTCTTCATGCTCGGCCAGCGCCCGGTCCAGGTCGGCGCGCGAAAAGCCGACGCGTTCGCTCGGCAGCGGATCGGCTGTGAGATGCGGGTTGGCGGGCTGGGCCACGGGGTGCGGATAGCGGCGGCCGCCGAGATTGTTGTAGAGCAGCGCGGCCAGCAGCAGCAGGCCCGAATTGAGGCCCACCGGCCATAGCGCGAAGCGATAGCCGGCCGCATGGATGGCGGGATCGCCGAGCACCGTGGTGAGCGCCACCGCACCGCTCGGCGGATGCAGGCAGCGCAGCGCGAACATCGCCCCGATCGCCAGCGCTTCGGCCACCGCGACCGCCAGCACCGGATTGCCGATGTGACGATAGCAGGCAATGCCGATCAGCGCGGCACTCACATTGCCGCCGATGATGGACCAGGGCTGGGCCAGCGGGCTCGACGGCACCGCGAACAGCAGTACTGCGGACGCGCCCATCGGGGCGACGAACCAGGGGCCGGCATCCCCCAGGGTGAGGTAGCTCAGCCATTGGGCAATCAGCAAGCCGACGCCGGCGCCGAGGCAGGCACGCAGCCGTTCGCGGCGTCCCGCGGGAATAGCCGACGGGATGAAGCCGCGCAGCCAGTTCTTGTAATTATTGAAGCCCACCCTGCGCTCTCGTTTTCTAGGGGCCGCACCTCCCCGGCCCATGCCGGTTTTGGCAGCCCCATTTTTGGGAAAGCTGCGGAATATATCACACCATGATATGTTTGCGTTTTGTCCGGTTTCGTATCAGCATGCGGCCGGGCAGGCGCCCGTGCATTTCCGTCAGGAACGAGACAGGCACGGCTTCACGGCGCCACCACTCCGGCTCCCGCGAACCGCTCCCCCATGGAATGGACGACATCGAATGACCGACAAGACTGAGTCGGCAGCGCTCGGCAAGAAGCAATACCAGGCGTTGTCGGAATTCCGCTACCAGTTGCGCCGCTTCCTGCACTTCAGCGAAACGGCCGCGCGCTCGGAGGGCATCACGCCGCTGCAATACCTGCTGCTGCTGCACGTGCGTGGCTTCCCCGATCGCGACTGGGCCACGGTGGGTGAACTGGCGGAACGCCTGCAGCTGCAGCACCACGGCGTGGTGGCGCTACTGTCGCGTTGTGAACAGGGCGAGCTGGTGACGCGCCGCAAGAGCGAGGTCGATCGCCGCCAGGTCGAAGTCCGGTTGCTGCCGAAAGGCGAGCGCTGCCTGGAACGGCTGACGGCGCTGCATGAAGCCGAGCTGCAATCGCTGCAGGGCACTTTCCGTGTGGCGCGCATTACCGCCTTCAACGATGCGGCGGACCAGCAGATGTGAACGGCAAGCCCGCACGCGGCACGCCGGCGCCGTCCGGTTTCCTCAAGTTTCTTAGTTGGACGAGGCCCATGCCGGGCGCCGGAATTCTGTCCGGCATGATCATTTTTCCCTCGCCCACCGCCGGCCTGTAGCGCGGATGGCTGCACACGTCCGGGCAAAAATATTCTATCATTTCGTGATATATTTTCGCCTTTTCCGGCACGGCTCCCGTCGCGCATCCGCTCGGAAAGGACGAAGCATCCTGACATCGTTGTTGTTATGTCACGATGCGATGCGCTCGATCTCATCGGAAAAAAGCACAAACACAACGACAGCATCCATCGCGAGATCGGGATTCCCTTGCGGGCGAAGGACAGCCATTTGCCCGCATGGCGTGCCGCACGCCGCCTGCTGAAGTGGCTTCCGGGTGGTTCCAACGTGCGCCGTATCGATTTTCAAACAAGTTTCAGCGGAAATGCGAGAGAGGGAAGGCCCACTCTTGCAGCGCTGCCACAACAGGCCGGGCCCGGTTAGCCGGGAGGCTCAATCGAGATTTTTTTGATCTGATTTTTTAGGAATCAACATGCACGATCATGATTCAAGAGGGGATTTTGCAGCGAATGCGCGCTTGCTGGGCATCGCCGCCATCGCGGCGGTCGTGGGCGGACTGGGTACGGTCACCGCCTATGTCTTGCTGCGCCTGATCCACTTCTTCACCAATCTGTTTTTCTTCCAGACGGTATCGCTTGCCGGCAATTCGCCGGCGGAAAACACTCTGGGCCTCTGGGTGATCGCGATGCCGGTAATCGGCGGCCTCATCATCGGCTTGATCGCCCGCTTCGGCAGCGAAGCGATCCGGGGCCACGGCATTCCGGAAGCGATCGAGGCGATCCTGTTCGGAAAGAGCAAGATGTCGCCGAAGATCGCGGTCCTCAAGCCGCTGTCGTCGGCCATCGCCATCGGTAGCGGCGGCCCGTTCGGCGCAGAGGGCCCGATCATCATGACGGGCGGGGCAATCGGCTCCTTGATCGCCCAGTATTTCCACCTGACCGGCGGCGAGCGCAAGACCCTGCTGGTCGCCGGCGCGGTCGCGGGCATGACCGCGGTCTTCGGTACGCCGGTGGCTGCCGTGCTGCTCGCGGTCGAGCTGTTGCTGTTCGAACTGCGCCCGCGCAGCCTGCTGCCGGTGGCGGTCGCGTGCGCGGTCGCCGGTTTCACGCGGCCGCTGCTGATCGGCACTGGCGCGCTCTTCCCGCTGGAAACACCGATACTTGGTCCGGTCGGCCTGCTCTCGTGCGTGGCCGCGGGCCTAGTGGCCGGCGCATTGTCCTGGGGCTTGTCGTCGACCCTCTACAAGGTCGAAGACTTGTTCGGCAAATTGCCGATCCACTGGATGTGGTGGCCGGCGCTGGGCGGCCTGGCGGTCGGCATCGGCGGTTATTTCGAGCCGCGTGCGCTGGGTGTGGGTTACGACGTGATCGGCGACCTGCTGCATAACCATCTGGCCGTCGGCTTCGTCATCGGCCTGATACTGGTAAAGGCGATCATCTGGGTGATCGCGCTGGGGTCGGGCACTTCGGGTGGCGTGCTCGCTCCGCTGTTGATGATGGGCGCGGCCATGGGAACGGTGTTCGGTCCCATGCTGCCCGGCGGGAATCCGCAGCTGTGGCCGCTGGTTTTCATGGCGGCGGCCCTGGGGGGCATGATGCGCGCACCGATCATGGCCACGGTCTTTGCGTTCGAATTGACCCGCGACGCCAACGCGTTGCTGCCGCTGTTGATGGCCTCGGCTGTCTCGTACGGCTTCACGGTATTGTTGATGCGCCGCTCCATCCTGACCGAAAAGATTGCGCGCCGCGGATATCACATCTACCGCGAATACGGAATCGATCCGCTGGAACGGCATGTCGTCGAAGAAGTGATGACGCGCGAGGTCCAGAGCATCGACGCCGATATGCCGGTTGCCGAAGCGCTGAGCGTGTACTTCGGCCCGCAGCAAGCGCATCGCGCCTTTCCGGTGATACGCGAGGGTGCGCTGGTGGGCATGATCGACCGCGAGAAGCTGCTTGCGGCGGCCGATGCCCAGCGCGTCGCGAAGATGGGAGACCTGTTCGGTGCGAACGTGCCGAACATGGCACTTCCCGGCGAAACCTGCCGCACGATCGCGAACCGGCTGGCAGTGCATAAACTTGAACGGCTGCCGGTGGTGGCCGATGCAGAATCGTGCCGCCTGGTGGGGATGATCAGCCGCAGCGACCTGGTGAAGCCGTCGCTCGCCTTCTTCAACGAAGAGGAGCGATTCGAGGTATTCCGCCGTACCCCTCTGCACGGCTTGACACAGCGCTTTGCGCCGTTCAAACCGCATAACGACGCAAAGCGGAAGCGCTAGGCTAGTAGCAAAGCGCCGGCGGGCGCCTCGTTTTCGGCCCCGGGAATCCACGGGGCCGATCTGCGCTCAGGCGTGGTCCGGGTCCGCCGCCACCAGCACGCTGCAGCGGATCTTTTCCACCAGCGTGGTATCGGTGGAGCCGCGCCACCAGCGCATCGCGAACGGTTTCTGGCGCGAATGGCCGACGATCACGAGTTCGATGCCGAGCTTGTTCACCATGTCGGCGATCACGTTGGCCGGCTCGCCCAGTTCCAGGTGCGTGGTGACGTTCAGGCCGGCGTCGGCCAGCAGCGCGCGGCCAGCTTCCAGCACCTGCTCCATCGCCTTGCGTTCCGCCTGCTCTTCCTCCACCGACGGCACCGCGGCCGCGAATTCGCCGGCCAGCAGGAACGGTATCGGCATGATCACCGCGAGCAGATGAATTTCAGCGCTGGGGCCGGGTGCGAGCCGTATGCACTCGTGCAAGGCGAGACGGCTCTCGGGCGTGCCGTTGTAGGCGACAAGAATGTTGCGGTACATGCGAACCTCCCATTAGGCGACTTGGCCGGCGCGCCGCCATCCGGGCCGGCGCGGACATCCTACGTTTACATCATACAACGCTACCCGGATTGCGGAAGCGAAATACGGCGCTTGCGCAAAGTCAGCGTCGCCGCAGATTGACCATCAACACGCCAGCGAGCACCAGCAGCGCCCCGAAGCCGAAGCGCGGATCAATCACGTCGTGCAGCAGCACGATGCCGAAGCCGACGCCGAACAGCGGCGTCAGAAACGAAAACACGGCAAGGCGCGAGGCCAGGTAGCGCCGCAGCATCCAGAACCAGGCCAGGTAGCTGGCGAACCCGATCACCACCGACTGGAAGATCAGGCTGGACCAGACCACGCCGGTCATCGAGAAGCCGCGCGCCTGGCCGGAGCCGACCGCGATGGCCAGCAGGATCACGCCGCAGCTGCCGAGCTGATACAGCAGCGTGGTCGACGGCGGCGCTTCCGACAGCGCAGAGGCGCGGATCAGCACCGTGGTGGCGCCCCACAGCAGGCCCGCAAGCACGCCCAGCGCATCGCCCTTGAGCATCGCCAACAGGCTGGCGGATGCGCCCCAGCCGCTTGAAAACGCGAGCGCGATGCCGGCGAACGACGTCAGCACGCCCAGCCATTGCAGCGGCGCCAGCCGTTCGCCCGGCACCAGCAAGTGCAGGCCGAGTACCGTAAACACCGGCGCGGTGTACAGGAATACCGACATGTGGGCCGCGCTGGTGTATTCGAGCCCGAGCGCGACGCACAGGAATTCGAGCGCGAACAGCAGCCCTGCGCCCAACCCCGGCAGAAGGGTCCCCGGCATGCCGAGCGCTTCGTCGGATGCCGGCCGCGTTCCGCGGCAGACCATCAGCAAGGCTACCAGCAGCGCGGCGACCAGCGAGCGCAGGCCGAGCTGCAGCACCGGCATCATGTGCGGCGCGGCCAGCTTGATCGCCACCTGCTGCAAGCCCCATACGATGCACAACAGCAGCATCAGGCTGACTGCGAATGCGTCCGGCGGCTTGCGTTCGATCATGGCGATTCCTTGCGGGGAGACGAGAGGGTATTGAGCGGGTATTCTATGCGTATCCACAGCGACTTGCCGCGCCGGAAATTTTTGCGCGGCAATCCCTACCCTTGCTGCGAAAGGACATCATGGCTACCCTGCACGGCATCCTGGCGGAGCTCGGCATCGAAATGCCGGCCCTGCATCCCGAACGCGAAATCACCAGCGGCCCGCAATGGATGATCGACCAGCCGTTCCGGCCGGAGCTCGATGCGAGCTACGAGATCGTGCTCGGCGACGAGCAACGGCATGCGCGCAAGACGGTGCGCATCGACGGCCCGCAACCGGGCGACTGGTACGACCTCGATGACGAACGGCTGCTGGCCCCGGAACTGGCGGCCTTGCCGGTGCGCGCGTTCCGCCGTCTCGGCGATTGATTATTCGTCGAGTTCCTTGTAGTGCCGGAAAATGCCGTCGCGGTTGAACGGCTGGCGGCGTGCCGATTTCAGGTAGGCGGCAATGCGCGGGCGTTGCCCGATCCGCTCGTGCAGCGCCAGCAGGCGCCGGATCTCCGGCGCCAGCCGCTTCATCGCGTGCGGCATCGCATAGCGCAGGCCGGCGATCACCTGGAACAACGACAGGTCGACATACGACAGACGGTCGCCGATGCTCCACTCCTCGCCGTGCGGATTGCGCGCCAGCACCGTTTCGAAATAGCCGAGGAATTTCGGCAGGCGCGTTTCGATGAAATCGGTGGCATGGCGCAACGCTTCCGGCTTCTGGTCTTCGTAGTAAAGACCGCTGGCGATCGGATGGTGGCAGTCGTGGATTTCGACCACCAGGTCGGCTATCGTCAACTGCAGCTGGTGCGCCCATAGCCGGCTCGCTTCGTCCTCGGGCACGAGCTTGAGGCGCGGGCCCAGGTAGAGCAGGATGTTGGCGGTCTGGCCGATCAGCAACTCGCCGGCTTTCAGGAACGGCGGCGCAAACGGCGGGTGGGCAACGTCCTCGCTTTCCAGCCATTGCATCAGCGCCGGCATCCCCATCCGCTCGCGCTCCGGGCGGCGGGCCACGTCGACATACTCGGCACCCCCTTCTTCCAGCGCGAGCCGCACGAATTCGCCGCGTCCCTGGATGCCCGGCCAGTAATACAGTTCATAGCGCATGTGTTCTCCTTCGGTCCAAAATGCCGGAAACGCCGGTACAATGGTTTCGCAACGGCAATGGCGGCGCAGTCGCCTGCCAATGGGAACAGAGCGGTTTTCGGAACGGAGGTTTCCGCAGCCGCCGCCAATCGACGGATTCCTGGACGATGATAAAAACCGTGGTTCTCGACAGCAATGCGATCTCGCGCAACCTGCTGAGCAGCGTGCTGGCAGGAGGCGGCTACGACGTGGTCGGGGAAAGTGGCGCCAGCTCGGCCGGCATCGCCGGGATGGCGAAACTGCAGCCGCAGATCGTCTGCATCGATATCGGCGAACCGACCATCGACGGCCTCGACAAGCTCGACGCGCTGCGCGCGGAACTGCCGAAGGCACTGCTGTTCCTGGTATCCGGCAAGCTGGACGCGGCTTCGGTGCAGGGCGCGCTGGAGCATGGGGTGCAAGGCTTCATCGTCAAACCGTTCAATGCGTCCACCGTACTGGGCACGATCCGCAACGCGGTGATCAAGCTGGCGCGCCAGCACCGCACGGCCGACAAGGCGTCCGACCAGGCCGGCTGAGCGTCGATCCGAACGGCCATGGCCGCCCTCTCCCCCAGCCCTCTCCCGCTCGCGGGAGAGGGGGTTGAGATGAGTCGCTACGCGACTTCCACGTTAAGCACTCCCTACTGCAGCAGGCGCTGCGTCATTTCGCGCGCATTCATCGGCCGCCCCAGCAGGAAACCCTGTTCGGCGTCGCAGCCGGCGCGCCGCAGGAAATCGGCCTGATCGCTGGTTTCCACGCCTTCGGCCACCACCTTCAGCCGCATCTTGTGCGCGATCGCGATGATTGCCTCGGTGATCGCGACGTCGTCGGCATCGTGCGGGATGCCATGGATGAAGCCGCGGTCGATCTTCAGGCTGTCGAGCGGATACTGCTTGAGGCTGGCCAGCGACGAGTAGCCGGTGCCGAAATCGTCGATCGACAGCACCACGCCCATTGCGCGGATGCGGTCGAGCAGGCTGACCGCTTCCTGCGGGTTGTGCATGATGGTGCTCTCGGTGATTTCGAGCTCCAGCATGTCGGGCGGCAGGCCGCTTTCGTCGAGCGCGGTGCGGATGGTGTCGAGCAGGTCTTCCGACGAAAACTGGCGCGCCGACAGGTTGACCGCGACGCGCCCAAACTGCAGGCCGATATCGAGCCAGGCCTGGGCCTGGCGACAGGCCTCGAGCAGTACCCAGGCGCCGATCTTGACGATCAGTCCGTTCTGCTCGGCCATCGGAATGAAGGTGGCCGGCTGCACCAGCCCGAGCTCCGGATGGTTCCAGCGGATCAGCGCCTCGACCCCGGTGATACGGCCGTCGCCGGTGGAGAACTGCGGCTGGTAGTACAGCACGAATTCGCTGCGCTCGATCGCGCGCCGCAGGCTGTTTTCCAGCAGCATCTGCTCGAACGATTCGCTGTTCATGTCGCTGGTGAAGAACTGGAAGGTATTGCGGCCGCGCTGCTTGGCGCGGTACATCGCGACGTCGGCATTCTTCAGCAGAGTGGCGGCATCGCTGCCGTCGGTCGGATGGCAGGCGATGCCGATGCTGGCGGTGACGAACATTTCGTGGCCGTCGATCACGAACGGCTGCGCCAGCCCGGCGATCAGCCGCTCCGCCATGCGGGCGGCGGCGCCGGAGGCGGGCGGATCGTCCATCAGCACCGTGAATTCGTCGCCGCCCGGGCGCGCCGCCAGTACCACGTCGCCCAGGTGCTGGCGCATGCGTTCGGCGACCGCCAGCAGCAACCGGTCGCCGGTCAGGTGGCCGAGCGTGTCGTTGACGGTCTTGAAGCGGTCGAGGTCGATGAACAAGAGCGCCAGCTGGCGCCCGGCCGCGTGCGCGGCGACGATCTCGGATGCGAACTTGACCATCATGCCGCTGCGGTTCAGCAGTCCGGTCAGGCTGTCGTGGCTGGCCAGGAACTGCAGCCGGGTCTCGTCTTCCTTGCGCCGCGTGTTATCGGTAAACACGCCGACGTAGTTGGTGATCTTGCCCTCGCCGTCGCGCACCGTCGAAATCGACAGCCAGGCTGGATACCAGGCGCCGTTCCTGCGGCGGTCGCGCATTTCGCCCTGCCAGTGACCATCCTTGGCAAGATGCGCCAGCATGTCGCGGTTGATCTTGGCACGCGCGCCCTGCCCGGTCATCATGCGCGAGCGTTTGCCGACCGCCTGCGCGGCGTCGTAGCCGGTGATCCGGGTAAATGCCGGGTTGACCGCTTCGATGCGGCAGTCGGCATCGGTGATTACGATGCCTTCGCTGGCCGATTCGAACACCCGGGTCGCCAGCCGCGACTGCTGTTCGAGCGCGACCTGGCTGCTGATGTCGAGCGCCACTCCCATCACCGCCGGACGCCCGCGGTACTCGCAGGGGCTGCCGTGCACTTCGGCCCACATGCGCTGGCCGTCGCGCCGCAGCGCGCGGTACACATAGCGCATGCTGCCGGCCTCGCCGGCCAGGCGGCGCCGATGGGCGTCGCGCAACAGCTCCCTGTCTTCCGGCGCGGTGACATCCTCGACCGCGGTGCCGATCAGGTCTTCTGCGCATTCATATCCGAGCAATTGCGCGTTCTTGTCGTTGCAGTAGACGATCACGCCGTCCTGCACCACGTAGAGTCCGACCAGCGATTGCTCGAAGAATGCCGAAAACCTACTGTCCGTTTCCGCCAGTGTCGGATCCAGCTCGGCACCGGACTTGCCGTCACCGGCCAGAGCGTCGCCGCGGGCACCGAACCATGCCAGTGCTCCCAGGCAAAGCGCCGGCAGCGGTGCCAGCGCATGCGGCAGCAACACAATGGCCGCCAGCAGCGCGACGGCCGCCAGCATGAATGCCGGAGTCGGCAACCGACGTCGTCGGCGCCCCGGTCGCATCGACATGAATATCCCCCTGAATCGTTATCGGCGCCCATGGTATCGGCATGTCCGGCTGCCGGCAACATCACTTGCCCTGCCGCTTCGCATTCGCACGCTCGTGCGTATATTCGCCTCTCATATAAGCATAGGTCTTAAAAATTGTTGTGCGATGCGTTCCAGGCAATTAAAGTGCGAGTCTTGGAAAAATAAAACGGATGTGCGCAAACCTGCCATGAAGCACGGAATTGCCGGCGGGTTGAATTTTCAGCAATAACTTGCCGCACGCCTCCCCCCCCCATTCCCGATGAAACTGTCGTTCCAACATATCGAAAAGCGTTTTTCCGGCCTGCCGGTGATCGCCGAGTTCAGCCGCGAGGTCGAACAGGGCGAACTGGTGGCGCTGGTTGGCCCCTCCGGCTGCGGCAAGTCGACACTGCTGCACATCGCGGCTGGCCTGGAACGGCCGAGCGGCGGCAAGCTGCTGGCCGACGGCAACCCGGTGCAGGGTCCGCATCCGGAGCGGATGCTGATGTTCCAGGAAAACGCGCTGTACCCCTGGCTGACGCTGGCGCAAAACGTGGCGCTGGCGCTGGAGCTGCAGAAGGTGGACAAGCAGCAGGCGCGCGCCCAGGCGTTCGCGTGGCTGGAGAAAGTCAAGCTCAAGAGCTTCGAAGACTACTATCCGCACCAGGTTTCCGGCGGCATGCGGCAGCGTGCCGCGCTGGCGCGCGCATTCATCTCGCAGCCCAAGGTGCTGCTGCTGGACGAACCGTTCGGCGCGCTCGATGCACTGACGCGAATGACGCTGCAGGATGCACTGCGCGACCTGATCCGCGAATCGCAGCCGACGGTGCTGCTGGTCACCCACGATGTCGACGAGGCGCTGTTCCTGGCCGACCGCATCCTGGTGTTCAGTGCGCGGCCGGCCACGGTGCTGCAGGAATTCAACCTCGCGCACCACGCGAAATCGCACGACCTGTCCGAATTCGCGGCGATGCGCCGCCAGATCCTGAGCCTGCTCGGCATCCATGCCGAGCAGGACGAAGATGCAACAACCGATGAAGGAGTACAAGCATGAAGAAACTGAAACTGCTGCTGCCGCTGCTCGCGGCATTCGCGCTGGCCGCGCAGGCCCAGGCCGCCGACAAGTTCAAGGTCGGCTACCTGCGCGTGATGGACGACGCGCAGGCGATCGCCGCCTATGAAGGCGGCTTCTACAAGAAGCAGGGGCTGGACGTGGAGCTGGTCGAGTTCAAGTCCGGCACCGACCTGATCAAGGCGATCATCGGCGGCCAGCTCGACACCGGCGTGCTCGGTTTCACCAATGCGGTGGCGTGGGCTTCGAAGGGCGCGGACCTGAAGGTGGTGGGCGGCGCCCAGCAGGGTTATCACGCGCTGGTGGTGCGCGACGATTCCGGCATCAACAAGGTGGCCGATCTCAAGGGCCATACGCTGGCTTCGCAGAAGGAAGGCAGCACCGCCGACACCGTGCTCAAGGGCGTGGTGCTGAAGAACGCCGGGCTGACGCCTGACGATCTGAACATCCTGGGCGTGAGCCCGCAGATCGCGGTGCAGTCGCTGGTCGGCAAGCGGGTCGATGCCGCGTTCCTGTTCGAGCCGCAGGCCCACATCGCGCAGCTGATCGCGCCGGTCAAGCAGATCTACGAGATCGGCGAAGTCTGGCCGTTCCCGTGCATGGTCGTCATCACCTCGGGCAATGCGCTCAAGACCAAGAAGGACCAGGTGTGGAAGTCGCTCGATGCGCAACGCGAAGCGATCGACCTGCTGCAGCACAAGCCGGCCGCGGCCGCCAAGCTGATCGCCGGCTATTTCATCGCCGAACCGAAGCTGAAGACGCTCAAGCATGGCGAGGTGCCGCGCGAGGAAGTGATCACCGCCGCGATCAAGAGCCAGACCTTCAATGCGGCGCTGACCGACAAGCAGCAGGCACGGATGCAGGAACTGGCCGACATCATGCAGAAGCAGGGTTCGCTGAAGACGCGCGACGGCTCGCAGTTCAAGATCAACTCCCTGCTCGACCTGAGCTGGCAGAAGGAACGCAAGCTGTAAGCCGACGGCTTTTTCTCATTCCGGCAAACAAGGCAAACACGGCGGGCCTGGCGGATAATCCGCCCGGCGCGCTTTTCGCCTTGTTGGCCCTGATTCAATTGCCTTTCCCTGGATTTCGATGAGTTCTCACAACCGTCTTTCCCCGACCCGCAAGAAGCTGGCGATGCTGGTGGCGATCGTCGCCATCCTGTTCGGCTGGCAGGTGGCCGCCTGGTCGCTGCCGAATTTCCTGATGCCGGGCGTGCCGAGCGTGCTGCTGCGCCTGTGGCACGACGTCCAGTCTTCGAATTTCCGGGTCGCGCTCAGCGGCAGCTTGCTGCGGCTCGGCACCGGCTACGGCGTGGCGCTGCTGCTCGGGATCGGTTTTGGATTGCTGGGCGGCGTGCTGTTCTTCTTCCGCGAGGTGCTGAAGTCGGCCATCATCATCCTGCAATCGATCCCGTCGATCGCCTGGGTGCCGCTGTTCCTGATCCTGATGGGCTTCGGCAACCTGCCGATCATCGTCGTGATTGCGCTGGCCGCGTTCTTCCCGGCCGCGCTGTCGGTGATGAATGCGACCGAGAGCGTGCAGAAGGTGCACGTGTCGGCGGCGCGCGTGATGGGCGCCTCGCACTGGGACATGCTCAAGCGGGTCTACCTGCCGGCAGTGATGCCGGAACTGATCACCGGCGCCCAGCTGGCGTTCGGCAATGCATGGCGCGCGCTGATCTCGGCCGAAATGCTGGTCGGCTTCGGCAAGGGTCTGGGCCGCACGCTCGCGTATGCCGGCGAAACCGCCGACATGGTGGGCGTGATGACCAATATCCTGACGATTGCGATCCTGGCGCCGCTGATCGACCAGTTGATCCTGGAAAACCTCAAGCACCGGGTACTGCGTTACCAGTACGTGTGATGAAGCCTGTCTTCCTGCCGCTTGCACTCTTGACGCTGGCTCTGGGCAGCGCACCGGCCACGGCCGGCCCTGCGTTCGCGCAGGCGCAACAGCGCGGCAAGCTGCTGGCCGGGGTCGATTACGTGCCGCCGGAATACAAGGCGGGCACCAAGTTCCGCACGCCGGAACCGATCGAGACCGCGCTGACGGAAGATCTGGGCAAGCGCCTGCACCTGGCAGCGCTCGCGGTGCCGGCCGCAAACGACCGCGGCGCGCTGCTGGCGGCGCGCCAGGCCGACCTGGTATTGGCACGGATAGCCGACAACGCCAGCATCCCGCCATCCGCCGGCGTGGTGCCCACAGGCTTCGCCAGCGGGCCGATGGCGATCATGCGCAGCGACACCACGATCAAGCGCTGGGAACAATTGAAGGGCCGCACCGTGTGCATCGCCGAGGGCGGCCGTTATGCCGGCCTGGCCGCGCGCTACGGTGCGCTGGAAAAACGCTTCCCGGCGCCGGCCGACGCATTGCTGGCCTTGCGCACCGGGCGCTGCGATGCGGCGCTGCACGACGACACGCTGCTGGAAGAACTGATCAAGCTGCCGGAATGGAAAATGTTTTCGGCCCGGCTGCCGGTCGGCCCGCGCACGCAGCTGGTGTTCATGGTGCCGGCGGCGGACACCGCCTCCGCCGCATTTCTGCGCGAAGTCGCCGAGCAATGGCGCCGCTCCGGGTACCTCGGCCAAAGCATCCGCAAGCAGGCGCGCAATATCGCGTTCGAGGTTTATCTCGACCAGGACGTGCCGGACTGCCATTGAGGTTCGTGGTGCCGGGCCGTCCCCCGGCAAGCCGCTATGAAGTAACCGGCTCCTCCCACCGGCACACCGCAAATCAATGCCGGCCTATTCCTCCCCCCCAGCCAGCCGCACCGTATACTGCCCGGTTTTGTCATCCCGCGTCATCACCAGCAAATGGTGGCGCTGTGCATCCTCGATCAGTTCCTTGAACGAGCGGTAGCCGTAGGCGGATTCGGTGAAGCCGGGACGTCGCCGCTTCATCGTCTGCTTGACCATCGATCCCCACATCTTGTCTTCGCCGCCGCGCTCCGCACTCAGCGCCTCTATCGTCTCGACCACGAAATCGAGCACTTCCTGGCGCTTGTCTTCATCGTGCTTCGGCTGTGCCTTGCCACCGTCCTTCGCCGAATCTTTCGGCGTTTCGGCGGTGGATGCCTTCTTCGCGGATGCCTTCTTCTCGGCCGGTTTGCGCCGGCTCTTCTGCTCGCGCACCAGGTCGTCGTAGAAGATGAATTCGTCGCAGTTCGCGGCCAGCAGATCGGAGGTGGAATCGCGCACGCCGATGCCGATCACGTACTTGTTGTTCTCGCGCAGCTTCGATACCAGCGGTGAAAAATCGGAGTCGCCGCTGATGATGACGAACGCATCCACGTGCGACTTGGTGTAGCAGAGGTCGAGCGCATCGACCACCATCCGGATGTCGGCCGAGTTCTTGCCGGATTGCCGCACGTGCGGAATCTCGATCAGCTCGAACGAGGCTTCGTGCATCGGCCCCTTGAAATCCTTGTAGCGTTCCCAGTCGCAATACGCCTTCTTGACCACGATGCTGCCCTTGAGCAGCAGGCGCTCCAGTACGCGCTTGATGTCGAAGCTCGCATACTTCGCGTCGCGCACGCCGAGCGCGATGTTCTCGAAGTCGCAAAACAGCGCCATGTTGCTGATGTCGAATTGTCCGGCCATGGAGATCCTTGTGGTGAGTCGCGCAAAACGCTGCAGTGTACGGCATTTGCCGGCAAACGATCACCGCGTCGGCCGGCTTCACCTCCTAGCGCAGCGCAGGCTTCCGGATCAAACCGGCTGCATTGCTGCCCCCGCGTTGGCCGCGGCAGCGTGCGGTGCCAGCGCGCGGCGGATGGTAGTGGCCAATTCGTCGGCATCGAACTTGGCGACATAGGCGTCCGCGCCCACGCTCCGGACGTGGTCTTCGTTGGCCGAGCCCGACAGCGAGGAATGGATCACCACCGGCAGCGACTTGAAGCGCGGATCCTGCTTGATATTGCGCGTCAGCGTGAAGCCGTCCATTTCAGGCATTTCGAGATCGGACAGCACCAGCGCGACCTTGTCCTGCACCGTCTTGCCCTCGGCCTGGGCCGCATTGGCAATGGCCTGCAGCCGCTCCCAGCATTCCTTGCCGGTCTTGGTCATGATGAAAGGCGCGCCCATCGCTTCCAGCCCCTGCTCGATCAGCGTGCGTGCGATCACCGAATCGTCGGCCGCGAGAATCACGCTGCCGGGTGGCAACGTCAGCGGCGCGCCGCCGGCGACCAGGTCGGTTTCGTCCTTCGGACTCATGTCGCGCAGTATCGATTCGACGTCGAGCACCTGGGCCAGGCGGGAATTGTCGACGTCGCCGTCGAGCCGGGCGATGCTGGTGATGCGCGAGGCGGCGGCATTGCCTTCCGCGGTCAGTACCTGGCGCCATTCGAGGCGCACGATGTCTTCCACCGATTCCACCGCGAACGCCTGGGTGCTGCGGGCGAACTCGGTGACCAGCAGGATGTTGAGTCCGGTCCTGGGCTTGCAGCCCATGATCGCGGGCAGGTCGACCACCGGCAGAATCTGGCCGCGCAGGTTGACCACGCCCAGCATGTGCGGCAGCGAGCCGGCAATCGCGGTAATCGGCGGCATCGCGACGATTTCGCGGATCTTGAACACGTTGATCCCGTACAGCTCCGCATGCTCGCCATGTTCATCGCCGCCGAGCCGGAACAGCAGCAGCTCGAACTGGTTGGACGCGGTCAGCCGGGACCGCTCGTCGATTTCCTGCTGTACGGTTTTCATCGTTGTCGTCCTCTCCCACACTGATCGATCAGCGCGATCCGGTCCTGGTGGCGGCATCATGGGATGCAATTCTGACAATCATCGGCAGCCAGGACTCGACGCGCTCTTGTCGGTGCAGAATAGCATGCGGCGTTGCCGCCGGAGCGGGCGCCGCATGCAAAATCCGCTGCCGCGCAACGCGCCTCAGCGACTTGCCGTGGCCGGCTTGCAACGCAGCCGGTTTGCCGATTGCGGGCGTTCCACCGCCAAGCGCTGACCATCGATCTCGATGTCCTTGAGCGGTGCCGGCACCAGCCGGTAGTCGCCGGCCTGCAGTTTGCCCTGCAGCGCCGCGCATGTCCCCAGTCCATGTGGCAGGAAGCCGGTAATTGCCCAGCGGCCGCCTTCGCCTTCGGCCAGGATGACCGCCTGCGCATAAGTCTTGCGGTCTGTCAGCAACCATTCCGGCTTGCCGTCGCCATCGAAGTCGATCGCGTAGGCATCGCAGCGGCGGTCGCGCAGTTTCAGGCACAGCGGCAACTGCCAGGCATACTTTTCGGCACTCCATTTCTGCTGCAGCAACGATGCCGGCACGCTGTTGCCAGGCGGCCACGCGATGATATTCGCGCGCAGGTCGGCCGGTTCGGACGCCTGCGGCGCGGACTGCCAGCGATTCTGTTTCTTGAGCGCCGCCGTTGCCTTTTCCCGGATCAGCGCCGCATTCTCCCCTTGCGTGCGGGCCTGCAGTTGTTCCAGCGCCGCGCGGCCGTAGCGCACTCCCTGGAAACGCAGGTAGTCGTAGTCGAACTTCTCGGCGCTGACCTTGCCGGCCTCCAGCCGGGCCAGCTGGTCGTTCACCGACAGCCGGGCCGGATCGCCGGCCGGCGAGAACAGGTAGAGCAGCACGGCCAGCACCACCAATGCGCAAGCCACGTTGACGCCGGCGATCGGCGCCAGCCAGCCGCTCCGGCGCATGCCGGCCCACGCATAGCCGAGCGCATAGCAGCTGGCGACGAACAGGCAGGCGGCCGAATCGATCCGGTCGCCGGTCCAGCCATATTGCCGCACGCGCAGCGTCAATGCATAGATCCCGATTGCCACCAGCGGCAGCAGGCACAGCGCCGCGCCGCGCGCGCTGAACCGGATCACGCGGGCCACGCCGGCCGCCGCCTCGCCGTTCTGGAAGGCGGCATTGATCAGGATCACCAGCAGCGCTGCCGCCCCGAGCAGCACCGCCGTCGCATGGCGGGTCGCCCAGAGCGGGGTGAGGCCGGTGCCGGGCAGGCTCAGCAGGAAACCGGCGACGATCAGCACGATCACCGGCAGCAGCCAGGACAGCAGCACCAGCAGCAGCGTGCGGATGCCGCGCACGATGGCCGCCCGGACGTCGGTGATGTGGAATGCGCAGGAGAATGCGAATGCGGTCACCGGGATCGCAAACCACGATTCACGCAGCAGCCTTTCGAGAAAGTCCAGGCGTACCAGTGTGAACAGCACGGCGCCGAACTGCAGCACCAGCCACAGGACGCAGACGAACAAGGCAGAAAACTGGAGCTGGATATACAGCTTCCAGGCGGTCTCGAAATAGGTCGGGTAGCTGGCGAAACGCCGCTTGTCGTGCGCCCCGGCAAGCACCATCGCGTGCGCGATGAACAAGCCGGCCACCAGGAATGCCAGCAGCACGCCGGATGGATAGCGAGCCCGCGAATGCGGGTTGCTGCCGAACCAGAAACCGACTTGATCCGGCGCGCGCCAGACATCGTGGAAGGCGAGCGCGGCGATCACGAGCGCGGCGACGCCGATCCAGCGCACCAGCTGGCCGCGCGCGAGGTGACCGAGACTGGAAATCGCCAGTATCGGCAACAACAGGCCCAGCAGGAGCAGAGGCGCGAACAGGTAGGTCGCCGTGGCCGGCCACATGCCGGTTTGCACGGCGTGATACAGCCAGTACAACAGCCCGCCCTGCACCAGCCCGATCAGCAGGCGGGCGGAAGCGACGGTCCGGGTTACCACCGATTCGAGCGCCAGATTGCTCTGCGGCGTCGTTGACGATTGCATGCGGCTCTCCTTTTTTGCTGGATTGTGATTATGTCAATTTCCCGTCAGGATTATTGCACGAATGAAAATGCGCACGACCGCTATTGATCGGATCGCCTTTTGTTGAACATGGTTACCGTCGCGGTGTCCATCGGTGAACACCATGCCTTCCGACGCCCTGGCGATCCCTCTACCCGGACCCGACGATGAAGCAACGAGAACAGCGCAGGCAACAGATCCGCGACCTGCTGACCGCCCGTGAACTGCTGACGGTGCTGGCGCTGCTCATTTCGTCGCTGGTCACCTACGGCCTGTGGCGTGCGGCCGACCAGCTCGAGGCGCGCGCGGTACACAATGCATTCGAATTCCAGGTACGCGAAGTCACCGAACACATCCAGCAACGGCTGCTGGCCTACGAGCAGGTGCTGCGCGCGACGGTGGGGCTGTTCGATGCGGCGAAGGCGGTTTCACGGCAGCAGTTCCATATCTATACCGAAGCCCTGCAGCTGACGCAGAACTATCCCGGCATCCAGGGCATCGGCTACGCGGTAGTGGTGCCGCCCGACAAGCTGGCGCAGCATGTCTCCCAAATCCGCGCCGAGGGATTTCCGGATTACCGCCTCACGCCGCCCGGGCCGCGCGACATCTATACCGCGATCATTTACCTGGAACCATTTGCGGGCCGCAATCTGCGCGCATTCGGCTACGACATGTATTCCGAACCGAACCGGCGCGCGGCAATGGCGCTCGCCCGCGATACCGGCGACGTCGCGCTGACCGCGCCGGTCACGCTGGTGCAGGAAGGCGAACACCATGTGCAGAGCGGCTTCCTGATGTACTTGCCGGTGTATCGCCCCGACCTGCCGCACGGCACCCTGCTGGAGCGCCGCCGCAATCTGATCGGCTGGGTCTATGCGCCATTCCGGATGAACGATTTCATGCGTGGATTGCAGACCCCGCAGCGCGAACGGCTGGACCTGGAAATCTACGATCAGGGCGCCGGCGCACCCGTCACCCGCATGTATGACGGCGATGCCGCCATCGACGCGCTCAATACGGCCACCGCGGTCCGCCAGATCGAAAAGATCCCGATCGCCAATCGCACCTGGACCGCTGCTTTTGCCGCCTCACCCCGCTACAGCGAGCACATGCGCACCGACCGGCCGCAACTGATCCTGCAGGGAGGCATCAGCATCAGCCTGCTGTTGTCGCTGCTGATCTGGATTTTCCTCGACGACCGGGCGCGCGCGCTGCACGCGGCCGACCAGGCGATCGAACTCGCGCTGTACGATCCCCTGACCGGCTTGCCCAACAGGAAGCTGCTGGAAGAACGGGCGGCGCAGGCGCTGACCGCCGCCAGGCGGCATCGCGGCCATGCC
>CBIHOK010000026.1:0-28106 GCA_966211575.1 uncultured Noviherbaspirillum sp.
GACATTGCAGGGCACAAGAAAATGCGTTTGCCCGTGTTGCGGCGCTTGCACAGGGAACCACCCTGTGCGGCGCGCCGCGCCTTGCACTGCATCCCTTCTCGCCCGAACGCACCTGTCAAATAAACACTAAACAGGCTCTTACTTCAACGCATACTCTGATTCCTCGAAAGAGCGCAGCGGCGGCAAGTCATCAAACTGCGGCTTGCGCCCCTGTTGCTTCGCCATGAACGCTTCCTGCAGATTACCGGTTTGCCAGATGCCCGCTTGCAGCCAACCCATCTGCTGCAAGGCATCTTGCGTGCCATGGTCGCGCGCGTAATGGATCGCCTGCTTGCTGCCCCAGATCGCGACCGGCGGCTTTTCCGCGATTTCGCGCGCCATCTGCAGCGCGGCGTCGAGCATCGCCTGCTGGCTATCGAACACGTCGTTGACGAGGCCGACCGCCAGCGCGCGCTGTGCGGACAGGCGTCGGCCGGTGTAGGCGAGTTCGTGGACGATGCCTTCCGGGATCAGCTTCGGCAGCCGTTGTAGCGTGCCGAGATCGGCCGTCATGCCGATGTTGATTTCCTGGATGCAGAAGAACGCGTCGGCACTGGCGAGCCGGATGTCGCACGCGCATACCATGTCCACCCCGCCGCCGATGCAGCCGCCCTGGATCGCAGCGATTACCGGCATCCGCAATTGCTCGATCAGGTTGAATACCTGTTGCATGTCGGCCAGCTGCGGACCGATGTTGGCGCGGCCGCCGGCACTGCTTTCGTCGAGCGCGATGCCGGCGCCGAATACGTCGAGCGCCATGCCGGCGGTGAAATGCTTGCCGGTCGACGAGATCACCAGCGCGCGCGCCTTGCCTTCGCGCTGCAGCGTCCGCAACACATCGGTCAGTTCGCGCCACAGCAGCGGCTGCATCGTGTTGAGCGCCGCGGGGCGGCTCAGCACCAGGTGCGCGACCTTGTCGGTGATGCTCAGCTGCAGGCATTGGTAAGTCATGAAGCGGTCTCCTTGCGATCGTGTTTGCTTATTTCGGGTTGTCTGCAGGCATTTGCAGCGAGCGCAACACCGCGTTCACCGCCGCGTCGAACAACTCGTTCGCGCGTTCGGTCTTCAGGTAATAGCCCTTCAGCTCCAGGCTCACTGCACCGTGCATCGCGGCCCACAGCAGGCGCGCAGCGGCGGTCGGATTGGAGCGCGGCAACGCGCCGCTTTCCATGCAGGCTTCGAAAGTGTGGATCAGCACCGCCAGCGATTCCCACGCCTGGTTGCGCGACTCCACCGGCGGCACGAAGCCGGCAATCGCGTCGCCGAACATCACCATGTAATAACTGGGATTGCGCCGCGCATAGTCGTGGTAGACGCGCGCATGCAGCAGCAGCGGAGCGAGGCCGCCGTTGCCGCTCTTCTTGCGGGCCGCCTGCGCGCTGGCGGCGGCGAATTCCGCCTTCAACCGGGCGAAACCTTCCAGGTAGAGTTCATTGGCCAGGCCATCCTTGCCGCCGAACAGCGAATACAGCAGCGTGGTCGAGCAGTTCACCGCCTCGGCCACGCGCCGCACCGTCAACGCTGACGGCCCTTCCTCCGTCAACAAGCGGGTCGCGGCGTCCAGCATGCCCTGGCGCAAATTGCCGCGCAGGTCTTCCTGCGCCTGGCGGAAATCGACAACGGCGGGTTTCTTGGTTTTCATGAGGAAGGTGGGCTCTCGGCGATGAATGCAAAAACATTGTTTTTTCTGATAACATGATAAACAGAATAAGAAAAAACGCAACCGCATCTTTCAACCGCATGTTTCAACGGAAAGCAGGAAAGCGCATGCAAGCGGCGCCGTCTGCGGACAGGCCGGGCGCATCCGAATCCATCAAGGAGTTTTCATGACAAGCAATCGTTTGCCCGCCGCGCTGCAAAACCTGTCGCTGCCGGTGATCGGCTCGCCGATGTTCATTGCCAGCGGTCCGGCGCTGGTCAAGGCGCAATGCAAGGCCGGCATCGTCGGCTCGTTCCCGGCGCTCAATGCGCGCCCGGCCGAACTGCTCGATACCTGGCTCACCGACATCCAGGCCGAACTCGCCGATTTCCGGCGCGCGCATCCGGGTGCGCAGGTCGGGCCGATCGCCGTCAACCAGATCGTGCATCAGTCGAACGACCGCCTCGCGCACGACGTGGAGGTGTGCGTGAAGCACCAGGTGCCGATCATCATCTCCAGCCTGCGGGCGCCGCCGAAGGAAATGCTGGATGCAATCCACAGCTACGGCGGTATCGTGCTGCATGATGTGATCTCGATCCGGCATGCGCAGAAGGCGCTGGAAGCGGGCGTCGACGGCCTGATCCTGGTCGCGGCAGGCGCCGGCGGCCATGCCGGCACGCTGTCGCCGTTCGCGCTGGTCGGCGAAGTGCGCAAGTTCTTCGATGGCCCGGTTGCGCTGTCAGGCTCGATCGCCACCGGCGGCGCGGTGCTTGCCGCGCAGGCGATGGGCGCCGACTTCGCCTACATCGGCTCGCGCTGGCTCGCGACCAGGGAATCGAATGTCGACGAAGGCTATCGGCAGGCGATCGTCGAATCGAATGCCGCCGACATCGTCTACACCAACCTGTTCACCGGCGTGCACGGCAACTATTTGAAGAAATCGATCGTCGCCGCCGGCCTCGATCCAGACAATTTGCCGACGGCAGACAAGTCGACGATGAACTTCGGTTCCGGCGGCGGCAGCAAGGCCAAGGCATGGCGCGACATCTGGGGAGCGGGGCAGGGCGTCGGCCTGATGGATGACGTGCCGGCGGTGGCGGAGATGGTGGAGCGGCTGAAGGCGGAGTATGCGGCGGCGCGCCGGCGGTTGGTGATGTAAGAGTTAAGGGAGGCTGGGGTTGAGTGCGGGCTCACTTCGTAGTTCGCACCCTCTCCCCCGACCCCTCTCCCGCCTCAGCGGGAGAGGGGAGCAAGGCGCGCAGCGCGAGCCCGAGCGCGATGGCGAAGCCGAGCCGGAAGCACAGTCCGCTTTGACGCTGCCAAAAGAGTGGCGGACAAAGCGGATTAAGAAGCGAAGCATGTCTGAGCTCCGAACGAAGTGAGGGCGAGTTCTTCGCTTCCCGCTTTGGCCGCCACTCTTTTGGGAACCCCGCAGGGGCAGCGTCTCGCGGTCGCCTTTCTTTGCTTACTTTCTTTGGCGAGACAAAGAAAGTGAGCGGCTGCCGGGCCGCCCCCGGCAAGCAACCACGGAGTGATCACCCCAAAAGCAAGGAACCCAGAACTACCCCTCACCCTCCGTCCTAATCGCCCAAATCCCCGGCAAATTCCGCCAGTACCCATACGCATCCATCCCATACCCCACCACAAACCGGTTAGGCAGCACCAACCCCACATAATCCGGCTTGGCCGGCTTGGCCTTCCCGATATCCTTGTCCGCGAACACTGCCAGGATCACCTCGGCCGCGCCCATTTCCAGCAGCCTTTCCTTCACATGCGCGAGCGTTTCGCCCTCGTCGAGGATATCGTCGAGCACGATCACGGTGCGTCCCTGGACGTTGGAGCGCGGCACCACCTTCCATTCGATCTTGCCGCCCTGGTCCTTCTCTCCGTAGCGCGTCACGTGCATGTAATCGAATTCGAGCGGGAACTTGAGTCGGGTCAGCAGTTGTCCGCAGAACACGACCGCGCCGCCCATCACCCCCAGCACCAGCGGAAAGGGCGCGCTGTCGTCTTCGTTGAAGCGCTGGTTGAGCTGCTGCGCGACCTTGTCGACCGCCCGTTGCACGGTAGCGGCATCGAAAATTTCTTCGGCATCGGCCATCAGGGCTTTTGCCTTGTCGCGGTGGAATTCGGAGTCGATGTAGGGCATGGAGCCGGACCTCGTGAGGAGTGAAAATGAATCGGTGGCGGCAGGCAGGACCGCGCGGCGAGGGCAAAACGATACCACGATGCACGCTCTCCGTGCAGCCGTAAGCCCGGCTTTGTTGCACGAAAATGCGGTGTCCCGGGGAATCTTCCGGCGGCGCCGGGTTCGAACCGGTATTGTCCGAAGAATGGAGCGGCGATGAGAACTGTACTGAAGGAAAAACAGGTAAGGACCAAGCATCCGGCAGAGGAAAGCAACGTGCCGCGCATGCCGCATGAACGCGACGAATCGGACGATAGCCAGCAAAGCGGCACGCGCGAAGACATGCAGCAGGCTTACTCGGACCTGGAGCAAGGCCAGGTGGATACCGACTTGCGCGACATCGGCGGGGTCGATGAAGTGGTCAACGACCGTCCCGGCCCCTCGCCGGACAAGGTCAGGAAGACGGGCGACGAACCGGCCCGCAAATAGCGACGGCACGCATTCCCGGGCGGCATGCGGCGGCAAGCGCGGACAACGGATCGGCCGTGTCCTTGATGCCGCTCAGGCCGCTCCGTGTCCGGCTTCCTATCATCGTTGAACGACGCCTCAGCGGGGGCGCGCCAACCTGTTGATGGAGGCTGCCATGTCGAACGTCATGAAAGTAATCGAAGTACTTGCCGAATCGCCGAAGGGCTGGGAAGACGCAATCGGTGCCGCGGTGTCGAAGGCCAGCGAGTCGGTGCATAACATCCGCTCGGTTTACGTGAAGGAATTCGAAGCCCAGGTCGATAACAACAAGATAGTGAATTACCGGGTCAACGCGAAGGTGACCTTCGCGGTCGATTAGGAAAGACGCGCACGGCCTGTGCATGGTTCCGGCGACGCGGGCACCGGCGAACAGCATGCTCGGCCGGGGCGAAACCAGCGCGTCAGGCGCCGGCGCAACCATCCCCGGCGATTACCGGTAGCGATGCAGCGACGCTGCCCCGCATCGATCGATGGCGGGCATCGGGGAAACCGCCATGCCTGCTCCAGCCCCTTTTCATTGCATTTACCGGGCGCCGGTTGCCATAGTTCCGTTGGCGGTTTCCGGCAATGCCGCGAACAGCCGGTACAGCAGCGGCGCGCCGATCAGGCCGGCGATGAATGCGAGGCGCCAGCCCGCCTCCTCCCGGCGCGCCCGCAGCAGGCCGCGGATAATGCCGCTGATGCCGGCGATGCGGCCGTTGAACAGCACGAACAGCGCGACCGCGAGGCCGATCAGCAAGCCGCCGGCCAGCGATGCCCCCGGGGTGAAATGCAGCGTATCGATCGACATCGAACCGCCCCTCAATCTTTTTGGCAATACAACTCGTACAGGGTGCCCAGCAGCGCCAGCACCTTCCGGTCGGCAACCGAGTAGAAGATCCGCTTGCCGTCGCGGCGCGTATTCACCAGGGCCTCGTTGCGCAGCACGCCCAGTTGCTGCGATAGCGTGGGTTGGCGGATGTCCAGCAGGTCTTCCAGTTCGCCCACCGATTTTTCCCCGTGCGCCAACTGGCACAGCAGCAGCAGCCGGTCCTCGTTGGCGAGCGAGCGCAGGGTGGAGGTGGCTTGCTTGGCGGCCACGCGCATCAATCCCATGTCCAGGGCAGTATCCGTTTCCATCGTCGGTTCCAAAAGCGGTTGACTACATAATACGCTTTGATATTATATATTTAAATATATTGAAAGCGAAGCCGCCGAGGTCCCCGATGAATCCGCATATCCAGGCATTCCATGACAACACCACCGGCACAATCAGCTATGCGGTGTACGACCATGCGCACGGCCATGCCGCGCTGATCGATTCGGTCCTCGACTACGATCCGAAATCCGGTCGCACCGGCACCGCCTCCGCCGATCGCCTGATCGATTTCGTGCGCGCCCACGGGCTCGCGGTGGAGTGGATACTGGAGACGCACGCGCACGCGGACCACCTGTCCGCTGCCCGCTATCTGAAAGAACGGCTGGGAGGCCGGATTGCGATCGGCGAGCGTATTCGCGAGGTGCAGGCGGTCTTCAAACGGCTGTTCAACCTGCAGCGGGATTTCGTGCCGGATGGTGCCCAGTTCGACCACCTGTTCGCCGATGGCGCAAGCTTTCGCATTGGCGAGCTGAGCGCGAGCGCACTGTTCGTCCCCGGCCATACGCCGGCGGACATCGCGTACCGCATCGGCGATGCGGTATTCGTCGGCGACACCCTGTTCATGCCGGACGTGGGTACCGCGCGCTGCGATTTCCCCGGCGGTGACGCGCATTCCCTTTATCGGTCCATCCGCAAGCTGCTGGACCTGCCTGGCGCCACCCGGCTCTTCATGTGCCATGACTATCCGACCGCCGGGCGCGCTCCATCCTGGGAAACCACGGTGGCCGAGCAGCGCGCGCGCAATATCCATGTGCACGACGGCGTCGGCGAGGATGACTTCGTCGCGATGCGAAACAAGCGCGATGCCGGTCTTGAAATGCCGGTGCTGATTCTGCCCTCGATCCAGATCAACATCCGCGCCGGCGATTTTCCGGAACCGGAAAGCAACGGCACCCGCTATCTGAAAATTCCGCTCGACGCGTTGTGAGCGTGGCCGGGGTTTAGGCCGGGCTGCATATCTGCAGACGAAAAAACGAGCGGCGCGACTGTCCGCCGCGCTGTCCATGGGGGCGATCTCGCTCCGGCAAGCCGTCCGGCGCTTGCCCAAAGTCAGTCATCTTTTGTAACAGATTTGCTTTGCCTCATAGGAGGTTTGCGCATACTGCCTATCCTTCAATCAACGAGCAGGTATTTTCCTGCGCATTGATTGCACATGCTTGATCCCATGACGAAACGGTATTGCCGCGCTTCCGTGGTTGCTACCCTGTCCCTGTTGGCGAGTCTGCTGCTGATGCAGAAGGCCCCGGCCGCCTGTAGCGCCCGCCATGAAGTATTGCCACGGGCCGCACCGCTGACGGATCCCCACTTGGCTCGACGCCTGGACCGACTGGCATTCCATTCGCAGGCAAGCCGACCTCATCGCGCTTCCTGTCAAGGGATGCGCCAACCACCGCAGCCGTCAATTTCAACCGGCGCAGCGGCTACGGCCGTCGCAGTGCGCGCTGCGTCCATCCTGCACGCAACACTGCATTTGCAACCGTCGCCAAGTAGGCGGCATGCATCGTTGCCGGCGCGCGCGACATCGCCGCCGCTACGCATCCGCCACTGCTCCTTCCTGCTATAGAACGGGGTGCCGATATCGCGTGCCGGTCGCGGTGCGCCCGTCGCGATTGCCGGGCCGCTTCGTTGCAACCGGCAGTGCACATTCCAACCGATGAAGCAGTCCGCGGCCGCGATATTCCGACGGCCGTAACAGTGGTGCTTGGCACCGGCACCTACAACACCATGAAGAAAATTTCGAATACCGTTCGCCCAGCTTACCTGCACGCCGCACCGAGTGCGCCCGGTGCACCAGCCAACGGCACGGCGATCACGATTTCGTACTTCGACAACGAAGTACCGCCGTTCGTGGAGCAGGAGATGGAGCAGTTGTATGAAAACCTGTTCTCGTCGGTAGCGATGGCGAAGGCTTACGGCGGCCTGGCCGGCGTCAGCACCTACATCGCGCGCCAGGGCAGCCGCCCGCTGGCGATCTTCCTGCTGCGCCGCGAAAAATCGCGCGCGATGATCCTGAACGAGCAGATCAGCCTGCCGCCGGAAGAGATCACGCGCTTCGCGAACTACCTGTTTGCGCGCTTCCGTTCGCTGGCGCTGATCTCGTTCAGCGCGGTCGACCCCGGGAACGCGCTGTTTCCGTATCCGCACCAGCGCGCCCACTTCACCAACGACATCGTATTGACACTGTCCGGCAGTCCCAAGGATTACCTCGACCGCCTCGGAAAGTCGACCCGCCAGAACATCAAGTACTACCTCAACCGCATCAAGCGCGACCATCCGAGCTTTCGCCACGCGGTATTCGAAAACGGCGCCGAAGGCGAGCTGATTTTCCGCGACATCGTCGAACTGAATCGCGCCCGCATGTCGGAAAAGGACAAGATTTGCGGAGTCGACGACGAAGAGGCGCGGCGCTTGCTGGCACTGGCGCAGGAGCGCGGCCTGGTCAGCGTGGTCACGATAGGCGGGCAGGTTGCGGCAGGCGCCATCTGCTTTCGTGTCGGCGCCAATTTCTTCCTGCGCGTGATCGCGCACGATTCGCGCTACAACGCCTACGGCCTCGGCCTGCTGTGCTGCTATCTGGCGATCTGCGAGTGCATCGCCCGCGGCGGCAGGGAATTCCACTTCATGTGGGGGCGCGAAGAATACAAGTACCGGCTGCTGGGCCAGCAGCGCGATTTCGATTCGCTCGCGATCTATCGCTCGCGCACGCGCATGCTGCTCGACGGCCGCCGCGTGCTGAAGACCGAGGCCGCGGAGCGGTTGGCGCGGATCAAGGCCTGGCTGCTCGATCCCGGCAATCGGAACCGGGCGCCGGCGCGTCAGCTGCATGCCCTGCTGGCGACGGCGCGTAGCCTGAAAAGAAAGCGGCTCGACAAGCATTGATCACCGGCTAGGCCGGCAAGGGGAAACAATATGGACATGTACCGTCAGGCGGGGGAGGGCGCGCGCCCGCAGCAGCGCGTGGATTGGGTCGATTATGCGAAGGGCATCTGCATCATCTGGGTGGTGACGCTGTACTCGACCGATTTCGTGCGCACCCATATCCATGGGGTGGGCTGGATGCAATACCTGGTGGACTTCGCGCAGCCGTTCCGGATGCCCGATTTTTTCATGCTGTCCGGCCTGTTCGTCGCGCGCGCAATGGAAAAGCCGTGGCGCACCTATCTCGACAAGCGGGTAGTGCATTTCGCCTATTTCTACCTGTTGTGGGGAACCCTGAAATTCGTCCATGCGGAATGGGCGGCACTGCTGCAGCCGGACCGCATCCGGCTGGTGCCGGAGTACCTGCAAATGCTGGTCGTTCCACCCACCGGCCCGCTCTGGTTCCTGTACGTGCTGGCGCTGTTTTCGCTGGCGGTGCGGCTGCTGCGGGCGTGGCCGCCGCTGCTGGTGCTGGCGATCGCGGCCGCGCTGCAGCTGGCGATGCCGGCGCACGACATCAGCTTCAAGCTCGGCGACAAGTTCTGCCGCTATTTCGTGTTCTTCGTCGTCGGCTACCTGTTCGCGCGGCACCTGTTCCGTCTCACCGACTGGGCGCGCGCCCACCCGCGCACAAACTGGGCAATCTTTGCCGTCTGGTTCGCATGGAACGGCGGCATGGTGGCGCGCGGACTCACCTTCCTGCCCGGCATGCAGCTGCTGATGGGATGCATAGGCGCGGTCGCGATCATGCTGCTGGCGACCCGGCTGGCGGAGTTCCAAAGCACGACCGCGCTGCGCTGGCTGGGGCGCAACTCGATCGTGATCTACCTGGGTTTCGTGGTTCCGCTCGGCCTGATGCGCAGCTTCGTCGTCGCATCCGCCGGCGGCGGCCTCGATGCCGGCACGCTGTCATTGCTGGTCACCGTGCTGTCGGTGGCCGGGGCGGCGGCGCTCTACTTCGCGGTGCGCAATACGCCGCTGCGTTTCCTGTTCGTCCGGCCGCGCTGGATATCGATCATGCCGACGCCGCTTGCCGCGATGCCGGTGCATAAGCATCCGGAACAAGCGGCCGGCAGTTCGTAGGCCGTCGTGGAAAGCGCGCCATAGAAAGCACGCGGCGCCGGCGTTAGCCGGAAATCCCGATGCCGCCGCGCTGCTCGTCGCGCGTGCCGCGCACGCTCGCCGTCATGCGTTCGCCCATCTTTTCGACCATCTTCTGATTGAATGCGGGAATGTCGGCCGGCTTGCGGCTGCTGACGAGATTGCCGTCGACCACCACTTCCTGGTCGAGCCAGGTGCCGCCTGCATTGCGGATGTCGTCCTGCAGCGTCGGCCAGCTGGTCATCGTGCGGCCGTCGACCACGCCCGCCGACACCAGCAGCCAGCCGCCGTGGCAGATCACCGCGATCGGCTTGCCTGCATCGTCCATGTCGCGCACGAAGCGCTGCGCTTCCGGGATCATGCGTGTCTGGTCGCCGTTGATGACGCCGCCCGGCAACAGCACGCCGTCGAAATCCTTCGCATCGAGTTCGCCGAAGGTGAGGTCGACATCGAACTGGTCGGCCTTGTCGTGATGATTGAAACCCTGCACCTTGCCGCGCTTGGCGGACACCACCCTGGTGATCGCGCCCTGTTGTTCCAGCGCCTTGCGCGGTTCCGCGAATTCGGCCTGCTCGAAGCCGTCGGATACGAGAATGGCGATGTTCATGCCGCTGAGTGATTGATCCATGAAACTTCTCCTTCGAAATTGTCGGGTGCGGGATGCCGGGCAACACCGGCTTGGCAAATGCCGGCGCCACCGTCGTTGCGCTTCCCGGGCGAAGCTGTTTCGACCAACCGTCGGCACGCTAAGTTCGGCCGGCGCACGGAACACGGGTGCCCGGCACCGGTCGAATCGAAACGACGTCAAGGGCGCGGTGCCACCGGCCCGGAACGATCGTCGTGCCCGCGATAAAAGGAGATGCAGATGGGAACCGAACTCGACCGTATCAGAAGCGCGCTGCAACGCCTGGGCGGCGACGAGATCGACGCGCTGCCGGCGGCGCGGCCGGCCGAGTCGCCGTTCGCGTTTCGCTATTCGTGCACCGAGATTTCGCTGCGTGGCGGCGCTGCGCATGTGCGGCGCAGCGAAACGCGTTTCCAGGATGGACGGCTGGTGACCGAGGAAAGCGAAGGCATGGTCGATAGCCGCGCTTACCAGCGCATGGTCGAGCAGTCGCAGCAGGTTTTCCTGGAACAGATGAAACAGGCGATGCGCCTGTTCTTCCTGCCCTTTTCATCGGACCGGAACGAGCGCTGAACGGGCCCGCTTCCCGGCGCGCTCAGGAGTGCAGCTCGCCTTCCGTCGGCGGCACGGAGCCGGAGGGCGGCCCTTGCCGCCGCGCCCGTCCGCGCGCCGAAAACATCGCTCCGTGCGCCGGCTGCTGAGGCGCGAAGCGCAGCAAGCCGATGTCGGCGCGCATGTCGTCATAGACCGCCTCCATGCCTCCCTGCATGAAATAGCTTTCATGCCAGAAACCGGTGCCGCCGGAATCGCGCAGGAATTGCTTCCACCAGGCGCGATGCGGCTCGGACCGTGCCCAGCGTTCCAGTGCGTCGAAATCGCGCCAGTACTGCCGCATGCCGACGTGCGGCGGGAACAGCGAGAACAAAGGGTTGTGGCTGATCAGGAACCTAGCGGTCCCGCTGATCGGACGGATCGGCTTCGGTCGGCCGGCGCATGACGACCAGCCAGCCTCCGATCAGGATCAGCAGCAGAGGCCACCATTGCGCCACCAGGCGGTGGTCGATGATGCCGGTTCTTTCCAGCAGCAGCACGCTGCCGATGATGATCAGCAGCACGCCGGCGAACGGGCCGCGCCGGCGGCGATAAGCGATGCCTCGGTTTTTCATCTGTGGTCTCCCGGTAATAGGATGCCAAGATAGCAGCGCTTGCCCGGGCCCGGAAGGCGGATGCGACGAACGGTGGATAACGCGTGGCGAAATGCCGGTTGCGTTCGCGAGCGGTTATCAGCGTGGTTATCAGCTACCCAGCAACACGTCTTCGGAAGCGGCCGAACGGGTGCCGGGCGTCGGCAGGTTGCTTTCGCCCCGGTAGGCGAACACCACCGAATGCTTGACCTTGTCGCTGTCGTTTCTGCCGGCCGAGTGGAACAGGCCGCTGTGGAACAGCAGCACGTCGCCCCGGTTCAGCTGCACGGTGCGGCCTTGTGCGAACAACTGCCGGTTCGCTTCCAGTTCGGGCCGCAGGAAATCGAGCTCGTCGAGTTGCTCGCGGCCGATCTGCAGCTTGTGCGAACCCGGTATCACGCGCAACGCGCCGTTTTCTTCGTCCTCTTTGCCGAGCGCCAGCCATGCCGACACCAGATCGGTGCGCGTGAACGACCAGTAACGGATGTCGCGATGCCAGCCGGTGGCGGTGCCGAAGTTCGGATGCTTGGTCATCACGCAGTTGTGATGGGCGCGCGTCAGGCACACGCGCTCGCCCAGCAGTTGCGCCAGCCGCGCCACCAGGCGCCGGTCTTCCGCCCATACCCGAAAGCAGGGATGGCGGTCGTAGGCGCCGCGCAGCCGCCGCACCGTCCTGCCGCCCGGCGCATCGAGCGACGGCGGCGCGCCCGCATAGCCGACTTCGGCTTCATATTCGAGCGGCCCGATCGCGCCGCGCAAGTGTTCGCGCGTGACCGAATACATCAGTTCGCAAGCCAGCGGCGGCACCATGCCGCGCACTACCAGGTAGCCGTCGTTGCCGAATTGTTCGAGTTCGAGAGCGGAGAATGTCATTGCCGTGGAATGCCGGTAAAACAGATACGGTAGCGCATTCGCGGCACTTTTGCTTGCGGCGCAAAGACGAATCCGCCCGGTTTTGAGGGCCGCGGGGCCGGTGTCCGGCATCGGGCGGAGATTCAGTAAAACACCGCGAGCCAGACGGTATCGCAGCCGCTGGCGGTGGATTCGACCCGATGGCGTTCATGCGCGTCGATCCGGACGTAGTCGCCTTCCTTCAAGTGCACCAGCCGGTTGCCGCGTTCGAAGCGCAGGCTGGCTTCGCCCTTCACCAGCAGCACCCATTCCCGCTCGGGCTGGTCGTACCAGAAGCCGGGCGGCGAACTGTGGCCGCGCGAGACGATGCGTTCGATCCGGACGCCGTCGGCTGCCGCCAGCGGCTGCAGCAATTCCTGCGGCAATGCGGCTGGAATGTGCTGGAACAGGTTGCCGTGATCCATCGTGGGGTTCGTGAGGCGACTCAGGCTGTCGCCGGGCGTGCCGGCGCGTTGGCGGGCAGGCGCGCCACTTGCAGCCGGTTGCGTCCGTTCGCTTTCGCCTTGTACAGCGCTTCATCGGTGCGCGCGAAGAAGCCGGCGGCATTTTCGCCCATGGCAAACTGCGCGACCCCGAGGCTGATCGTGACATGGCGGTCCGGCACCACCGGGGAAAAATCGTGCTGGTCGATCGCGTGCCGGAGCTTTTCGGCGACCGCAGCCGCCTGTTCCAGCGCGCATTCCTTGAGCAGCACCACGAATTCCTCGCCGCCCCAGCGCGTGATCGTGTCGCTTTCCCTGACCGCCTCGCGCGCCAGGCGCGCAATCGTGCGCAGCACTTCGTCGCCGGCCTGGTGGCCGTAGGTATCGTTGACCTGCTTGAAGAAATCGATGTCGAACAGGATCGCGGACAACGGCCTTCCGCTGCGTTCGGCATCCAGCGCCGACTGGCGGAACAGCAGTTCGAACGCCTGTCGGTTCGGCAATCCGGTCAGTGCATCGGTGCCGGCCATATGTTCCAGCCGCCGCTGGTAGCGGTTGATCGCCACCAGCGTGGCAGCCAGGATCAACAGCATGACGCCGGCGCTGATTGCCAGGTTGATGCCCAGGATGCGGCGCGCCGGCAACTCGTCGACCGCGATGCTGCGCTCCACCACCAGGTACCAGCCGAGTTCCGGCACGAAGCGGCTGTTGACGAATATCGGATCGTCGTTCTGCCGGTACGCCAGCTGTACCGGCTTGTTCTTGTCGGCCAGCAGTTGCGGTCCCAGCTCGCGCAGACCGGGCAGCGCCGCCAGCGTGGTGCCCACCGGCTTGCCGCTGCTGCCGGTGAGCGTGATCTTGCCGTTGGCGTCGACCAGGTAGATGCGGCAGCCGAACAATGCCTGGTAGTGGTCGATGCGCGCCACCAGATCGTTCAGCCGGAGTCCGACGCCGGTGACGCCGAGAAAACTGCCGTCGCCGTCGAGCACGCGATAGTTGAGGAACACGGTCGGCTGGTCGCCGTGCACCGGATCGGTGTCGATCTCGGTCACCAGCGGCGTATCCGCTGCCCGCACCCGCTGGAACCAGCGATCGTGCGGATCGTTGTCGTCGAGCAGCCGAGGGCCGCCGTCGGCCGAATAGTAGCGGCGGCTGTGCTCGGATACCAGGAAGCTGGTGAGCACGCCGTACTTTTGCTTGATCTGCGCCAGGTAGCGCGTCAGCTGATCGGGATCGGCCTCGCCGCCATGCAGCCAGTCGAGCACGAAGCTGTCGTCGGCCATCATCGAAGCGATGAAGGTGGGACGCAGGAAATCCGCGTGGATTTGCGCATACACGCTGTCGCCTGTCAGCGGCAACGCCTGCTCGGTGACGCCGCGTCGCACCACGTCGCGCGTGACCAGATAGGCCGTAATGCTCGTGGTCAGGAAGCCGGCGAGCAGCAATACGCAGATCAGGGTCGGCAGCCGATATTTTTCCGCGATGATTCGCATGAGAGCGGGTCCAGGCAGTGGAGGCCGGGCGTCTCTTCTTGCCGGCGTGAAACAAGTATGCGGCAGCGTTTGACCGTACGCAACAGCGATCTGCATCGTCTGCACCGGCCGGCAAATAAATGTCAATATGGCAACACTTCGATAGACCGCTTCCGTTTGCGTAACGCGGGTAATCCGGAACCGAATGGCAAGCCCCGGTGTCGTGATGAAATAAGGACTCCAGCGCCGGGCTCAAAGGGTGGCGCCTCTATCATGGACAATTCCACCGCCACCATGCCGGACGCCCCGGTTGCCGCCCGTCAGGCCGGCTTGCGCCATGTCAGCGACGAGCAGCCCGGCATAGCGCGGCAGCGCGCTGGCGAAGGCTTTCGCTACCTGCACCCGGACGGCAGTCCGGTGCGCGACCCGGCTACGCTTGAACGCATCCGTGCGCTTGCGATTCCGCCGGCCTGGCGCGATGTCTGGATCTGCCCGCAGGCCGACGGCCATCTGCAGGCGACCGGGCGCGACGCGCGCGGGCGCAAGCAATACCGTTACCATCCGCGCTGGCGGCAAGTGCGCGATGAAGCGAAGTACCAGCATGTGCTGGCCTTCGGCAAGGCGCTGCCGGACATCCGGCGCCGGGTCGATGCCGCGCTCCGGCTTCCCGGCCTGCCGCGCGAAAAGGTGCTGGCGACCATCGTCCACCTGCTGGAGGCAACCATGATGCGCATCGGCAACGAGGAGTATGCGCGCCAGAACCGCTCGTTCGGCCTGACCACGCTGCGCGACCGCCACGTGCGGATAGACGGCAGCGAAGTCGAGTTCCACTTTCGCGGCAAGAGCGGGGTGCGCCACTCGGTGCGCGTCGACGATCCGCGGCTGGCGCGGATCGTGCGCAAATCGCGCGACCTGCCGGGGCAGGAGCTGTTCCAGTACATCGACGACGACGGCCAGCAGCGTTCGATCGACTCGGCCGACGTCAACGATTACCTGCGCGAGCTGAGCGGCGCCGACTACACCGCGAAGGATTTCCGTACCTGGGCGGGCACGGTGCTGGCGGCGCTGGCGCTGCAGGAATACGAAAAGGTCGATACCGAGGCGCAGCGGAAAAAGAACGTGGTGCGCGCGATCGAGACAGTGGCCGGGCGGCTCGGCAATACGCCGTCCGTCTGCCGCAAATGCTACGTCCATCCGGCGGTGCTGGAATCCTATCTGGACGGCACCATGCTCGCTGCGCTGGAACAGGGGGCGCGCGAGGAATTGCAGCAGGAGCTGCACGGACTGCAGCCGGAAGAAGCGGCGGTGCTGGCCTTGCTGCAGCAGCGGCTGCGCCAAGCCGCCTCAGGGACTGCTTCACGGACCACCTCGCGGACCGCGCGCGCCCGGCGGACAGCCGCGCGGGCAAAACCGGCCGAGCACGCGAAGGCGTGAGGAAGGTGTGATAATGGCAGGGTTTTCACTTGCATGAACGGAACACCCATGATTCTCGAACTCGCCGACATCCGTATCCAGCCCGGCAAGCAAGCCGAATTCGAAGCCGCGGTAGAGCGCGGCGCCAGCCAGGTGATCGCGAAATCCAAGGGTTTCCTTGGATACAAGATCAACAAGGGCATAGAATCGCCGGAGCGCTACGTGTTGACCATCTTCTGGGAAACGCTGGAAAACCATACCGTCGATTTCCGCCAGTCGCCGGCATTCCAGGAGTGGCGCGCGATCGTCGGTCCGTACTTTGCCGCGCCACCGGCGGTCGAGCACTTCAGCCCGCTCGGCCCGGCAGCCTGACGCGGTGCCGGCCACGGGACGTGGGCGGCATGCGACAATTTCGGGACGGACTGGATGCTCAGCCACGATTCGCGGGAAAATGCAAGCGTGCGGTGATATGATCTTGGCTCCGAGCAACATTTGACGTGCCCCGTAACCGCTCTTGCCAGCGAGGTCAACCAAGAATGCCTTTCCATGCTGACGCAGTCACCCTCACGCTGACCGGCCTGCTAGCAGTCGCAGTGGTCGGCATTCTCGCCTGGCTGGCGACGGCAAGGCTCAAGGCCGGCCGCAGCGAGCGCGACATGGCCGCGATCCGGGTCGCGATCGTCGATTATTTCCGTCGCAGCGGCGTCGGCGTTGCGGTCGATTGCGTTGCCACCGATGGCAAATTCACCGCGATGATCGAATCGGAACCGATGAAGCGGTTCCGCCTGTCGCACATCATCGAAATGACGGTGCGCGACCACGTGCGCAAGACCTGCGGCCGGGAACTGGACAAGATCTACTGGCGCTTCCCGATCAAGGAAGCGGTGCAGGCCGTCCAGCAACCCGGCGCCCAGCAGCCGGCCAGCGAGCAGAAGCAGCCCGATCCGCTGTCGGACGAATACATCAACGAGGGCCTCGAACACTACCGCCATATTCCGAAACCCGAGGTCGAGGAAGTGCCGTGGGAGAGTTTCGAACAGGTGGCGATCAGCAAGCCACGGCCCGACGGCGAACACTGAAACGGCGCCGTTCGCGCGCCAGCCTCGCCAGCCCAGGTTTCGCCCATGCGCGGAACTTGCGGTTCTTCAATTCCCGCCCCTGGTTTTCCCCCCGATGCCCGCTGCGCGCTGCACCCGCGGCGGCGGGAACTCGTGCGCCTTGATATCTGACTAACTGGACCATTTGCGGTTTCGAGTCCGCGGTTTCGAGTCCGGCTTCACGGCAGGAAGTTGCAATCCTTCGTCACGCCATCTCCGGCATGCATGTGCTTGAAACTTGAAACCGCTCCACGTTACGGAGACGATCATGCAACAGCAAACCGTTACACCGGGGCGTCCGGATACCGGGCCATATCCTTTCCCGCGGTCCGGCCGAACCTCCTCCCCATCCGCCTATTCCTATTCTTCTTCCTCCAGTCCCACTTCCCGCTATGCAACCGTCGGCGCCCAGCGCACCGAGACGCTGGCGCAGATGCTCGGCTGGTTCAGCATCGGCCTCGGGCTGGCCGAACTGCTGATGCCGCGCGCGACCGCGCGCACCATCGGCATGGACGACGAGCGGCCGACGCTGCTGCGCGCCTATGGCGCGCGCGAGCTGGCGGCCGGGGTCGGCATATTGAGTGCGCGCGAGCGTCCCACCGGCTGGCTGTGGGCGCGTGTGATCGGCGATGCGATGGATCTGGCGACGCTGGGCGCCGCCGCCCTGTCCTCGCGCAACCGGCGCGGCCGGCTGGCACTGGCCGCTGCCGCGGTGGCCGGCGTCGCCGCGCTCGACCTGCTGTCGAGCACCCAGGCGCGCCGCCAGGACAGCCGCGGCATCCCGGCCGAACGCAGCGATACTATGCAGGTCGACAAATCGATCGCGATCAATCTTCCGGTCGAAGAGTGCTACCGCTTCTGGCGCGAGTTCGAAAACCTGCCGCGTTTCATGCAGCACCTGGAGTCGGTGCAGACCACTTCCGACAACCGTTCGCACTGGGTGGCGAAGGGGCCGGCCGGCAGCCGCATCGAATGGGATGCCGAGGTGACCGCCGAGCAGCCCAACCAGTTCATCGCCTGGCATTCGCTGGAAGGCGCCGAGGTCGACAATGCCGGTACCGTGCGCTTCGAGCCGGCGCCCGGCGGGCGCGGCACCATCGTGCAGGTGGAGCTGCAGTACCGGCCGCCCGGCGGCGCCGCCGGTGCGGCGATCGCCCGGCTGTTCGGCGAGGAGCCGTCGCAACAGATCGACGAAGACCTGCGCCGCTTCAAGCAACTGATCGAGACCGGCGAAATTCCGACCACGGTCGGCCAGGTTTCCGGGCCGCGCAGCGCCATCGGCCGCCTGCTCCACAAAGGAGAGCCGGGATGAGGGCGACCTGCTGGCACGGCAAGAACGATGTGCGGGTCGACACGGTGCCGGATCCGGAAATCCTGAATCCGCGCGATGCGATCGTGAAAATCAGCTCGACCGCGATCTGCGGCTCCGACCTGCACCTGTATGACGGCTTCGTGCCCACCATGGAAAAGGGCGACATCCTCGGCCACGAATTCATGGGCGAGGTGGTCGAGATCGGCAGCGAGGTGCGCAAGCTGAAGGTCGGAGACCGGGTGGTGGTGCCGTTTCCGATCGCCTGCGGCCACTGCTTCTTTTGTGAGCAGCAGCTGTATTCGGTGTGCGAGAACTCGAACCCGAACGCCTGGATGGCGGAAAAAATGTGGGGCCATTCGCCGGCCGGCATCTTCGGCTATTCGCACCTGACCGGCGGCTACGCGGGCGGCCAGGCCGAATATGCGCGGGTGCCGTATGCGGACGTGGGGCCGCTCAGGATCCCGGACGGGATGAGCGACGAGCAGGTGCTGTTCCTGTCCGACATCCTGCCCACCGGTTACATGGCGGCCGAGCAATGCGGTATCCAGCCCGGCAGCGTGGTGGCGGTGTGGGGCTGCGGGCCGGTCGGCCAGTTCGCGATCCAGAGCGCCTACCTGCTCGGGGCGGAGCGGGTGATCGCGATCGACCGTTTCCCGGAGCGGCTGCGGATGGCGCGCGAGATCTCGAAGGCGGAGACGCTCGACTACGAACAGGTCGACGTTTCCGAGGCGCTCAAGCAGATGACCGGCGGACGCGGCCCGGATGCCTGCATCGATGCGGTCGGGATGGAGGCGCACGGTTTCGGCATGCTCGGCGCCTACGACCGCGTCAAGCAGGCGGTGATGCAGGAGACCGGCCGCCCGATTGCGCTGCGCGAGGCGCTGATGGCGTGCCGCAACGGCGGCACGGTATCGGTGGCCGGCGTCTACGGCGGCTTCCTCGACAAGTTCCCGATGGGCTCGGTGATGAACCGCTCGCTGACGATCAAGACCGGGCAGACCCACGTGCAGCGCTACATGCAGCCGCTGCTGGAGCGCATCCGCAACGGCGAGATCGATCCGTCGGCGGTGATCACGCACCGCCTGTCGCTGGACGATGCGCCCCATGGATACGACATCTTCAAGAACAAGCAGGACGACTGCATCAAGGTGGTGCTGAAGCCGTAAACAGCCGTGCGAATTCGTCGGCGGGCAGCGGGCGGCTTTTCAGGTAGCCCTGGTAGAGGTCGCAGCCTAGCGATTGCAGGAATGCTAGCTGTTCGTCGGTCTCGACGCCTTCGGCCAGCACCTGGAAGCCGAGCGAGTGGCCCATCGCGATGATCGCGGAGGCGATCGCGACGTCGTCCTGCCCATGCGGGATGTCGTCGACGAAGCCCTTGTCGATCTTCAGCACGTCGAGCGGGAAGCGTTTCAGGTAGGCGAGCGACGAATAGCCGGTGCCGAAATCGTCGATCGCCAGCCGCACGCCGATCGCGCGCAGCCGGTTCAGCAGCGCCACCAGCTCTTCCTGGCGTTCCATCAGCGCGCTTTCGGTCAATTCCAGTTCCAGCCGTTCGGCCGGGAACCCGGTTTCGGCGAGGATTGCCGAGACGGTGGCCACGATGTCGCCGTGCAGGAACTGGCGCGGCGACAGGTTCACCGCCAGCGTCAGCGGCGGCAGCCCGGCCGCGCGCCATTCCTGCCCTTGGCGGCAGGTTTCGCGCAGCACCCATTCGCCGATCGCGCCGATCAGGCCGGTCGCTTCCGCCACCGGGATGAAGCGCAGCGGCGGGATCAGGCCCTGCTGCGGATCCTGCCAGCGCACCAGCGCTTCGGCGCCGATGATGCGGCCGCTGCCGATATCCACCTGCGGCTGGAAATGTACGCGCAGCTCGTTCTGCTGCAGCGCTCGGTGCAGGCGCGCGTCGAGTTCTATCCGTTCGCGCGCGGCCCGCGTCAGGCTGCGCGAAAAATAGCGGAAGCAGCCGCGCCCTTCGCTCTTGGCCTGATACAGCGCCGCATCCGCGTGCTGCAGCAGTTCGTCGGTCGCCGTGCCGTGGTCCGGAAAAATGCTGATGCCGATGCTGGCGCCGATCCGCACTTCGGCGCCGTTCGACAACTGCCAGGGCCGCGCCAGCACATCGATCAGGCCGTTCGCGATCATCGCCGCGTCTTCCGGCTGTTCGATATTCTGCAGCATCACCGTGAATTCGTCGCCGCCCAGGCGTGCCACCGTGTCGGTGCGCCGCAGCCGGGTATGGATGCGGCGGGCGACCTGCTGCAACAGCTCGTCGCCGGCGCCGTGTCCGAAGCTGTCGTTGACGTCCTTGAAGCGGTCGAGATCGAGCATCAGCAGCGCCAGCCGGCAATTCTGGAGCTGGGCGACGCGAATGTCGTGCTCCAGCTGCGACAGCAGCAGCAGCCGATTCGGCAAGCGGGTGAGGGGATCGTGGTGCGCCAGGAATTCGATCTGGCTTTCCGTGTGCTTGATCTTCGAGATGTCGGCAAACACGCCGACATAGTGCGTGACTTCTTCGAATTCGTTGCGCACTGCGGTAATGCTGAGCAGTTCCGGGTAGATTTCGCCGCTCTTGCGGCGGTTCCAGATTTCGCCCTGCCAGTAACCGGATCCGGTCAGCGCTTCCCACATCTCGCGGTAGAACGCGGCGTCGTGGCGGCCGGAGGCCAGCATTGCCGGCGAACGGCCGATCACCTCGGCTTCGCTGTAGCCGCTGATTTCGGTGAACGCATGGTTCACCATCGTGATCTGGTTCCGGGTGTCGGTCACCACCACGCCTTCGCGCGTGGTTTCGAGCACTGCCGCCGCCTGCTGCAGCCTTTGCTCGGTCTGCCGGTGTTCGCTCAGGTCCATGTTGGTGCCGGATGCCTGCACCGGTTCGCCGGCGGCGTTGCTGCGGATCAGATAGCGGGTCAGGATCGGCAGATAATGCCCGTTCTTGTGCCGCATCCGCAATTCGACCGCATAGCTGCCGGCTCCGGCCCGCAATGCGCCGTTGAAAATCTCCTCGGCGCGCTGCCGGTCGTCCGGATGGATCAGTTGCTGCCACAGCGCCGGAGCCGGTTCCAGTTCTTCCGGCGCATAGCCGAGCATTTGCCACCAGCGCGGCGAGTAATAGATTTCGCCGCTTTGCAGATCCCAGTCCCACCAGCCGTCGTTGGTGCTCTCCAGCACCCGCTCCAGCCGCTTGCGATAGCGGCGCGCGGACGAGAATGCGCGCTCCAGCGATTCGTGCCAGTTCTTCAGCAATACGTACAGCAGCGCGCCGGTGACGGCGATGAACAGGAAGCCTTTCAGCGTGCCCATGCGCTGCAGTTCTTCGCTGTTGCTGCTCAATAGCCCCAGCAATCTGTCCGAACCGGCTATCCACGCCCCTGCAAACACTGCATACAGCAGCACGATGCCGGCCGGGCGGCGCCATGTGCTATCGGATATATGGGGCGGCACGGACGGCATGGGTGAGACGGGCAAATCGAAAATTTGACATTAGCGCTGGGCGGCCATCTGCCGCAGGTAGGCCAGCAGCGCATCGAGCGCCGCATCGTCCAGCACTTGGGGCGGGAAGCCGGGCATGCTGCGTGCGGGCCAGTTGCGCACCGAAGCCGGATCGCGGATCAGGCGGCGCAGATAGGGTTCGCGGAAATACTCGGTCGGATTGTGCGGGAGGTTCAAGTCGGGGCCGACGGCAGCGTCGCCGCCACCGTTGAGCCGGTGGCAGGCGGCGCAGTTCTGCTCGTACACCCGCATTCCCTGCAGTATGCGGGCATTGCCGGAGTGCGGCACGATTTGCGGATAGCGTTGTTGCAGCGACGCCACTTCCGTGATGTGGGCAATCTGGTACGGCCATTGTTCCGGCGAGACGGCGGCCTTGGCGGGTGCCAGCCAGACCAGGTAGAACGGTCCGGCGCTGGCCCCGCCCGGCTTCAGCGCCGGCCACGGGTGTTCGGGGGATTCCACCGCCACCCATGGCTTGCCGGGGCCGGTCAGCAGCTTGCCCGGAATGGTGGCCACGAAGCCATCGCGGGCAGTGAATTGCACGTTGCTGCCGGCGGGCAGTTGCGGCAGCAGCGCAGACAGCGGCACCGCCTGGTAGCGCATTGCCCGGCCATAGGCGACATCGTTCGCTACTGCGATGCTGCGCAGTGCGCGCGACGCCAGCAATTGGGAGCGGGTGAAGTGGCGCGTCTTGCCGCCGACCGTGATATCGAGTGCCGGATCATCGCCGGTTCCGGTTGCGTTCGCCGCCGCTATCAGCGCCAGCACCGCCAGTGCCGGTAGCCAGCGGAAGAGTTTGACAAGGGGAAAAGCCATCGTGTCCGCTGCAAATGGGGGTTGCGGGACAGTATAACGAAGATTGCCGCGCCTCAATGCGCTGAGTCAAAGATAGATCAGCAGCGCGCCGGCCGCCAGGATCAGTGCGGCCTTGGTCAGTTGATAAACGGTGCGGTTCCACGCCTTGAAGCGGCGCCGGTAGCGTCCGGCATGCCAGACGAAACGGAACAGCCTGTTGATGCCGCCGGTCTGGTCGCCGGTTTCATTGGGCGAACTGGCCGCGGTCATCAGCGTGCGGCCGAGCCAGCGGTTGAGCGCCTGTGCCCAGCGGTAGCGCATCGGGCGTTCGATATCGCAGAACAGGATCACGCGGTCGCTGTCGGTGTCGTTGCGCGCCCAGTGCAGGTAGGTTTCGTCGAACACCACGCTCTGGCCGTCGCGCCAGCTGTAGCGCTGGCCGTCGACTTCGATGAAGCAGGCGTCGCTGTTGGGCGTCGCCAGCCCGAGGTGGTAGCGCAGCGAGCCGGCGAACGGGTCGCGGTGGATGTTCAGCTTGCCGCCCGGCGGCAGTTCGGCAAACATCGCCGCCTTCACGCACGGCATGCCGCGCAGCAGCGCCACCGTGCGCGGGCACAAGCGCTCGGCCGAGGGATGGCTGGCGTCGTACCATTTCAGGTAAAAGCGCTTCCAGCCGGTCTTGAAGAATGAATTGAAGCCGGCGTCGTCATTCTTTTCCGCGGCGCGGATCTTTTGCAGCGCCAGCAGGTTCAGGGCCTCGTCGCGTATCGTTTCCCAGTTGTTTTCCAGTGCCCGCAGTTCGCGGAAATCGGCGGGCGGCAGATAAGGCCGGGCCGGTACCGCGGAGAACAGATGCATGAACAGGTTGAGCGGGGATACCAGCGACGAATGGTCGAACAATTGCCGTCCCAACGGCAGGCGCACCCGTCCCCGCAGATGCACGTGGCAGACCGCGACCAGGTAAAGGGAAAGCAACGCCCATTTCATTGGATGTACAAGAAGCCGATCGACAAGCTATCGATTCAATAATGCAATTGGCATCCCCGGTTTGCGCTGGCGCAAACTCTCTGCGCGCGCCGCGGCCGGCGTGCCGCTGCGTGGGAATGGTTGATCCGGGTCAAGGAGAAAATCAGGGGGAAAACCGCATGCCGAACTTACCATCCGAGTCCGGTTCCAACGAGAATTTGGACTTATGAACGATTCCCTGCATATCGTCTGTTCCCATTGCGACGCGATCAATCGCTTGCCGGCGGATAAGCTGGCTGACCGGCCGAACTGCGGCAGGTGCAAGCAGCCGCTGTTTTCGGGGCATCCTGCCGAACTCGGAAGCGCCAGTTTCGAACGCCACATCGGACGCAGCGACATTCCCGTATTGGTCGATTTCTGGGCACCCTGGTGCGGCCCGTGCCGGAGCATGGCCCCGGCCTACGAGCAGGCGGCGCAGCGGCTGGAACCCGGCATCAGGGTGGCGAAGGTGAACACCGAGGAGGCACAGGATCTTGCCGCCCGCTATGCGATCCGCAGTATCCCCACGCTCGCGTTGTTCCGCAGCGGCCGCGAGGTGGCGCGCCAGACGGGAGCGATCGATGCGCCGCGCATCGTCGCGTGGGCACAGTCGCATGCGGGCGCTTGAGGCGCCGGTCGGCAGAAGCGCGCCACCGCCTTCGCCCCCCGGTTCGCGCTTCAGCGGTGCCCGACCATCGATAACCCGACCTTGCGCGCTTCGGATTGCGCCGCTTCGCGCGTCGGAAACACGGTTTCCACGCTCACGCGCTGGGTCGGGAACACGCTGTTGCGGTGCATCGGATTGCTGGACGGGCCGTAGATCGTCAGCAGTGCTGCCCAGCCTCCCACGTCCGCCAGTTGCTCGCCGTCATATTCGATTTCGTATTCGCCTACCGTTTCGGATGTCATGGGCCGCCTCCGTACCGAATGAAGTATCGGATGAATGTTCACCGCGGATATCGCGTCGCTGATCGGGCGCGCCTTTGCATGCCGGCGCTCGTGATATGGTAGTCACTGCGCCATCGTTGCGCCATCGGCAAGCGTCGCAGGGGCGCGCCGGTTTCGTCCGGTTCGTCGTTTTACCGCTTTTACATGGGAGAAAAACATGCCAGTTGAAGAATATACCCGTCCCACGGGCCAGCGCTTCACTTATATGATTGAGTACGATCAAGGAGAGTATTTCATCCAGCGCGACGGCAAGATGAAAAAATCGTTTCCCGACGCGGTACTGGCCGGCATCGCGCCGCACGAGGCGACGCCGGAGCTGATGCTGCGCATGGCGAAGGCCGACATCGACAACCTGCTCGGCATGGAAGAGTAGCCAACGTTCGGCGCCGCATGCTGTCCTGCGAACCGCGATCGCGGCGGCCTGTCCAAACGGCTTTGCAAATCCTGACGGAAGCGCTCCGGCAACGGCCGGGCGCCAGGACATATCGCGAGGCGAACATGGCAGCTGCAACCTACCGCAAAGGACATTGGAAAACCGAAGTCGGCGCCGAGGAACTGGCCAGTGGAAAGTTCCAGGGCGTCGTCCTGCTGTTCCATGAAGGAGGAGAATCCACGGAGCAGATCCGGCACACCACCACCGACGTCTTCGATACCACCGATGGCGCGGTGGCCGAAGCAAAAATCCTCGCGCGCCATATCCTCGACGACCTGTAGCCGGCCGTTCGCCGCGCCCCCATCTTGTCCGCCGCCGGATATCCGGCTACTCTTGCCGGGCGCGCGCCGCGGCAGCGTGCCGTCGATGCAACGATCGGACAACACGAATGAAAAACAGGGGATTGGCCCGACGCCTGGGCTTTGCGGTTGCCGGCATTGCCAGTGCCTGGGCCAGTGAAAAAAGCTTTCGCCTGCAGTGCATGGCCGCGCTCGCAGTGCTGGCGTTTCTGGTCTGGCGGCGTCCGCCGCTGATATGGAGCGCGCTGCTGCTGATGAACTGCGGCCTGGTGCTGGCGGCGGAGCTGATCAATACCGCACTCGAACATGCGCTCGACCATCTCAGCCCTGCCATCCATCCCGCGGTCAGGATCGCCAAGGATTGCTGCGCGGCCGCAGTGCTGGTGCTGAGCCTGACCAGTGTCGCGGTATTCGTGGCCTGTGTGCTCGCGACCGGCCGGCCCTGAGCTGGCGGTAGACGACGTTCAGAAGCGCCAGGTCAGGCCGATGCCCGTCTGCCGGTCGGCTTCGGCACGCGTCAATCCGAACTTCACACCGATGTCCAGATCCAGGTTCCGGCGCGGCGAATAGATGAGCCCGACCAGCGCAAAGGCCGGACTGACAGTCGAGTTTGCGGCCGGATTGCGGGCCGCGCCGATATCGGCCAACGCGTTCAGCCCCGGGGTGAGCGCATACGCGGCGCCCGCCGAAACCCGCCACAGCAGCGCGCGATTGGCGGCCGCCGCCGTCGGCTCCTCGTAGCGGTTTGCGACCAGCCCGGCATTGCCGTGCGCCTGCCAGCGCCCCGCATCGTGCGAAGCGATCAGTGTCAGAGCGAAGCCCGGCCCGCCGCTGCCCAGTCCCTTGTCTTCTCCGCTGCTTGGCAGCAGGAGCTCCGGCTTGAACGCGAACCGGGTCGGGCCGGCTTCCAGGAAACGCCACTTGACGCCGAGCGAAACATTGCCGACACCGGATGGGGCGGCCAGCCCGAGCGGCAGGTCGACGAACAGGTCGAGGTTGTCCCGGGCACCAAAGGTATAGGTAAAAGACGCGATGCGCGAACGGGCATCCGGCAATCGCAGCCAGTCGCTCTTGAATTCGATTTGCTGGTGCCCCTGGCCCGGGGTGTCGGCATCGTCGGTGATGAACGGAGGCCCGGCAAGCGCTGCGCGAGCGGCAAGCGCCAGCAGGATGAGAGCGAGGCCGCGCAAGATGCGGCTTCGTGGTCGAAAGCCGGTGCGGCGTGGCGGTAGGTATGCCAATCGGGGCAGGGCAGCAGCAAGCCATTGTGATAACGCAAGCATGATAGCGCAGCCGGCAACCCTGTACGCCTCGGGAAAAATGCCAGGCCGCACAAAGGCGCGGGCTTTCGAGCGAGGAAAAGCTACGTGCAAATACGGAAGAGGTTATTTCTATTTTGACAATTGATTAAAGTGCAATTAATATCCCTGCTTTTTCAAAAAGCGGAAGGTGAAAAACATGCAGCGGGGATTTGGTTCAAAGCTTGGGTACTGGTTGTTGAGCATGTCGCTGGCGCTCGGACTTGCCGCTTGCGGCGGCGGTGGCGGAAGCGATAGTGGTACCGGTAGCGCGGTGGATTCGACCAGTTCAACCGCTTCCAGTGTCGACCAGAGCGCCGGCAACGCATCGGATTCGTCTTCTTCCTCTGTGCCCGGCGGCATCTACGTCGGCTATTACATGGAAGACCCGACCACCAATCCCGAAGACCCGATGCCGGGAGCCTTTGTGCTGAATCTGCCGTCCGGCGATGCCTCGTTCAGCGGCAACATGTATTTCACTTATGTCGGCTGCCAGACCAGCAACGTGGGCACCGTCAGCGGGACCAAGTCCGGCACGGCCCTGGCCGGCACCTGGACCGGCACCCTCGACGGCAGTCCCGAATCCGGCCCCTATAACGGCAGCTACGATGCCGGCGGGTTCTACCACGGCGTCTATTCGAATTCGGCCGGCAAGCAGTACAAGGTCGTGCCCGGCTGCATCCAGTATTACATCGCGCCTAACGGCACATGGGAAATGTTCCCGGTCGAGAGCAACATGCCATCCACCTTCGCCGTCACCGTCGCCGTCACCGTCGCCGGCAGCACCGCCTCGTGGACCGCACCGGCCGGCGCCGCCTATTCGCTCGTGTACGTGATCGATCCGGCGCTGCTGCAAGCCGGCGCCAATCCGGTCATCTGGCAAGGTGTGGTGGGGGGCAGCACTTCCTCGTCCAGCTTCGGTGCGCTGGGCCTCACGGCAGGCAAGGAATACATCGCGGTGACCATGGTATTCGACAGCGGCTATCAGCGGCTCGCGGTGGGGAGCAAGCGCTTTACGGCAAGCTGACGCGGCTTCGTTTGGCCGACCGCCGTAAAACGCTCCCCTTTGCTCATGGTTTCAAGTTGCCTGCTCGACTCAATGAAAAATTCCACTTTTGGCGCACTCGCCATGAGCGCCTGTGCGCTTGCCACGGTAACCATCAATGCATCTGCCGAAACCGCAAGGAAAGGAACTGTTTGCTTTGCCAATGGAATTCGGCATACCGAGGTCGTCCCGATCTTCTGCAAAGGATTAGGGCACTTTACAAGTATTGCCGAGATTTATGAGCACGGCTATCGGGTTGTCAGTTCCGGTGTTCTTAATGAGCCGGGAGGAACGGTGTACCTGATTATTGAGGAGCAGAAGGCACCCTGATGGCGATTTCCCTCCCTCTTCAAGGAAGGGAATAGGGCGAATGAGAGAATGGCTTGGGATGAATACCGCCTCTTGCCGGCCCCAGCAGCAAACCCGGCGGCAATCAAGCGGGGATCGCAACGATCAGTCGTGTCCTTGGCGGCGGGCGGGCGGTCCGTCGGAAGCGCGACGGCAAGGCATCTCGCGCCGAAGCTTGAGTAGCGTCGCCAGCACCTCGCTGGCAACCGCCCTGGTGGCGAGATTCTTGTCGTATGCCAGCGCGGCGACCTGGCGGATGGCGACATCGAGCAACCCGGAGTGGGATACGCGACGGCGGTTCGGGATCGAATTGTTCATTCGAAAATATTATCATTCCGACATCTAAAAGCAATCGCTTTCTTTTGTCGTCCCGAAATTCGCCGTGACCGGCCGCACGTTATCCGCAGTTCAACGGGTGACCGGCTTGTACCGCACCCGTTTCGGCTTCGCGCCTTCCTCGCCGAGACGTTTCTTTTTGTCCGCTTCGTATTCTTGGTAATTGCCGTCAAAGAAC
>CBIHOK010000027.1:0-27840 GCA_966211575.1 uncultured Noviherbaspirillum sp.
TCGTGACTTTTCTTGGAGAGACAAGAAAACAAGGCCGAAGGCCGCAGTTTCGAGGAACGTCCAAAGTGACCGGCCGACGGTCCGCCCCCGGCTACTCACTACAAAGTACCCATCTCTTCCCACGGACAAACTCTAAATCAAACCGACAACAAGCAATCCGCTTTCTCCTCCACATCCCACCGCCGCGACCTCACCCATAGCACCGCAACCCCCATCTGCAACCGATTTTGCTCACCAGCCATTTATGAATAAAATGACAACACCATAAACCGACGCCGTTCGCCCCTTTGCCGTACCGCGTCCTCTACAGGAAGGAGCCCGATGCAAAAGACCACTACCCCGCCCCTGCGCCGCCTGCTGGCAATACTGATCCTGGCCGGCGCACTACCAGCGCTACCCATTCCCGCCATCGCGCACACTCCAATCACCCCGCCAAGCGCCAGCACCGCATCAATCCCCGGCGTGCTGCTGGCAAGCAACTACGACAACACGATCGATCCCGCCGCCTACTGGATCAGCGAAAAACTCGATGGCGTACGCGCGCTATGGGATGGCAAGACGCTGCGCTTTCGCAGCGGCCGCCCGATCCATGCGCCGGCCTGGTTCACCGCCGCCCTGCCCGCCCATCCGCTCGACGGCGAGCTGTGGATGGGACGGCAGCAGTTCGACCGCACCTCGGCCGCGGTACGCCGCAGCGCTCCGCACGACGACGAATGGCGGCAGATCAGCTACCAGATCTTCGAATGGCCGGGAGCGCCGGGCAGTTTCAGCGACCGTATCGCCGCTTTGCGCGCCAGCATCCAGCATGCAAATACGCCGTGGCTGAAGTTGCGACCGCAGTTCCGGGTGGCCGACCGCAAGCAATTGCGGGCGAAACTGGCCGAAGTGGTGGCGGCCGGCGGCGAAGGACTGGCGCTGCACCGGGCCGACGCTGCCTGGCAGACCGGCCGCAGCAATGTCCTGTTGAAGCTGAAGCCGCAACCGGACGCGGACGCGACCGTGATCGGCTACCTGCCGGGCCACGGCAAATATCGCGGAATGTGCGGCGCGCTGCTGGTCCGGGATGCGGAGGGACGCCAGTTCCGCATCGGCAGCGGACTGTCGGATGCCGAGCGGCGCCATCCGCCGCCGCTTGGCAGCCTCATCACCTACCGTTATCGCGGCAGCACCAGGCATGGATTGCCGCGTTTCGCGACTTTTATGCGGATCAGACCTGAAGAGTAGACACGCGGACGGCCGGCGATCCGCTCGTCATTCCTTCCGGATTGCGCCGAAGCGCTGCATGATCTCGTCGGCGCGCGCCGCCTGCTCGCCGTCGTCGGCGTCGACCGCGAGCACGCAGGTGCCGCGCTGAACCACGTGGCGGTAATCGTCGCCGTAATGGGCATCGGTGCCAGGATGAACATTGCCGACAGTAAAATTTCCTTCGACCGGTCCCGCTTCGTCTTCGGTCGACATCAGGTGGACGTGCTCTTCGGAAAATCCGGCTTCCAGCAATTGCGTGCGCGCATGCTGCGCCTTCGACATGTCGTTGTAGACGCGGACCAGCGTATTCGCCATCTTCATCCTCCATTCGGCATTGGCAGGTTGTTCATGCCAATCTGACCGTCGCCGCACCGATAGGTGCCGCGCGCCGCGAAGATCAGGCGTGCCGCACCTCCCCGGAGGGCAGCCCGGCGGGAACGTGGAACACCGAAGCCTGCTCCACGTAGTGCTGCTCGATGCATGCCGCATAGGCGTCCCGCAATCGCGCCGGCTCCCGCAGCAGCCGGTCCTTCCATTCGCCCAGCCGCACCTGGTGCTGGATCAGGCTGCGCAGCATCGTCGAATACTCGGGCAGGCCGATCGCATTGCAGCCGATCAGCACGTCGCGGCTGAATTCCAGCCGCAGGTAGCGGAAGTTGCGTTCGTCGAGGTACTCCACCCATTGGCCGCCGCGCACGCCCTGCCACTGTCCGAACGATGAGGAAATCAGGCCCATCGTGTCGAGCACGTCGATCTGCCGCACGCCGCGCTGGAAGGCATGGCGTCCGGTCATGTTGAGGGCGGCGCAATAGGCCTGGTCGGCGGCATTGGGCTGCACGCCGGCAATGAAGCTGCGGCCGCTGATGCTGTCGAAGGTTTCGGCGCAGTCGCCGGCCGCATAGACGCCTGCCATGCTGGTCTGCATCGACGCATCCACCACCACGCCCTGCAGGCAGCGCACGCCGCTGCCGCGCAGGAAGCCGATATTCGGCACGCTGCCGGTGCAGTGCACGATCAGGTCCACCGCCAGCGCACTGCCATCCGACAAGCGGGCGATGCGCGGCGCACCGCGTTCGGCGCTGGCGCTGCCGATCGCGGTCACGCGTGTCGAAGTCAGTATCCGCACGCCCTTGCGTTCACACCAGCGCCGCACCATGCCGCCGGCGCCGAAACCCAACATGTTGGGCAGCGTCCGGTCGCGCCGCTCCACCACGGTCAGTTCCACGCCGCGCGCGGCCAGCGCCTCCATCACCAGGCAGCCGACGAAGCCGGCGCCGATCAGGAGCACGCGTGCGCCCGGCTGCGCCTGCTGCAGGATGCGGCGCGCGTCGTTCAGGGTCCAGCAGGCATGCACGCCGGGGAAATCGATGCCGGGAATCGGCGGCACCCGGGGCGCGGCGCCGGTGGCGATCAGCAGGCGGTCGAAACCGAGCACGCTGCCGTCTTCCAGCTTCACGGTACGGGTGCGGCTGCTCAAGTGCTCCGCGCGCCCGGTGCGATAGGTGATGCCGAGGCGGTTGAAATGGTTGCCGTCGGGACGCAGCCAGGTAGAGGCTTCACCGATTTCGCCGGACAGCATGCGCGGGATCGCGGTGCGCGAATACGGCGGACTGTGTTCGGCGCCCACCAGCAGGATGTCGTCGCCGGGGGCATTCTTGCGTATGGTTTCGGCGGCAATGATGCCAGCCGGCCCGCTACCGAGGATGACGTGTCTCATGCCCCGGCTCCCGCAAGCCCGGCGCCTGCCCGGCAAATCCGCGATGTCTGCATACCCTTCCCCCTGGATCAGGTTTTACAGAAATCACTATATCGGGCAAACCCTATTGCCAATTGAACAATCTCAATATCCGGGCGGGCGCCGCTTGCGCTGATCGGAAGCCCGGCACGAATGGAGAGTCAAGCATCGCTATATCAAGCCATGCCGGGCGCCTGCGCGCCGGCTTTCGCATTTGCCACTTTCACTTCGTCCGGCAACTGCACGCCGTTTTTCACCGCTGTCATTTCCGCCAGGATCGAGATCGCGATTTCGGACGGTGTCCTGCTGCCGATGTAGATGCCGATCGGTCCGTGCAGGCGGGCCAGTTCTGCGTCGCCCAGCTCGAACAGGCGCAGCCGTTCGCGCCGTTTCGCATTATTGACGCGCGAGCCGATGGCGCCGACGTAGAACGCGTCCGATTTCAGCGCTTCCATCAGTGCCAGGTCATCCAGTTTCGGATCGTGCGTGAGCGCGACTACCGCGCTGCGGCTGTCCAGCCGCATTCCGAGCACCAGGTCGTCCGGCATTTCCCGGCTCAATTCCACTCCGTCCAGGTTCCAGCTGTCGCGGTACTCCTCGCGCGGATCGCAGACGGTCACTTGATAGTCCATCCCGAGCGCGATCTGCGCGAGAAAACGCGACAGCTGACCGGCGCCGATGATCAGCAGCCGCCAGCGCGGACCGTAGACGGTGGTCAGCGCGCTGTGCGATACCTGCAGCGCCATGCCCGGCGCGGCCGGCCCCAGCGTCACCTCGCCGCTGCCGAGGTCGACCCGGCGTGCCACCAGTTCGTGCCGCGCCAGCCGCTGCAGCAGCTCGTCGATGCGGCTGCGCGCGGACAGCGGTTCGATCGCGAGTTCCAGCGTGCCGCCGCAGGGCAGCCCGAACCGGTGCGCCTGGTCGGCGGTGATGCCGTAGCTGACGATTTCCGGCCGGGTGCGCACGATGCCTTGTTCGCGCACGGCGGCGATCAAGTCGTCCTCGACGCAGCCGCCGGATACCGATCCCACCAATCGGCCATCGTCGCAGATGGCAAGCGTCGCCCCTTCCGGGCGCGGGCTGGAGCCCCAGGTGCGGATCACGGTCACCAGCTGGCAACGGCGGCCGTCGCGCAGCCAGCGGCTGCAGGCCTTGAGGACTTCGAGATCAATACTGTCCATGCATCAATCCTTGCAAAACCTTCGGAAGCGGTCGGCATGCCGCCGTTTCGCCGCATGCAGGCCTTTCTCGCCATGTTTCATAACGATAGCAGCAACTTGCGCGCCCGCCAGAGTCCCGATTAGCGCGGTTTCGGCGCCGTCTCCGACGGTGCGCTCTCGACGCGCCGGTAGTGCTCGGACATCCGGCGCAACTGTTCGAGCTGCACCGGCTTGACCCAATGCTCGTCGAAGCCGGCTTCGGCGGCACGCTGCCTGTCCTTGTCCTGGCCCCAGCCGGTCAGCGCGATCAGTACGGTCGCGCGGGTTTGCGCACGCGATTTGATCGTCCGTGCGACTTCATAGCCGTCCATTCCGGGCAAACCGATATCGAGCAGCACGATATCCGGCTTCATCCCCTCGACCACGGTCACCGCCGCCACGCCATCGTGCACGGTCTCGACCTGGTTGCCGAGCAGCCTGAGCGCCTCGGCCAGCATGATCGCCGCGTCCACGTTGTCGTCGACCACCAGCACCTTCAGGATTCCGGGCCGCCGGGAATCGGCGACACGGATGGCCGGCGCCTCGCCGGAGGCCGCGACGATCGCGCCGGGCGCCTCGCGCGGCAGCCGGATCGTGAATTCGCTGCCCTTGCCCGGTCCGGCGCTCGCGGCCGACACCGACCCGCCGTGCAGCCTGACCAGGCCTTCGACCAGCGACAGGCCGATGCCCAACCCGCCCTTGCTGCGATCGAGCGGATGGCTTTCCTGCTCGAACATCACGAAAATGCTCTTCAGTCTTTCCGGCGCAATGCCGATGCCGGTATCGGCCACCCGCACCACGAACTGCGACGGTTCACATTCCACCGTGATATCGATCGTGCCGCCGCGGTCCATGTACTTGGCCGCGTTGCTGATCAGGTTGGAAAACACTTGCGACAGGCGGGTCGGATCGGCGCAGATTTCGAGCGGCTCGTCCGGGCAGCGCACGGAAAGCGTATGCGCCTCCGCCTCCACGAAATGCCGGCTCGCTTCGATTGCGTTTTCCAGGATCTCGACCAGGGAGGCGTGCTGCCTGCGCAGCTCCAGCTTGCCGGTGGTGATGCGCGAGATGTCCATCAGGTCGTCGACCAGCCGCCGCAACTGGCTCGCCTGCCGTTCCATCAACAGCGTGGAGCGCCGCACCTTTTCGCGGTCGTCGGCGCCGAGCCGGATCACGTTGATGCCGTTGGTAATGGCGGCCAGCGGATTGCGCAGCTCGTGCGACAGCGTCGCCAGGAAAATATCCTTGCCGCGATCCGCTTCCTGCAGGCCGCGGTACAGGTTCGCGTTTTCGAGCGCGACCGCTGCCCGCCGCCCCAGGTCCTCGGCCAGCGCCAGGTCGTCCGCGTTGTACCAGCGCGCCGAACGGGCGCTGACGAAGGTGATCGCCCCCAGCGTCTTGCCCTGCACCGCGAGCGGCACCGCCAGGTAGGATTTGAAACCCAGCTCCTGCATCGCGGCCCGCCGTTCGGCGCCGTCCACCAGTGCCGGCAACAAGCCGTCATCCATCTGCCGGATCAATTCCGCCTGGCCGCTGCGCATTACGTTCCAGGGGCCGCCGTGCCGGTACGGCGCCTGCGGGAAGCAGCGCGCGAAGTGCTGTTCGGGTTCGTGCGCGTCGCGTTCGGCGCACGCCAGCGCGATGCGCCGGATGGCACCGTCAGCTTCGCGGATGTCGACCGCGCACCAATCGGCAAAACCGACGACCGCCAGCGCAGCCAGCCGGTCCATTTTTTGCTGGGGCTCCGCCAGCATCGTGAGGGCAGCGCTGGCCTCGGCAAGAAACCGCAGGTTCTGCTCGGTTCGCTTGCGCTGGGTGATGTCATAGACGACGCCGACATAGCGCGGGGCGTCGCTGCCGGTATCCGTCACCAATTCGCCGTGGCGCGCGATCCAGCGCACCTCTCCGGTATCGGGCCGCAGGATACGGTACTCGGTATAGCCGGTCCCTCTCCAGGGGGATTCCTGCCCGCCGGGATCCAGGCTCCGGCGGTCCTCCGGATGCAACAGCGCCAGGAATTCGCTGATCCGGTAACGGGGCGCGACCGGCATTCCCCACAACCGGCAAAACTGCTCCGACGGCAGGAAGTCGCCGCTTGCGGGCAGCACCTCGAACGAACCGATGCCGCCCGCCTGCTGCGCGATACGCAAGCGCTCTTCGGAGCGCGCCAGTTCCTGCAGGTCGCGCCGCGCCTGGTACTGGCGGCGCCGCGCCCGCAGTGCCGATGCAGCCGCGCTGCGCAAGGTTTCGGCATTGATCGGGCGCTCCAGCAGCACCACGTTGCCGACGCTCCTGAATTGCGGATAGGCGGCGCCCGCCTGGCTACTGAACTGGGACACCAGCACGACGAAAGGAAAATCGGACCAGGAAGCCTGGCGCGCCAGCCAGCCGATCAAGGGTCTGATGTCGGCGCCGCTCAGCGCCTCTTCGGCAATGATGGCGGCGCCGGCCGGGCTGTCCAGCTCGCGCAGCAGCTCGCGGTAATCAGCGCATGCAGCACAGCTCACACCGTCGCGCGCAAGCACCTGCCGGATCACTTGCGCATCGCGCCCGCGCGGCGCCAGCACCAGGATTCGCTCTTCGCCGTCCTCTTCAGCGTGCATCAAGGTCGTCGTCCTGGCTGCTCAGCATCGGCGTGCTCCCCCGGTAGGTCGGCAATCCGGTCAGCACGCCTTCGAAGCCCTCCAGCGCGTCGCCCACCTCGATGCCGGTTTTTCCCAGCCGCAATTCATGGATGGACTGAGCGTGGTCATTGGTACGGCTCTTGATGACGGTGACGGCGCGCCGCAGGCTGCCGTTCGCCTCGAAGAAGCGCAGCAGGACGGTGGTATCGCTGAGATAGCTGAGATCGACGTCGCTGCGCACCTCGCCAATCAGGCCATGCTGTCCCAGCACCAGCACGGTAGTGATACCCTGCTGACTCAGATAGGACAGCAGCTCGTGCATCTGCAGCGTCAGGTACTTTTCTCCGGGCATCGCTTGCAGGTAGGCGTTCAGGCTGTCGATGCCGACGAAGGTAACATCCTGCAGCTCGACCGCATCGCGCAGCATCTGCGCGAACTCGCCGGGCGCCAGCTCTGCCGGATCGATGTGATGCACCCGCAGTTGCCCGTTGCGCACGTAGGGCCGGATGTCCATGTCCAGCGCTGCACTGCGCGAGAACAGCGTGTTCAAACCTTCGTCGAACAGATAGAAAGCGGCATGCTCTCCACGCTCCAGCGCGCTGAGAACCGCGCGTATAGCCAGCGTGGTCTTGCCGATGCCGGAGGGACCGACGATCAGGGTGCTGGTGCCGGGCACCAGCCCGCCGCCCAGCATCCGGTCGAGTTCGGGCGAGCCGATCGAATTCGCGACCGCGGAAAACTCACGGCCGTGCTCGGCCGCAATCAGGCGCGGGAACACGGTGAGGCCGCCGGTATCGAGAATGAAGTCGTGGTAGCCGCCCCGGTATTTGATCCCGCGCATCTTGACGACGTTCAGGCGGCGCCGCTCCTTGCCGAACTCCTGCGCCATCTGCTCCAGCGTGATCACGCCATGCGCAATGCTGTGCAGTTGCTGGTCGCCCGGCTCCGCGGTCTTGTCGTCGAGCAGGATCACCGTGCACTTCCTGGTTGCGAAATAATTCTTGATCGCCAATATCTGGCGCCGATAGCGCAGCGGGGTCTGCGCCAGCAGGCGCATCTCGGACAGGCTGTCGAACACGACCCGGGCCGGCGCCAGCCGGTCGACCTCGCGCGTGACGCTCTTGATGGTTTCGCCCAGCTCCACCTCGGACGGATGCAGGATCGACTGTTCGGAATCCGGGTCGAGACCGACGTCGTTGACCAGCTCGAACAGCGTGATGCCATCCAGCGACCAGCCGTGGCTGGCGGCAATTTCGCGCAGTTCCTCGGCTGTTTCGGAGAGCGTGATGTACAGCCCGGTCTCGCCGCGCCGCGCGCCGTCCATCAGGAACTGAAGCGCCAGCGTGGTCTTGCCCGCCCCGGGCGAGCCTTCGACCAAATAGACGCGGTTCCGGGTCAGGCCGCCGCACAGGATGTCGTCGAGTCCCGGGACGCCGGTGGTGATCCGGGGCGATTTGGAGACGGGAATTACAGGATGAGCAGTTTCGTTCACGGGCGTGCCTCCTTGACGATAGTGTGGTGAACGGAAGATCACACCGCAGCGCACTGTCAACCGGGATTATTACCGAAGAATCTTTTACTCTGCCGTGAAAAACATGGGAAGAACGGGATTCCAGGCGGCTTGAGAACTGAAGCCGCTACCGAAACCAGCAGGAAGCCGCAAAACAGGCGTTTGCGATGGCCATATCAAAAAAAATTATACTGGAAACCCTCGTTCAGGGCTGAACGTGCGGCAGAGCGGCAGTATCCTCTTGCAAGTGGCGAATCACCAGAGGCGCTATCTCGCCGGCCCTGGCGCAGCCCAGATCATGCTCGCCGCCAGTAACGACCTGCAAGCTGGCACCGGGAATCAGCGACAGCAGATGATGCCCTACCGCGACCGGGCTGATCGGATCGCTGCCCCCCCAGAGCAGCAGGGTCGGACAGGCAATGGCGGGAATGCGCTCGCCGAGATCCGGCCGTTCGTCCGCGATCCAGCGCGCGCCGTCGGGGAATGTTTCCAGATAGTCGGGGCGCCAGTCCTTGCCACCCAGCCGGCTGACGTCAACGCCACCGGAAGTGGCTACCAGGACCAGGTGCGTGACATGTTGCGGATGCCGGAGCGCCGCCTGGACCGCGACGATGCCGCCCATCGACTGCGCGACCAGCGCCACCGGTCCGTCGATCTGACGCTCCGTGATCGCGAGCAGATCGGCGAAGCCGCGCACCGCCGGATCGTGCGCTTTCCGACCCAGCCCGGGCCAGGACAGATAGGTTTTTTTCCAGGCAGCCGGCAGCAAGGCGCCGAGCGGATGCCAGAACTCGGGAGCGCCGCCCGCTCCAGGCAAAAACAGGATATGCATGTCGATTCGAATGGATTCAAATCGGGCGGCGCTTCGTGCTTGCTGCTTGCTGCTTATTGCCGCCCGGCGTTGCGGCAGGAAGGCGGCAACTGCTTCGGCTTGATTCCGTTGCCGTTGCTGCAGTGCCAAATGATACGCCCGTTGGCATCGACCGAAGGCGTAAACACGACCTCGCCCTGCTTGATTTTCGCGGTCAGCACCATGTGCTTCTCATCCAGCGAAAGCCGGGTGCCGTCCCCAAGCTGGGATGCGATACCGACGGCGTCGAGCGATTCCGGAACCTTGTGGTTGGACTGGTAATAATCGCCCAGCGATGCGCGTACGTCCTGGGTGCCGATCACCGCGGCGGCGACCTTGGCGCGAACGGTGTAGTCGTGGTAGGCCGGAATCGCGACCGCGGCCAGCACGCCGATCACGTAGATCACCATCAGGAAGCCGAAGCCGGCGCCGAGGCGGCCGGCGTAAGGCACGAACAGCGCCAGCAGGTAGGCCAGCGGATTGCGTCCCGGCAGCGCATCGCGCGCGGCCGCCACCCGCGTCACCCGCTTGGTCAGCCAGGGATAGCCGCTGGTCAGTTCATGGAACGACATCCAGAAACCGGACGAGCGGCGCGCCTGGGCAACGTAGGCGTCCACGTCGAGCTGCTGCCAGCGCTTGCTCCCCGCTGCCAGCGCCGCCAGCGCGCGAGCCGCGTTTTCAGTGGAGCCGCTGCAGGCCAGGCCGTGACGGTCGCAGGTGCTTTCGCAGGCACGGGCATAGGCGGCGCCGAGCAGCGGCAGCCACAGCACCGGCCAGCGCAGCAGGTGTCCGCCCAGGTGGTTCATCCGCAGATGGCCCAGTTCGTGGCCGATGTAGAAGCGCACCCCGTCCGGATGCTTGTCCATGGCGTCGATCACGTCCGACAGCAGCACCACGTACTGGGTGCCGAGGAACTTGGTGGCGAACGCGTTCAGGCTGCCGTTGCCGTTCAGGATATAGGCCTGTGGCCGCCGCTTCATCTGCAGGCGCTCGCAGCAGGCGGTGAATTGCGCATGCAGATCGGGAAACTGGGATTCCGACAGCTCGACCCCGTTGCCCTTGATGTGGGCAATCAGCGTGGACTGGATGAACAGGTAGAACACGAAGCCGGCCAGCAGCGCGATCAGCGCGCCGCCGAAGGTGCCGACGATCAGGCACAGCCAGGCGATCAGGCCCAGCACCAGGGTGATTGCGCCGAGCGTGCGCTCGCGCGGATAGACAAGCTTGTTCATGGACAGCACTCCCCTTTTTTATCAATCGCCCAGGAGAGTCGCGATCCGGCCTTGTCACTTCAAAATCAAATCGGCAAGCATTTGATTTCTTGAGATTTTTTGCGGATACCGATGGATCTTGACGTGGCCCCGGGCGTGGTCACGAAAAATTGTCCGCGCAGTTTGCCATGCGCCATGTGTGAGCACAATAGCAATTTTGAAAAAATGGTAATTCACCCGCTTTACCGCTTCAGCGCTGCATCGATTCCCACACTTTTTGCAGGCGCTTCACCGAGACCGGCATCGGCGTGCGCAGCTCCTGGGCGAACAACGACACCCGCAATTCCTCCAGCAGCCAGCGGAATTCGTTCATCCTCGGATCACCGCGCCGCTCCTTCAGCGCCCGCTGCCACGGCGCCGCCACTTGCGCCCATTCGGCCATCAGGCGCGCATCGCGCGCGGGATCGGCGCGCAGCTTCTCCAGCCGCACGTTGGCCGCCTTCAGGTAACGCGGGAAATGGGACAACTGCGTGTAGTCGTTGTCGGCGATGAAGCGCTTGCCGACCAGCGCCTGCAACTGGGATTGCATGTCGGCCACGCTGGCGGGATGCGCTTTCGCGCCCTGCAGCTTTTTCGGCAACGCGTGGTACTCGGCCAGGATCTGTGACGCCAGCCGCGCGATTTCATTGACCAGCAGTCCGAGCCGTGACTTGCCCTCGTCCTTGCGCCGATTGAACTCTTCCGCATTCTTCGGCAGCGGCTGCTGCAGGCAGGCGCGTTCCAGGCCGGCCTGGATGATCTGGTCGCGCAGTTCCTCCTGGGTGCCGAGCGCCATGAACTGCATTCCCATCTGCTGCAGTCCCGGGATGTTCTTTTCCAGGTACTTCACCTGCTCCTTCAACTGTAGCGCGAACAGCCGGCGCAGGCCCAGCCGGTGCAGGCGCGCCGCTTCGGCCGGATCGTCGAACACCTCGACGTCGCAATGCGTAGTCTTGTCCACCAATGCCGGGAAACCGATCAGCGTCTGTTTGCCCTGCGGGATTTCCAGCAATTCCGGCAGTTCGCCGAACGACCACGAGGTCAGATTCTGCAGCTCGCCGGGAGCCGCCGCCGGCGCAGCGGGTGCGGACCGGTCAGCGTCGGCCATACCCGGCTCGGCCGCCGGCAATGCCGCCTTGTCGGCCAGCTTCTGGAAACTCTCGCGCGCCTGACCGCCGAACTCGGCCTGCAGCGCCGCCAGGTTGCGCCCCATCTCCAGCTGCCGGCCATGCTCGTCGATCACCTTGAAATTCATGAAGTGATGCGCGGGCAGCGTCTCCAGCTTGAAATCGGTGGTCTTCGGAACGATCCCGGTCTGCTCGCGGACATCCGCGATCAGCGCATCGAGCAAGGCGCCGCGGCCGAATTCGGCGCGCTCGCAAAACCCGGCCGCGTAATCGGGCAACGGCACGCAGTGGCGGCGCAGCTTCTGCGGCAGCGATTTCAGCAGCAGGTGCACCTTTTCCTTCAGCATCCCGGGCACCAGCCACTCGCAGCGCTCGGCCGATACCTGGTTCAGCACATATAGCGGCACCGCGAGCGTGACACCGTCGCGCAAGCTGCCGGGCTCGAAGTGATAGCTCAACGCCATCGCCACGCCGGCCACCATCATCGCCTTCGGGAACAGGTCGGTGGTCACGCCGGCCGCTTCGTGCCGCATCAGGTCGTCGCGATTCAGGTACAGCAGCTTCGGGTTCGCCCTCGCTGCATCCTGGTACCACTTCTCGAATGCGATACCGTTATGGATATCGGCAGGCAGCAGCTTGTCGTAGAACGCGGCGATCAGTTCCTCGTCCACCAGGACGTCGAGCCGGCGCGACTTGTGTTCGAGATTTTCGATCTCGCGCATCAGCTTGCGGTTGTGCGCGAGAAAGGGTGCGCGCGTATCGAACTCGCCGCCGACCAGCGCGTCGCGGATGAAAATCTCGCGCGCTTCGTCCGGATTGATGCGGCCAAAGTCGATGCGGCGCTGGCTGTACACCACCAGCCCGTACAGCGTGGCCCGCTCGGACGCGGTCACCCTGGCGCCGCGCTTTTCCCAGCGTGGTTCGCCATACGATTTCTTCAGCAGGTGGGCGCCGACGCGCTCCAGCCATTCCGGCTCGATGCGAGCGACGCAGCGCGCGTACAGTCGGGTGGTATCGACCAGCTCGGCCGCCATGATCCAGCGTCCGGCCTTTTTCGCCAAGCTGGAACCGGGCCAGATATTGAACTTGATGCCGCGCGCGCCGAGGTATTGGCCGTCGTCTTCCGATTTGAAGCCGACATTGCCCAGCAGGCCGGTCAGCAGCGCGGTGTGCAGTTGCTCGTAGGTGGCCGGGGCCTCGTTCAGTCGCCAGCCCTGCTCGCGCACCAGGGTCAGCAGCTGGGCATGCACGTCCCGCCATTCGCGCAACCTCAGCTGCGACAGGAAATTCTCGCGGCAGCTGTCCATCAGCTGGCGGTTCGACTTCTTGTGCGCGATCGCGTCCTCGAACCATTTCCATATCTTCAGGTAGCCGAGGAACTCCGACTTTTCGTCGGCGAACTTGCGGTGTGCGTTGTCGGCCGCGTCCTGCGCTTCCAGCGGCCGGTCGCGCGGGTCCTGCACTGAGAGTGCGGCGGCGATGATCAGCACTTCGGACAGCGCTGCATTGTCGCGCGCGGCCAGGATCATCCGACCCACGCGCGGATCGAGCGGCAGCTTCGCCAGCTGCCTGCCGAGCGGGGTCAGGCGATTGTCGTCCTCATTGCTGTCACCTACCGCCCCCAGCTCCTGCAGCAGCTGGTAGCCGTCGGCGATCGCCCGGCCGGGCGGCGGCTCGATGAACGGAAAGCTTTCGACATCGGTCAGCCGCAGCGACTTCATGCGCAGGATCACCGCCGCCAGCGACGAACGCAGGATTTCCGGATCGGTGAATTTCGGCCGCCGCAGGTAATCCTGTTCGTCGTACAGGCGGATGCAGACACCTGCCGCCACCCGGCCGCAACGGCCGGCTCGCTGGTTCGCAGCCGATTGCGCGATCGGTTCGATCTGCAGCTGCTCGACCGTGTTGCGGTAACTGTAGCGCTTGACGCGCGCCAGGCCGGCATCCACCACGTAGCGGATGCCGGGCACCGTCAGGGAGGTTTCGGCGACGTTGGTCGCGAGCACGATGCGGCGTGCGTTCGACGGCTTGAACACGCGCTCCTGTTCCTGCGCCGACAGGCGCGCGAACAGCGGCAGGATCTCGACATGCGGCGGATGATGCTTGCGCAGCGCCTCGGCCGCATCGCGGATTTCGCGCTCGCCCGGCAGGAACACCAGCACGTCGCCGGAGCCGAGGCGCGCCAGTTCGTCGACTGCATCGACCACCGCGTCCATCAGATCGCGCTTGGCCTCCCTCCCCCTTGCAGGGGGAGGGTTGGGGTGGGGGTAGTGCGTTCTCCGTTGCGACTTCGGTTGATCAACCTCCCTACCCCCATCCCGGCCGTCCCACCCTCGGCCTTGCAAGGCCTCACGATTCGCCGGGCGCGAAGCGGTGCTTCGCTCGCTCCCCGGCTCATCCCCCTGCAAGGGGGAAGGGGCAACCTGCTCCACCGGCCGATACCTTACCTCGACCGGGTACAGCCGCCCCGACACCTCGATCACCGGCGCCGGCTTTTCGTCGCTGCCGAAGTGCCGCGCAAAGCGGTCGGCATCGATGGTGGCCGAGGTGATGATCAGCTTCAGGTCCGGGCGCTTCGGCAGCAGCTGCTTCAAATAACCCAGCAGGAAATCGATGTTGAGACTGCGTTCGTGCGCCTCGTCGATGATGATGGTGTCGTACTGCTTGAGCAGCGGGTCGGTCTGGGTCTCGGCCAGCAGGATGCCGTCGGTCATCAGCTTCACCGACGCACCCTTCGACAGCGTGTCGGTGAAGCGTACCTTGAAGCCGACGTGCTCGCCCAGCGGCGAACCCAGTTCCTGGGCGATACGGCGCGCGGTCGACGAAGCCGCCAGCCGGCGCGGCTGGGTATGGCCGATCAGCCCTCCCTGGCCGCGCCCGAGTTCCAGGCAGATCTTCGGCAACTGGGTGGTCTTGCCGGAGCCGGTTTCCCCGCACACGATCAGCACCTGGTTGCGGTGCAGCGCCTCCGCGATCTCGGCGCGCTTGCCGGAAACCGGCAATTCCTCGGGAAACGCGATCGGCGGCAGCGGATTGCGGGCCGGCGCGGCGGGCCGGGCTTGCTGGGGACGCGGTGCGGAAGGGGTTTTTTGAGGGTGTTCGGGTGCAGACATATCGGGGCGAATTATAATGCGCATCATGGAAAATCCCGTTCAATTCGTTCAGTGGCTGCGCTCGGTCGCGCCTTACATCCACGCGTTCCGCGGCCAGACTTTCGTGGTCGCGTTCCCGGGCGAGCTGGTGATGGCCGGCGCGCTGCCGGTGCTGGCGCAGGACCTGTCGCTGCTGCACGCGCTCGGGATCAAGATCGTGATCGTGTACGGCTCGCGTCCCCAGGTCGAGGAACAGCTGGCGCTGCGCCAGATCAGCGCGCGCTACCACAACGGCCTGCGCATCACCGACGCGGCGGCGATGGAATGCGCGAAGGAAGCGGCCGGCGAACTGCGGCTGGACATCGAAGCCGCGTTCAGCCAGGGACTGCCGAATACGCCGATGGCGCATGCGGCGATCCGCATCATTTCCGGCAATTTCGTGACCGCCCGCCCGATCGGCGTGATCGACGGCGTCGACCATGAATTCACCGGCGTCGCCCGCAAGGTCGCATACGAATCGATTCAGCCCATCCTCAACGCCGGCGCGCTGGTGCTGCTGTCGCCGCTGGGTTTCTCGCCGACCGGCGAAGCGTTCAACCTGTCGATGGAAGACGTGGCAGTGTCCGCCGCCTCGGCCTTGCGCGCCGACAAGCTGATCTTCATCACCGAAACGCCGTTGATGACCGACGCCGAAGGGCGCGAACTGCGCGAATTGACGTCGGCCCAGGCAAGCGCGCTGATCGGCGGCGGACAATTGGCGCCGGACGCCGCGTTCTACCTCCAGCATTGCGTGAAGGCATCGCGCAGCGGCGTGCCGCGCGCCCACATCGTGCCGTTCGAACTGGACGGCTCGGCGATGCTCGAAATCTTTACCCACGACGGCGTCGGCACCATGGTCAGCACCGAAAACCTGGAGACGCTGCGCGAGGCGACCATCGAAGACCTGGGCGGCATCCTGAAGCTGATCGAGCCGCTGGAAGCGGACGGCACGCTGGTCAAGCGCGGCCGCGAACTGATCGAGCGCGAGATCGAATACTTCTCGGTGATCGAGCACGATGGCGTGATCTTCGGCTGCGCCGCGCTATATCCGTTCCCTGCCGAAAAGATGGCGGAAATGGCTTGCCTGACGGTCAATCCCGAGGTGCAGAGCCAGGGCGACGGCGAACGCATCCTGAAGCACATGGAAAGCCGCGCACGGGCCGCCGGCTTCACGAAGCTGTTCGTGCTGACCACCCGCACCGCGCACTGGTTCCTCAAGCGCGGCTTCGTCCATGCGACCGTGGATGCCCTGCCGAAAGACCGGCAGCACATGTACAACTGGCAACGCAAATCGCTGGTGCTGATCAAACAGCTGTAAATCCATCCTGTCGCCAGCAGCAATATGGCGACGAATCCTCAACGAACAAGGAGTCACACATGGCCCGCACGGTCCACTGCATCAAGCTGAACAAGGAAGCCGAAGGACTGGATTTTCCGCCTTATCCGGGCGAACTCGGCAAGAGAATCTACGAAAACGTGTCCAAGGAGGCATGGGCCGGCTGGCTCAAGCACCAGACCATGCTGGTCAACGAAAACCGCCTGAACCTGGCGGACGCGCGCGCCCGCAAATACCTGGCACAGCAGATGGAAAGGCACTTCTTCGGCGAAGGCGCGGACGCGGCGGCCGGCTACGTGCCGCCGACCGAGTAGTCGATAAAGGCCCGGTTACCACGGCGAACACGGCGAAAGACGAAATCTTCGCCGTGTTCGCCGTGGTTCATTCTTGACCGAAATTCAGCGTCTGCACGCCTTCGGCCGTTCCCAGCAGCGCGATGTCGGCGCCGCGCATCGCGAACAGGCCGACCGTCACCACGCCGACGATGTTGTTGATCCGCGCTTCGAGCGCGGCCGGGTCGGCGATCTTCAGCCCGACCAGGTCGATGATCTCGCAGCCGTTGTCGGTGATCAGCGGCTGGCCGTCCCTGAGCCGCAGCCGCGGTTCGCCGCCCAGCGCCGCCAGATGGCGCGCCACCGCCGCCCGCGCCATCGGGATCACTTCGACCGGCAACGGAAACGCGCCCAGCGATTCCACCAGCTTGGAACCGTCGGCGATGCAGACGAATCTGGCGGCGACCGAGGCAACGATCTTTTCCCGCGTCAGCGCCGCCCCGCCGCCCTTGATCATCGCGCCGCGCGCGGTGATCTCGTCGGCGCCGTCGATATAGACGGACAATGCTTCCACCTGGTTCAGGTCGAGCACCGGAATGCCGTGCGAGCGCAGCCGGGCCGCAGTCGCCTCCGACGAGGCCACCGCGCCCGGGATGCGGTCCTTGATCCGGCCCAGCTCGTCGATGAAGAAATTGGCGGTGGAGCCGGTGCCCACGCCAATGATTTCGCCTGCCGGCACATAGGCCAGCGCGGCCCGCGCAACCGCCTGTTTCAGTTCGTCTTGAGTCATCGGATATCACCGCAAAGAAAGGTGCATCATTTTAACGGCTTTGACAGCAGAATTTCCCCAAAGAATTGCAGGACGGCGGATAATCGGATGGTAGACTTGCCTCACTGAAGCAACCGGCTTTAGCCAACACAATCCGTGCAAAAATGACAACCGTACTCGTAGTGGACGATAGCCGCGTTTCGCGCATGTTGTCGAAGCAGTTCATCCTCGCCAGACATCCGGACTGGACCGTGGCGGAAGCCGCCAGCGGCGAAGAGGCGCTGGAGCGGCTGAACGACATTTCCCCCGATTTGATCCTGCTCGATCTCAACATGCCGGGCATGGGCGGCTTCGCGGCGGTGGAAAAGATCCGGGCACTGTGCCCGGCGGCCCGCATTACGCTGCTGACCGCCAACGTACAGGACGTGACTCGCGAGCGCGCCGGCGCGCTCGGCATCGGGTTTGCCGAAAAACCGATTACCGAGGCACGCATCCAGCAGATCATCGCCGTTCTCGAAAGCTGACCATGTTCAAGCTCAGCGATCTCCAGCATGACGCCCTGGTTGAAATATTCAACCTCGGAGTCGGCCAGGCGGCCGCGGCGATGAGCCGCATCGTGCAAGAGGAAGTGACGATGTCGGTGCCCGAAGTCACTTTCCAGAGCCGCGCACAGGTCGCCCGGACGCTGGGCAGCGGCGAGGGCCGCCGGATTTGCGCGATCGCCCAGCATTTCGAAGGCGCGTTCAACACCGAAGCCTTCCTGATGTTCCCGGAAGAAAAGAGCCTGGAAATCGTGCGGCTGATGGTCGGCCAGAGCCTGAGCATGGAAGAGCTGAGCGAAATGGAACAGGAAGCGATGAGCGAGATCGGCAACATCATCCTGAATTCCTGCATGGGCTCGTTCGCGAATGCCTCGGGCCGGGAGTTGCAAGGCTCGCTGCCGCTATACCACGTCGGCACCGGGGACGATATCCTCGGGGTGTCCGGCAAGGAATGGGACGGCGTGGTGCTGACGCTGAAGATCGACTTCAACATCGAGAAACACCAGATCCACGGCTATGTCGCCTTCCTGCTCGACATGACCGCGCTGCAGGACCTGCAGCAATATATCGACGACTACCTGTCGAAGTTGGCGTAATGACCGACCAGGCAAACGGAATGCGGCTGGACCTGCTGGACGGTGTGCTGAGCGCGGTGCGTACCGGCCTGATCGTGTTCGATGCCGCCGAGCGCGTGGTCCTGTGGAACCGCTGGATCGAGCATTATGCGCGGCGCCCCCCTTCGGCGGTGCTGGGGCGCACCTTCTCCGACGTCTTCCCCGACATGCGCGACAGCCGCACCCATGTAGCGGTGCAGGAAGCGCTGCGGAACAATTTCGCATCGCTGATTTCGCAGACCCTGAACAAGGCGCCGTTCCCGCTTTACGCGACGGCGGCGGACGCCGACGCCGGATTGCGAATGCAACAGGCGGTGCACGTGATGCCGCTCGAGATCGGCGACCTGCCGCGCCATTGCCTGGTGCAGATCGGCGACGTCAGCATGGCGGTGGCGCGCGAGCGCAAGCTGCGCGAGATCACGGTGGAACTGGAGTCGCAGACGCTGGTGGACGGCCTGACCGGCATCGCCAACCGACGCCGCTTCGACCTCCACCTGGAAGACGAATTCCGGCGCGCCAAGCGTACCGGCGCGCCGCTGTCGCTGATCATGATCGACGCCGACTATTTCAAGGATTACAACGACCATTACGGTCACGTGCGCGGCGATGAATGCCTGGCGCGCATCGCCGCTGCACTGGGCGGCGTGCTGCATCGCTCGCGCGACCTGGTCGCACGCTACGGCGGCGAAGAGTTCGCGGTGATCCTGCCCGATACCGATGCCGAGGGCGCACTGCAGATCGGCGAGGCGATGCGCGCCAGTATCGAGGCGCTCGACATGGAACACGCCCATGCGGGCACCGGCGGCCGGGTCACGGTCAGCGTCGGCGTCTGCACGCTGGTACCCGAGCAGGGCAGCAACCGGGGAGCGCTGCTCAAGAGCGCGGACCGCGCGCTGTACCGGGCCAAGCGCGGCGGCCGCAATCGGGTCGTGGTATACGGCGAGGAACAGAAGCTGGGCTGAACCGCGCCGGCCGGGAACCTTCCTACCGCAGGCCGCTGGCTGCAGCCGCCAGCTCGGTGATGCGGGCCCAGTCCCCTGCATGGACCGCTTCCTTCGGCGTCAGCCAGGAGCCGCCGACGCAGGCGACGTTCCTGCAGGCCAGGAACTTCGCTGCGGTCTCTTGCGAAATACCGCCGGTCGGGCAAAACATCACGTCCGGCAGCGGCCCCGCAATCGCATTGAGCATGCCCACGCCGCCGGCGGGAACCGCCGGAAACAGCTTGAGCTGACGGAAGCCCGCTTCGCGCGCGGCCATCACTTCGGACGGCGTCATCACGCCGGGCAGCAGCGGCAAGCCATTGCGGCCGGCGGCTTCGATCAGCGCCGGCGTCAGGCCCGGCGACACGCCGAAGACCGCCCCGGCATTGCGGGCGGCGGCAAATTCCTCGGGCTGGGTCAGGGTGCCGACGCCGACGATCGCGCGCGGCACCTGTTCGGCGATCGCGCGGATCGCCGGCAGTCCGTGCGCGGTGCGCAGCGTCACTTCCAACACCCGGATCCCCCCGGCCACCAGCGCATTGGCCAGCGGTACCGCATGCGCGATATCGTCGATCGCGATTACCGGAATCACCGGCGATGCCTGCATTATTTCGAGTAACGTCATCTCGGTATCCTATCGTCGGATCAAATGGTCTTCGTCGGAGAACGACTGCCCTTCGGGCACCGCCAGCGAATTCACTTCTTCCTGCGGCAGATGCAGCGGCGGCGGCAGTCCGAAGGTCGCGGCGCCCTGCTCCGCCTCGCTGACCGCGGCACGGAACATCGCGAACAGTTCGCGCCCCATTCCCACGTGGTTGGCCGACAGGTCGGCGGCAGCAATCCCGCGCGCCGTCCATTCGGTTTCCGGCACCAGCGCTTCCAGTCGCCCCGCTTCCGCATCCAGCCGGATCAGGTCGCCGTCGCGCACCCTTCCCAGCGGGCCGCCCGCCAGCACCTCGGGCGATACGTGGATTGCCGCCGGCACCTTGCCGGATGCCCCGGACATGCGGCCATCGGTGACCAGCGCAACATGGCGCCCAGCATCCTGCAGGCTGCCCAGAGCAGGTGTCAGCGCGTGCAGTTCCGGCATGCCATTGGCGCGCGGGCCCTGGAACCTGACCACGGCGACGAAATCGCGATCGAGCCGCCCTTCCTTGTAAGCCACCATGAACGCTTCCTGCGAGTCGAACACGATCGCCGGCGCTTCCACCACCCGGTGCGCCGGCTTGACTGCTGACACCTTGATCACCGCGCGCCCCAGGTTGCCCTGCAGCAGGCGCAGTCCGCCGTCGGCTGAAAACGGTTCGGACACCGGCCGCAATACTGACAGGTCGGCGCTGGTAGCCGTGGCCGGCCGCCATACCGCCTTGTCGCCGTCCAGGAAGGGTTCGCTGCAATGCGCGCGCAAGCCCTGCCCCAGCACCGTGGTCACGTCCTCGTGCAACAGGCCGGCATCGAGCAACTCGCGGATCACGAAACCGGTGCCGCCGCATGCATGAAAATGGTTGACGTCGGCATCGCCGTTCGGGTAGATGCGGGTCAGCAAGGGCACTACTGCCGACAACTCGTCGAAATCGGTCCAGTCGATCACGATCCCGGCCGCTTTCGCGATCGCAACCAGGTGCAGCGTGTGATTGGTGGAGCCGCCCGTGACCAGCAGCGCGATGATCGCGTTGACGATCGCTTTCTCGTCCACCACCCGCCCCACCGGGATATAGGTCTCGCCCTGCTCGCTGATTTCCACCGCGCGGCGCGCAGCGGCTGCGGTCAGCGCATCGCGCAGCGGCGTATTGGGCGGAATGAAAGCGGCGCCGGGCAGGTGCAACCCCATGACTTCCATCAGCATCTGGTTGCTGTTCGCGGTACCGTAGAACGTGCAGGTGCCGGGCGCATGGTAGGAACGGGATTCCGACTCCAGCAACTCGTCGCGCCCTATCTTGCCTTGTGCATACAGTTGCCGGATTTTCGCCTTTTCCGCATTGGCGATGCCGGTGGTCATCGGCCCGCCCGGCACGAACACCGCCGGCAAATGGCCAAAATGCAGCGCGCCGATCAGCAGGCCGGGCACGATCTTGTCGCAGATACCGAGATACAGCGCCGCATCGAACATGTTGTGCGACAGCGCAATTGCGGTCGCCATCGCGATCGTGTCGCGCGAGAACAGAGACAGTTCCATGCCGGGCTGCCCCTGGGTGATGCCGTCGCACATCGCCGGCGTACCGCCGGCAAACTGGGCAACGCCGCCGACCGCGCGCACCGCTTCCTTGATGATGGCCGGAAAGCGCTCGAACGGCTGATGCGCGGACAGCATGTCGTTGTAGGCCGATACGATCGCTACCGAGGGACTGCGCTGCTGCTTGAGACGCAGCTTGTCGTTCGGCGGAAACGAGGCGAATCCATGCGCGAGATTGGTGCAGGCCAGCACCGCGCGATGCACGCCCTTCGTGCGCGCCGCTTCCAGCCGGGTCAGATAGGCGGAACGGTAGGGATGGCTGCGTTCGGCAATGCGCGCGGTGACCGCAGCCAGGGTCGGGTGAAGTGTCATGATCCTGTTTCCATGGTTTTATGAAATTTTACTACCGTTTTGAACTTTGCGCTGACCGGAAAAAAGCAACCGCCCGAATTGCCGGACTTTCCATCGTGAGCAGAAAGCCCACGATTTCCATAGCCCCCTCAAAGATCCCCACACTGAGAAAGATCAAACATCGTGTCGGGGCGTCAAATATTTTGTAGTGAATTTACCATAATTTGATGTATAGTTGACTAACCGATTCTTTTGGAAACGACACCCATGCTCCGCCCGACGCTGACTCAAGCTCCCGCCTACCGCGCGCTGCAGACACATTTCGCCGAAGCAAGCGAGTGGAAGATGCGCACGCTGTTTGCGCAAGAACCCGATCGCTTCGAACGCTTTTCGATCGAGGCAGCCGGCCTGCTGCTCGATTATTCGAAAAACCGCATCGGCGACACCACGATGCAGTTGCTGTTGCAACTGGCGCAGGAGCGCGGCGTAGAACAGCGCCGCGACGCGATGTTCGCCGGCGAAAAGATCAACGTCACCGAGCGGCGCGCGGTGCTGCATACGGTGTTGCGTGCGCCGCGCGGCAGCACGCTGCTCGTGGATGGACAGGATGTGGTGCAAGAGGTTCATGCGGTGCTGGACCGCATCCGCGCCTTCACCGAGCGGGTGCGTTCGGGGCAGTGGCTGGGCCGCGGCGGCAAGCCGATCACGGACATCGTCAACATCGGCATCGGCGGTTCCGACCTCGGTCCGGCGATGGTGTGCCGCGCATTGCGCCCCTACCTGCACCCGCGCCTGAACATGCATTTCGTCTCGAACGTCGATGGCCACGACATGCATGCGGCATTGGCCGGGCTCAATCCGGAAACCACGCTGTTCATCGTCGCCTCCAAGACCTTCACCACCCGCGAAACGATGATGAACGCGCAATCGGCGCGCGAGTGGTTCCTCGGCAGCGGGCGAGAAGCCGACCTGCCGCGCCACTTCGTCGCGGTATCGACCAATACCGAGGCGGTGCGCGCCTTCGGCATCGATCCCCACAACATGTTCCCGTTCTGGGACTGGGTCGGAGGCCGCTATTCGGTATGGTCCGCGATCGGCCTGCCGGTGGCGCTGGCGGTAGGCTTCGATCGCTTCAGCGAATTCCTGGCCGGCGCCCATGCGATGGACCAGCATTTCCGCACCGCCCCGGCGGAACGGAACATGCCGCTGGTACTCGCGATGCTTGGCATCTGGTACCGCAATTTCTTCGACTGCGGGTCGGTCTCGATTGCGCCCTATCATCAGGACCTCGCCCGCTTTCCCGCCTACCTGCAGCAACTCGAAATGGAAAGCAACGGCAAGCGCGTCAGCGCCGAGGGCACGGCGCTCGATGCCGCCAGCGCGCCGGTGATCTGGGGCGACGTCGGCACCAACGGCCAGCATGCCTATTTCCAGCTGCTGCACCAGGGCACCGATTTCACGCCGGTCGATTTCATCGCCGCGCTGAAGGCCGCGCATCCATTGCCGGGCCACCAGACGGTGCTGCTGGCGAACTGCTTTGCGCAGTCCGAAGCGTTCATGCGCGGCAAGAGCGCCGACGAAGTGCGCGCCGAAATGCAGGCGCAGCAGATCGGCGACAAGGAAATCGATGCACTGTTGCCGCATCGCACCTTCCCCGGCAACCGCCCCAGCAACACCATCCTGATGGACGAGCTGACGCCAGCGACGCTGGGCGCGCTGATCGCGCTGTACGAGCACAAGGTGTTCGTGCAGGGCGTGGTGTGGGGCGTCAACAGCTTCGACCAGTGGGGCGTGGAGCTCGGCAAGGTGCTGGCCAAGACGATTGAATCGGAATTGACCGGCGTTCCCCACCCGGAACAGCACGACGGCTCCACCAATGCACTGATCGGCTATGCGCACGCAGCGCTGGCGCGCGGAACTTGAACCCCGAGCACCGCGCATTTCCATAGCCTGTTGTTATTCCTGACTATTTCCTCATCATGGCCATACCCGATTTCGACCTGGTGTTATTCGGCGGCAGCGGCGATCTTGCAATGCGCAAGCTGCTGCCCGCGCTCTACAACCGCGACCGCTGCCGCGACCTGCCGCCCGCCGCGCGCCTCATCTGCGTCGGCCGCCACGAGTGGAGCCGGGAGGAATTTCTGGCGGAAGTCGAGCGGAATGCGAAGCCGCATGTCGAATCCGCACCGGACGAGGCAAGCTGGAACAGGTTTCTCGAGCGCATCGATTACGTGTCGCTCGATGCGACCGATGCCGCCAGCTACAAGCCGCTGGTGCAGGCGATGCGCGGCAACGACGAGGCTGCGCCGGTCACCCGGGTGTTCTACCTCGCGACGCCGCCCAGCCTGTTCGCGAAGATCTGCCACAACCTGGCAGAGGTGGGGCTGGCGACGAAGAATTCGCGCGTGGTGCTGGAAAAGCCGCTGGGACGCGATCTTGCCAGCGCGCGCCAGATCAACCAGGAAGTCGGCCGGGTATTCTCGGAGTCGCAGATATTCCGTATCGATCATTACCTGGGCAAGGAAACGGTGCAGAACCTGCTGGCACTGCGCTTCGGCAACGTACTGTTCGAGCCGCTGTGGCGGCGCGAATGGATTTCCGACGTGCAGATCACGATCGCCGAAGAACTGGGCGTCGGCACCCGGATGGAATACTATGAAACCGCCGGCGCGCTGCGCGACATGCTGCAGAACCACCTGTTGCAGCTGCTATGCATCGTCGCGATGGAACCGCCCACCGCGGCCACCCCGAACGCGGTGCGCGACGAAAAGCTGAAGGTGTTGCATTCACTCAAGCGTTTCACGCCGCAGATGCTGACGCAGAACGTCATCCGCGGCCAGTACCGTTCCGGCCATGTCGAGGGAACCCCGGTGCCGGGCTATCGCAAGGAGCCGAACGCGAATCCGAATTCGCGCACCGAAACCTATGTCGCGGTCAAGGCCGAAATCGAGACCTGGCGCTGGGCCGGCGTGCCCTTCTACCTGCGCACCGGCAAGCGCATGGCCGACCAGCTGGCCGAGATCGTGGTGCGCTTCAAATCGATACCGCACTCGATCTTCGCGCAGCCCAACAGCAGCTTCCAGCCCAATTGCCTGGTGATCCGGCTGCAACCGGAAGAAGGATTGCAGCTGAACCTGATGGCGAAAACTCCGGGCGACGGCATGCGCCTGCGCCCGGTCGAGCTGGAACTGGATTTCCGCGAAACCTTCAAGATGCCGCGCATGGATGCGTACGAGCGCCTGCTGCTGGACGTGCTGCGCGGGCAGCTGACGCTGTTCATGCGCAGCGACGAACTGGAGGCGGCCTGGGAATGGGTCGAACCCATCCTCGAATACTGGGAACAGGAGGCGGTCGAGCCTATCCCTTATACTGCCGGCACCTGGGGCCCGGCCGCGGCAAGTGCGCTGATCGGCCGGGATGGCCTGCAATGGCGCGAGGAAGCGCTACTCGAACTTTGACCTGCCCATGCTGCTGGATTCGATCCGTTCACAACTCGACACCCTTTCCAAATCGGAAAAGAAGGTGGGTCTCGCCGTCCTGAAGAATCCCGACCATGCGGTGGCCGGCAACATCACCGCGCTGGCGAAAAACGCGCAGGTGTCGGAACCCACGGTGGTCCGTTTCTGCCGGGCGCTGGGTTACGATGGCTGGCACGAATTCAAGCTGAAGCTGGCGCAGACGCTGGCGCTCGCGGTGCCCCGGGGCGACGATGCGCCGCTGCCGGACGACCTCGCGGCCGATCTGGTCAACAAGATCTGCAGCCGCTCGATCAATGCATTGCTCGACCTGCGCAACAACCTGTCCCCGCTCGCGATCGAGCGCGCGCTGGAAGTGCTGGCGCGCTCCAGCAAGATCGAGTTCTGGGGCCAGGGCACTTCCGGCATCGTCGCCGCCGACGCCCAGCACAAGTTCTTCCGCTCCGGCTTGCCGACGGTGGCCTACGCCGATCCGCACATCCACACGATCTCCGCCGCGCTGCTGCAAAAGGGCGACGCGGTAGTCGCGATTTCGCAGCGCGGCAACAGCACCGCGCTGCTGCACAGCGTGCAACTGGCGCGCAAGGTCGGCGCCGACGTGATCGCACTATGTCCGAGCGGCACGCCGCTGGCCGATTCCGCCAGCGTGCTGGTACCGATCGACCTGCGTTTCAACATCGATCCCTACACGCCGATCTCGGCACGCCTCGCGCACCTGGTGGTGATCGATATCCTGGCGGTCGGGCTGGCGCTCAAGCGCGGCCCGGAATTCCGCAAGAAGATGCAAAACGCACAAAAGGCGCTGCAGAAGCTGGATGTGCAATTCGATTTTTTCCTGCGCCACCCGCCCAAACCCTGATCCGCATCATTGCCGCAAGCTAGGGCCGGGCGCAATCCGTCGGGCCGTGAGGCGCAACTTGGTTATCATAGAGCTTTACACCCCCATCTCGCCATGAACCAGCTCGAACAACTGAAGCAATACACGACCATCGTCGCCGACACCGGTGATTTCCAGGCGATGAAGGCATTCGCGCCGCACGACGCCACCACCAATCCGTCGCTGATCCTGAAGGCAGTGCAGAAGGATGAATACCGTCCGCTGCTGGAACGGACGGTGCGCGACCATCCACGCGCCTCCACCGCGGAAATCACCGACCGCCTGCTGGTCGCGTTCGGCCTCGAAATCCTGAAACTGATTCCGGGCCGCGTTTCCACCGAAACCGATGCCCGCCTGTCGTTCGACACCGAAGCCACGATCGCGAAGGGACGCGCGCTGATCGCGCTGTACGAAGCAGTCGGCATCACGCGCGAACGCATCCTGATCAAGATCGCCTCCACCTGGGAAGGCATACGCGCGGCCGAAGTGCTGCAGAAAGAAGGCATCCGCTGCAACATGACGCTGCTGTTCGCGCTGCCGCAGGCAATCGCTTGCGCGGAGGCGCGCGTGCAACTGATCTCGCCGTTCGTGGGCCGCATCTACGACTGGTACAGGAAATCGACCGGCCAGGAATACGGCGGCGCGGACGATCCGGGCGTGCAGTCGGTCAAGCGCATCTACAACTATTACCGCAAGTTCGGCTACGACACCGAAGTGATGGGTGCGAGCTTTCGCAACACCTCGCAGATCATCGAGCTGGCAGGGTGCGACCTGCTGACGATCAGTCCCGAATTATTGGCGAAGCTGGCCGACAGCGATGCGCCGGTGAAACGCAAACTGGATTTGCAAGAAGCACAGGCAAGCGACCTGCAAAAGCAGAACCTCGACGAAAAGACCTTCCGCTTCCAGCTCAACGAAGACGCAATGGGCACGGAAAAGCTGGCGGAAGGCATCCGCGTGTTCTGCGCGGATGCAGTGAAGCTGGAAAAGATGATCGACGCGCTACGCTAACGCCGGCCTCCATTCGGAGGCACTTCAGCCGCAAATATAGTTGCAGACTGCGCGCGTCACCTCGACGGTGCTAGCCTGGCCGCCCAGGTCCGGCGTTTGCACGCCGGCCGCCGTCACCGCTTCCATCGCCTGCATCAGCAATCCGGCTGCGGCGATTTCGCCCAGGTGCTCCAGCATCATTGCCGCGGTCCAGAATGTGGCGATCGGATTGGCGATGCCCTTGCCGGTAATGTCGAATGCGGAGCCGTGAATCGGCTCGAACATCGACGGGAAGGTACGCTCCGGATTCAGGTTCGCGGTGGGGCCGATGCCGAGACTGCCCGACAGCGCGGCAGCCAGGTCCGACAGGATGTCGGCATGCAGGTTGGTCGCGACCACCACGTCCAGCGTCTGCGGCTTCAGCACCATGCGCGTGGTGACCGCATCGACCAGCTCGCGATCGGTTTTCACGTCCGGGAAATCCTTTGCCACTTCGGCGAAAATCTCGTCCCACATCACCATGCCGAAGCGCTGCGCGTTCGACTTGGTGACCAGCGTCAGATGCTTGCGCGGCCGCTTGCGCGCCAGTTCGAAGGCGAAGCGATGGATGCGCTCGACGCCGGCGCGGGTGAATACCGCCGTCTCGGTGCCGACTTCGGTCGGCAGTCCGCGGTGCGCGCGGCCGCCGTGGCCGGCGTATTCGCCTTCCGAGTTCTCGCGCACGATCACCCAGTCGATCGCCTCGCCGCCTTTCAGCGGGCTGCTCACGCCGGGCAGCACGCGCGCCGG
>CBIHOK010000028.1:0-27707 GCA_966211575.1 uncultured Noviherbaspirillum sp.
GAGCGCATCCTGCAGGGTCGTGCCGAGCGCCTGCATGCCGGCAGTCAGCTCGGCAGACGAAACGCCGGCGAGCTCCGCGGCGCCGCGCAGCGACTGCAAGTCGCGGGTGCTCACGCCAAGCGTCGCGGCAGTCTTGCCGATTTCAAACCCCAGGCGCCCCCACTCGGTGACGAGCGCCGCGAGACCGGCAACGGAGCCGAAACCGATCAGGCCGGCGATCGGCACGGCGAGCTTGGCCACGCTGGCCGCCGTCGCTTCAGCCACCTGGCCAATCTTCTTGAGGCTCTTGGCAACCGGATTGCGGGCTATTTCCTTGCCCAGCGCGGCGGCCGAGCGCCGCACGTTCGTGAACGGCCGGGTCATCTTCGAAATGGCGTCGTTCACCTTGCGCACGGAACGCGTCGCGTTGTCCGTTGCAGATATGACGATCTTGAAATTATTCGCCATCAGATTTCCCCACCTTCATTCGAATTGCCTGCTCGTTCCACCATCCGAGGCCGCCGACGCCTGACCACTTCAGCCGCCATGCGTCGGACGGCCCCCAACCGTAGAACGCCGTGACTTCCGCTACGATGTCTCGCCAGTTGTCGGGCCAGCCACCGTGAAGCTGCCCAAAAAATCGGACGCCTCCTGGAAGTCCCGCTGGCCGAGCGATTCGACGACGCCGCGTGGCACCTTGGCGACCAGCGAAATCAGCGCGATCGCGACCGCGACGTCGTTGGTGCTGGTCGCGGTTGCCTTCGCCAGCTCTCCAGCGGTCGGCTCGCGCAGTGCCAGAGCCTCGTACTTCACGCCGCCAAGCTCGACCGGCTTGCGCAGCGAAATCGACTTTTCGTCATCCATCATGCTTCCTCCACCTCAAAGCCTTCCCACTTCACATCCAGCGTCGCCTCGGTGGTCTTCACCTCCTGAGCGTCCACGGTCCACATGTTGCGACCGATGATGGTCTTGCCGTTCGCCAGCTCGGCCACCACGGTGACGTTGGTCATCGCATTCAGGTCAGCCACCGTCAGGCCGCCGGCGTCGCGCAGCGTGCCCGACATCGAGCCGGGATGCGGCTTTTCCGAATAGCCGTGCACGCGGTCCTGCCCGACCAAGGTCTCGCGGGAGACCTTCGACGGGCTGTAGCCGAAATCGCCGGCCAGCATGTATTGCTTTCCGTCGACGGAGAGGTAGGCAATCCCCGCCAGCCGGTTGGTTGTGTCAGCCATAGTTTGTTCTCCTGGTAAGGGTGGCTGTTCAGCTCAACCGGAACTGGTTGAGCAGCGCGAAGATGCGCAGCTGGTTGATCAGAATGCCGGGGAACAGCACATCGAGCCGGTTCGGATTGGTGCTGTTTCGCTCGACGATCAGGCCGGCCTTGAAGGCGTCGCCGTTCTGCACCAGGCCGTCGTATTCGAGCTCCCGGTACTTCGCGATCAGGTCGCCGCGCACCACGTTCGGCGTGACAATCGCGGAGCCCGGGGCGAACCGCGTGCCGTTGTCGGCCAGCTTCACGCGGGAGTACTTCGACGTCACCATCGTGCGCAGCTGGCGCATCACGTAGGCCAGTGTGAACATCGTCTCCACTTCCAGATAGCTGTCGTCGGCATCGCCGAACGCGTTCTTCTGGTAGGTGGTGATCAGGTTTTCCACGCGCACGGTGCCGTCATCGTCTACCGTGAAGGTCGAGATGCCGTCGAAAAGCAGCGTGTTGCGCTCACTGAGGTCGAACCTGGACGCCAGCGGCGGAGCAAGAACGCCCTGGAGCACGATGGTCTGCAGCGGCCGAGCCGGGTCGACGCGCAGGCTCCCGGCGGCGGCGCCGGTCAGCGAGGCCGCCCAGATCCAGCTCGGGGTCGGCGAATCGTTGACACCCATGATCGAGCCATGCTGGTCATTCCGCGCGGTCCCGAGCGTGGTCTGGTCGGACAGCGTGCCAGCATTGGCGCTGAAGAAGTGACCGTAAAGCTGCTTGTCCCACGCCCAGCGGCCGGTCGTGTCGTTCAGCAAGCCCTTCAGCGCGTCCAGCGACGTGGTGTCCGTGTACGGGCACACGATGAAGTCGAATGTCTGGTCGCCGAGGTTGGCCAGCGCCGTCGTCAGAGTCGGGTTGGTCTGGCCGCCCGTCATCTGGGTGATGGTCACCGCCAGTCCGGCCGGCATCGCCTCGCCGCCGCGCGTGCCCAGGTAGTTCAGACGCAGGTCGATGTCGTTGCCGGCCGCGCCCTTGTTGCGAGCGGTGATGTTGACCTTTGAGGTGGTCGTGCCATCGACGGCAGCGGTCACCGGCAGGTTCGGGGTCGAGTTGATCAGCGCCGCCAGCGCGGTGGCGAGCTGGTCGGCCGTCTGCGTGGTCGCGATCGGCTGCGCGATCCGAACACCCGCCACGTACAGGTACATCGTGCCGGCACTGGTCGCCGCGGCTGTGAAGGCGACGCTCCCGGCGGCGGCAATCGCTGCTACATCGTCGGACAGCGGCAGATACCAGACCTCGCCGAACGTGTCGTTGGCACGGTAGGCAGCGGTCATCAGCGCCAACATCGAGCCGGCACCGCCGACGCTGATTGCGTCCGATGCGCCTTGGGAGATCACTGGGACATTCGGCGTCGCCGTCCCGGCCGCGGTGATCTGGCCGATGATCAGCGCACGCTGGTTGATCTGGCCCGAATTGGCCTGCGAATTGTCGACTTCCGCAAAAAATAGCGGGACTCTGAGATTCGAAGGAATGTTCTTAAACGGAATCATGCGACTGCCCTCCAGCGAGAGTTGTTTCTGATGTGATAGACCTGTGCCCGGCTGATGCCGAACTCGCTTGAAACGTCTTCAACGGGCCTTCGGTCGGAGCGAATAGCCGAGACTTGTGAAGCACTCAATTTCGCCATCGGATGAGACTCGCCCTGCGTATGCCGCCCTTTCGATACGCAATCATCGACATTGTCCTGATGCGTCCCGAGAGTGAGATGAGCCGGATTGCAGCAGAGCGTGTTGTCACACTTGTGCATTACGAACAACCCGTCTGGAATCGCCCCATTGACTGCTTCGTATGCAGCTCGGTGCGCCGAAATCCGGCGACCTTGAAACGAAAGAACTCCATACCCTTTCCCCTTCTGATAGCCGTCGCCCTGCAGCGCGCCCATCCATATGAAGCACCCTGTATTCGGCTCGGGCATGGACAGCCGATCTATAGCCTCATTCAAGCTCATCGCCAGATGCCGGTTGCGCCTGGAGAGTTCAGGCATTACGTGCCCCCATGTCTTACCCGACTTGATTTTCGCGACGCACTTTCTGCTGACGTGAAACACTTTTGCAATTGCTGTGTCGCTGCGCTCGTCAAGAAGAATTTGGGCGACTTGTGCCTCGCTCAACCTTGCTGCACCGTTCGATTCGCCTATCGCGATGTTCATTGTGCTGCGCTCCGGTCAGGGATGGGCTTTGCGGCCTTTTTTTGCCGCGCCAGAAACGACATCGCCGTCGCGGAGACGGCGGTGCCAGTAGGACGTGTCGGGGACTTCGCGCCCGGCCTCGGGCAAAAAATCCTTCAAGTCGGGGTCGCGAACAACTCGCCCCGGCGCGGGTCTGAGATACATGGAAAGCTCCTTACTGGGGCAAGTTGATTTCGAGGGCGCCCTCGTCGCGCCCATCCGGACCCGTCGTGCGCGGCGCCGGCTGTACCGCATCCGGAAATGCCGGATTGGCATAGGTTCCCGCCGGATCGAACGGCGCGGCCATATCGGCATGGATATCGACACCCTCCAGCGAATCCGTAACCACCGGCTCGAACACTTCGGGGAACTCGAACGCGAACGTCAGCGCTACCCGGCCGAGGTGATACTCCCCCTCTGCCGTGATGTCCCATTCGACCGAAACAGGCGCTTGCTGCATGGCGGCGAGCAAGCCGTAATTGGTCAGCACGGCCTGCTCGATCAGATCCTGCAGGCTTTCGAGCTGATCCTGGCAGTCCGATGCCCTGATTGCAGACACGCGCCCCATCACAACGATCGGGCTGGTGGTCGTATAGTTCGGCTGCCCGCGGTTCCACGGTGTTTTCTGTTCCGGCGACGGGCCAGCCCGCACGTAGATCTTCGGGAGCGCTTCGGGAGGGTCGTTCCAGTCTCCCGGCGAGTCCACGGTGATCGTCTCCCCGTTGAGCGACAGGCCTTGCAATGCCGCGACCGTGGCCAGCCTGAATTGACGTGAGCCGGTCATCAGGCCACCCGGTTGAGCATCAGGCGAGCTTCACCATGCGAGTCCGGCCGCACTTCCTTGACCACGAAGGTTTTGGAAACGCTCGGCACCTCCACGGTGTCGCCCTGTTTCGGCGGATCGGCGAACTGGGACAGGCGAACGCCAAGGCAGGGATTCGCGGTCGTCACGTACACGCCGGTCATCGGATCGACTTCCCGTGTTGCAGCATCGAATATTCCTTGCACCTGGAATGAGCCACCGGTCGCCGGGGAGTACGTGACATTCTCCCCGAAGACCGAGTGGACCCCGACCAGAACGTTCTTGTCCCAGTCGATCACGATGCGACCTGTACCGAGGGCCCTTCCTTCGAATCGAAGGTCGGACCATCACTGGCCGGGGCAGCCTTGGCGTCCGGGTCGACCACGAAGCCGAGCGAACGAAGCGTCGCGATCTCCTCGGCAGGCAGCGATACCTCGGCGCCCGGGCCGTAGCGCTTGTCGCCAGCGAACACGGTACGGCCGTTGGCGACGACTGCTTTGTCAGTGCGCGCCATGATTAGCTAACCACCGGATCGCAGACCGTCGCGGCCAGAGACGCGTTGACGCGGCTCGGGATCACGATCGGGCTGGACTGCATCAGGATGTAGCGCTGCGCCGGGTCCTGCTCCACCCAGGTCTTCGGCGCGTACGGCAGCGCCTCGTAGTTGAACGCCGGATCGAGGATTTGGCCGAATGCGCGGGTGCCCAGCAGGTCTTCGCCGGCCATGACGACGGTGCCGTCGACCAGCATCGGCTGCTCGACGTTGTTGTCGTCCACATACCAGTCGTTGTAGACCCACAGGTCGTAGTTGCCCCAGCGGCCCTTGTAGATCGCGCCGCGCTGGATCTGCGCGCCGACGTTGATCGTGTTGCCCTGGCCACCGTTGCCCGGATACCAGATGGTCTGCTTGACCACCGGATCGAGGATGAAGCCATTCCAAGCCGACGTAGTGAAGACGATGTCGGTGGGGACGCCGCCAGACTTCTTCAGGATGTCGTGCTGCCAGGTCTCGATGTCCTTCGACGGCGAGGCGGTACCCGCGGAAATGTTGGCGGCCGTCCACTTTGCACCGGACGCATTGGCGATGGTCAGGCCGGCATCACGGCCGAAATCGACCACCACGGTCGGGAAGCCATCGCCGGCAATGGTGACCGAGCCGCTCACCAGCGCCTGCGCGGCCATCCATTCGAGACGGCGATCGATCATGTCGATCTGGTCGGTCATCTCGAATTCCAGATTGGCCATCTCCCGCTCGGCGCCCTGCAGATCGCCGCCGATGCGTTCGCCGATCATGCGGCGAACCGGCTTGCGCAGGTCCGGAGCACGCTTGTCCTTGATGTAGGCCGGCTTGAAGATGTTGGTCTGGTAGCGGCGTTGCTCGACCAGCTTGCCCTCGACCAGCGGCGAGACGAACGGGGACATCCGGCGCTTACCGACGTCCACGTCGATCGAGACGAACTCGGTATCGCTCATGACGATGTTCGGGAAGAACTTGTCGAGCAGGAACTTCTGCGCGCGTTTCAGGTTCGGGACGACCTGAATCAGCGCATTGGTGTCGAAAACGAAGGTGTTGTTGGTGCCCATTTCGGAAAACTCCTTTTCATGCGCCCATCAAAAAGCCGCCTCGCGGGCGGCTCAGTTCAGGCGGCGCTGGGATTAGGTGGGGTCGGCGGCGGAAACGGCCGTCTTCAGGAAGATGCCGAGCGGTTGCAGGGTGGCCTTGGCCGCGTCCGAGGTAATGCCGGTGCCGAAGGTCATCGCGTTGATGTTGAACTCGCCCATGATGTAGATCGGCGCAAATACATCGGCAGCAGTTGCATCGGCGTCATCCGCCAGAATGGCGATCGGAGTCTGACTGCCGTCGGCGGAAGCGGACAGCGCGGTCGTGTACTTGCCGCTGGCCGTGATCTTGCCGAGCACAGTACCGCGCTTGAGCACACCGGCGCCGCTGGCGATCGTGATCGTGTCGGTGACGAGCTTCAGGTTGCCCGCGATAAGCTGATCCGGAATGAAGGCTTCAGCGGAGATGCCGGGCTGTTGCGGGTTCTCGCCCAGGCTATTGACCGTAAGAGACATGCTTTTCTCCTAAAACAAAAAATCCCGCCGCAGCGGGAGTGGGTTGAGCCTGGGGAGGCTTACTTCTCGCCACGCGCCTTGGCGGCCGCGGCGATGATCCTGTCTGCAGTTGCCTTCGCGGCCGACTTCGGGTCGCTCATGTCCGGCGCAGCGCCGCCGTCGGTGCCGACGTTCGGAACCCTGACGTTCGACATGCGCTGCTGAAGGCTGGCACGGCCCTGCGGAGAGACCGAAGCGGCGGCCGACATGGCGGCAATTGCCTGCGCCGGCGACATGTCGGTGTCGAACGCGAACACGCCTGCCTGCTCGGCACAGCCGTGCTTGATACCGTGCGCGATGATCTTCGCGCACCGTGCACGCTCGGAAGCCTTGGCGGCCTTTTCCTTTTCGTCGTCGCCCTCGGCCTTTTCTTCGCCTTCCTCGGCTTCGGCGTCGACGTCTTCGTCGTCGTCGAGCGCCTTCATACGCTTGGCGTAATCCTCGTCGGACTCACCTTCGCGCTGCTTGCGCTCGTCGTCATCGGATTCAGCTCGGGCATCGTCCTTGCGTTCTTTGTCATCGTTGTCGGATTCGGCGCGGATGCCCAGCAAGTGCGCAAAGGGCACCGTTGCCGCAAGTTTCGTCTTGAGGCTCATCGGATATTCTCCAGAGTGGTGAATTAACCCAGCGTTTCAAGCAGGGCAAGGAAGGCGGCGTCCGGAGCCATAACCGCATCGGCCAGGCCCAGCTCAACGCCATTTGCACCCAGGTATGTCGCAGCCTGGGTTTCCCGGACCTTGTCGGCCGGGAGTGCTCGGTTGCGGGAAACTGTCGAAACGAACAGTTCGCCCATTGTGTTGATGTCCTGCTGGTAGCGCGCCAGCGCCTCTTCGGAAAGCGGCATTTCCGGGGCGCCGTCGGCCTTTCGGTCGCCGTAGGTGATATAGGTCACCTTCACGCCCTGCCCGCTCAGCCACTTCGACCAGTCCACGTGCGCAGTGATGACGCCGATCGAGCCGACGCCGCCGGTCCGCGGCACGACGATACGGTCGGCAGCGGATGCGATGGCATAGGCTGCCGAATAGGCCGACTCGTCCAGGATCGCCCAGATCGGCTTCGTGCCTCGCGCACCAAAGATCGTGTCGACCAGGTCGAAGCAGCCGGCCACTTCGCCGCCGGGAGAGTCGATGTCCAGCGCGATCGCTTTGACCGCCGGATCGATTATCGCTGACAGGATGTTCTGCCGAATGCCGTCGTACCCGGTCATGCCGCTGTAGGGCTTGAGCGTGCCGAGCTTCTGCACTAAGGTGCCGGCGATCTCGATGATCGCGACGCCTTCGACAATCTCGTAGCCGTCGCGCGGGTTTCGCCCCACGCTCCGATACTGGACGTCGGTGTCTTCCATCCTGGCCGAGTCGACGACGCCGAGCCGGTCGGCCAGCGCCGCAACGACGACTTCCGCCTTCGCCGGGTGAATCGCGAGCGGGACGTTGAACATCCGCTGTGCGAGGTGTGCGAATTTCATCGGATGAACTCCCCTTCCGGTTGCGGAATCACGGGACGCTCAAAGCGTGGCGGATTCGGCATTGCCGGTTTGACCTGCAAGGCACACTGGACGATCACGCGCGGGTCTTTGCTTTTTTCAAACAAAATGCATTCAGCCGCACCGAAAAAGCGACGCGGAGCGGCTTGGTGAAGGCACTTACCTTCCGCGTTGAATTGCGTGCATTGGATGTTTTTCATACTTCGTAGTCCATGTTTAAATGGCCTCCGGTGCCTTGATCACTTCGGTCGCCGTCTGCATGCCGGCCCATGACGGAACCGGCAAGCCCCGTTCCTTGTAGGCCTCGATCTCGCGCTGGCGCTGGTCCAGCAGCTCTTCCCAGTCCTCACCGGAATTCTCGGCCGCTTCCTGCTCAAGCGTCGACAGCCCTGCGTCCATCCCGAGGACCGCGCCCTGGCGCTCCTTGACGGGGTCGATCCAACCGCGGCCGGGTCCGATCCACTTCGCTGCGCAATACGCCGTACGGCATTCGGCAAAGGAAGGCGCACCAGCCGGCAGTGGCAACTCGCCGTTCTCGAACTGCTCTTCGAGCAGCGCTCCCCAGATCGGCTGGCCGAAGCCGACCGCAAAGTCCTGGCGCCTGCGGAACAATGTCTTCCACGCCTCAAGCAGCGCGCCGCGCGCCGACGAATAGTTCACGTCCGACCAGTTGTTACTGATCTGCTGGGCGGAAAGCCCGGTGCCGGCCGCCACGTTGCGTAAGACCGCGGCCTCGAACTCCCCAAAATTCGACGTCGGCCGCGCCGCCGTGACGGTGTTGATCCGCTCACCCGGGAACAGGATCGGCATCCGGGCCTCGCCGAGCTTGATCTTCCGGTCGTCGTGAAATTCTGATCGGCCCTGCTGATAGGCATTTAGCTCACTGGAATCACCGAGTGCCTGCTCTACGAACTGGGCGTCGAACGGGCTTTCGATATACGCACCGAAAATCGCATTGATGATTGCGGCCTCGAGTTCCGTGCCGTCGTACTTCACGAGCATCTTCAGGCGCTGCAGCACCGGAGCAAGGATTCCTGCGCCCCCGCGGTGCTGGCCCGCCCGGTCGTGGTCGTAGTCGTGGACGACCACCGGCCGGCCCCAGTCGGTTTCGCGTGGCACGAAGTCCCAGTGCATTGCCTGTGCGGCGCTGAACCAGTCGCCCTGGTGGGCGCGGCGGATGTAGTAGCCGATCGCGGCGCCAAATGCGTCCACCACCACGCCACCTCGTATCGTCATCTGGTCGAAACGCAACTGGGGGTTCGACAGACGATCAGGGTCGATCAGCTGGACGGTCGTGCAGTACCGGGCGCGGCCCTCGCCAACGCGTTCAGGCAGCCAGTGCAGCATCGCCAGCGCATCGCCGTCAATCAGCTTGTGCCTGAATCCCAGGCGCATCATCTGTGCCATCGTCAGGTTGCGCTGCGCGTCGCAGTACCGGCCGTGATCGTTCGCCCAGGTGCGGTAGTTGGCCTCAGCCACGCGCCCGAATTCGTCTGCCCACTTTGCGTCGAAGGCTTTGTTCCCGGTGTAAGCGACCAGCGCGCGGTAATCGGGCTTGGCCACCGGCCGGAAGTTCGCCCCGATCGCGTTGTCCAGCGTACGCGTAACAGCGCCACTGGCCCAGCCATCGTTGCGGACAAGGTCCCGCACCCGCGACACGATCCGGTCGCGGTACATGTTGAGCTCGCCGTCCGGGCTCCACAGGTACGGACGCCAGTCGGCCACGGCCGAGCCGTACAGGTCCGCCGCATCATAGGGCGCACGGCCGCCAGGCACCAGCATCGACGGGCGCGTCGGGGAGATCGGATTTCCCTGCGCGTTTAGGATTTGTACCGGGTTTTCCATATCAGAACAGGAACTGAGCCGGGCGGCGGCCACGGCAGACCACGCCTAGCTGCAGCTGCAGCGTCCGGATCAGCGCCGCGAGCTGCGCGAGGTTGGCACGGGTGAAGGTGACGGATTTCGCCCCGTCTCCCTGCGTGTACGAATAGTTCTCGCCTTTTGCCCCGGTCGAGAGGTCGATATATGCCTGCTGGGCATTGGCAAGCGCCGCCTGCAGCGTGGCCGTAGACATGCCGGCAAGGAGGCTCGTGTTGGGATTGAAAGCCATGGTTTTCCTAGGCCAGACGGCTGGCGAACGATTTCTTCACTTGCGTCGACGCTGCCGCCTTCTCTGTCGGAGGAGCCGGCGATACCACTATGGGTTGAGCCACCGCGGTGAGTTCTTCGGACGTTGCACTGCTGGCAAACATGTCGGCAACCGGCGGATTGACCGCTTCTTCCAGCTTCGCCCACATTCGGTCGGTGTAGCGGTGCAGATCCAGCATGTGCGCGGCGAAAATCGCGTACACCGTGCAGTCCAGCACCTCGTTTCGCTTGCGCGGGTTCACCCATCGGTACTGCTCGCCGCTCGGCGTGCGTTGCAGCACGCGGACCTCGGCGGTCAGCTGCTGATAGAACTCGGGCGGCAGATCTTTCGAAAAGTGCATGTGACCCGGTCCGTCACCCTGCACCTGCAGGCGGCCGTAGATCAAGTCCTTCGCCGTGTCGGTACCGACCATCCACAACTGCACGCCGCGCTTGATGACGGAACCGCGATGGTTCACGTCCTGCAGGCTGCGGCGCCCCTTGACCGGCTGCCCCTGGCGGGTGTCACCTTTGACCGCATAAACACGACGGCGCTGACGCAATCGGCAAAAGTTGTATGCCTGGTGCGTGAAGTGCCCGCCGGTGTCGATCGCCACCGCTTCGATCGCAAGCGTCTGGCCGCCGGCGTGCATGAAGCGCAAGTGCAGGTACGGATCGAGGCGATCTTCCCAATCGCGTTCGTCGGCCGGATTGGCATCGATCACGTGGTAATCAACTACCCACATTTCCTCGCCGCGTCCGATCGCCCAAACGACGATTTCGAAGCGGTTCGACTGCACGTCGACACCGGCAACCAGGATCAGGCCGCCTTTCGGGATCGTGCGCAACGGATAGGCCTCGGCGCGCCGCGCCAACTCGTCCGAGTCGGTCTTCTCGACCTCCTCTTCCCAAGTCTCGCCCAACGTTGTGTTTTTAAAGCTCTTCAGCTCCGATCGGTCGCCGGCCTTCGCCTTGGCGTGGGCAGACATGAACTCGCGCACGATCTGCGCCCAGCTGGTCTGCGGGCTATATGCGGTCCAGATATGGAACGCGACTTTCTTGACCGGCGGCACCGCATTCCCTGCAGGATCGCGATAGATGCCCCGGGGATCGATCCAAGTGCCGTCCTCGGCAATCCACTTGCTTTTATCCCAAGTTGCCAGGTAGTCCGCCTGCGACATCATTCCGCCACACTGGTCACACACATGCATTACCGTGTCGGCATCGCCGTTGATCCACTTGAAACCGTACCGCTTGTCCTTGCCGCCCCAGCACAGCTCGATCATCTCCCCACAATGCGAGCAAGGGATGTGCAAGCGAAAGCGCAGGTCCGCCTGATCGAAGCGGGCCTCGATGAGCGAGAAACCTTTCAGCTTCGGCGTTGATCCAGACACCAGCTTCGGGAAGGTTGCGCCCTCGATTCGCTTGCGAGCGAGAGCAACAGGGCTGCCCTCTTTTTCGACGTCGTTATCGAAACCGTCCAGCTCGTCCAGGATCGCCACATCGACCGACAGGCGACGGTAGTTCTTCGCTGCCTTGCCGCCGCGAAGATGCAGACTGGAGCCGAGAAATTTCTTTTGCTTGAGCGTGTTGTCCTTGTTCTTCGCCAGGAAGCCGGGGAACACCTTCTCCATGATCGGGACGTCCCTGATCATGGATTCAAGTTCGGTCTTGCAGAAATCGTCGCTGTCGTCGTCAGTCGGCTGCCAAATTGCCTGGTTGCGCCGCTTGTGCTCGGCGAAATAGCCAATCGCGGCAAGGATCATCTTCGTGTAACCCACCCTGGCCGACTTCATGAAGACGACTTCTTCATGCTCGTCGTTGGAGATCGCGTCCATGACGGCGCGCTGGTATGGGTACGCGTGCCAGTGCTGCTCGACGTACGACGATTCCGCCGACAGGTAGAAATACTTCTCCGCCCATTCCGACAGGCGGATTGGCGGAACTGCAGCTAGCGATTCCAGGCCGTTGCGTATCGCACGATCAATCTCGGATAAGTCCATCAGTCTCGCCTTCCACCTCGCTGCCTTCCGCAGCATCGTCCTCGTCGGACAGGTCGGCGAGCGTAATTCCGGCAGCCTGGTTACGCGCCTTGACGATCTCGCGCGTGATGAAATCGAGATCGTCGGCAGAGAGGCCTGAGCGACGCTTGAGCTGCACCGGGATTGCTTCGAGGATGCCAGCGATCTGCCGGCCAACTTTTGAGAGAACCTGCTCCAACATACCGACCGGTGCCAGCTCGCGCCGCGTCACGGCGTTTTGCATCTCGACCTTCTCTCGTTGCGCGCGCGCCAGCGCGGCGCGTTCGGTGGCCAGATCGAGATCGCCCGCTGCCAGTCGCCCGGCCGCTTGTTCGCGCAGGTGGTCACAATACTGCTGCAGCCATTCGCCACACGTGCCACCTTCAGCAATCACGCCGCGCAGCAACAAATCACTCACGGCCTGCTGGCTTATGCCGACCAATCCGCCAAATGCGGCTTGTGTCACACGCGCCTGCAGATCAACCACACAACCCCCTTACGAACATTTTGTGAGTAGCAAAGACACGCGGCGCGCAATGCCCGTGTGTTCAAAAGGGCCAGGAGGGACCCGTCGCCACCCCTGCGCCGTTGCTGTCCCGCACCACCTGCCATACCACGTCTCCCCGCCACACCGACACGGGATTACCGTGCGGTTGCCATCGCCTTGGCCAGAGCACGCCCAAACTCGCGGTTCACGTTCGCGTCTACCACCTGCTTTGCCCGCACCCGGTAGTTCAGCCGCTCCTTCACGGGCAACGCATCGCCGAAGCGAATCAGCAACTTCAGCTTCCCAGTCGTATTCGTCGCGGCGGTAACCAGCCCGTGCTTGCGCGACATGCCGCGAACCTTCGTGTTTCCCCGCACGAACGGCCGCTGCCAAACCCCATTGACGATGCCGTGCTTCGTCTTCACCGGGCCGATGAAGACGTCCGTCCGATTCCTCAGGCGGCGAAGCAGATTGCGGGGTAACTGCCCGTACTGGTTCAGGCCGATGTCCTTCGGGTTCAGCAGCGCCTTGCTGTTCAGGTAATGCACGCCGCCGTCTTCGTACGGCTTCAGGTACTGGGCCGCTTTGTCCATCACGAAGACGGTAGCCACCGGGTTGCCTTTGCGGGCCGGGGTCACGCGAACCGACTTCTGGGTGAAGGGCGACGGGTTCTTGAACGTGGCCTTGATGTTCTCGACCTCAGCCTTCTGCACAAGCTTGGCAAGCGCCGTTACTGTTTGCGCCTGGGCGAACGGCAGCTGCTGATTGGCGAATGCACCGAGCTTCTTCTGGATTTCCTTGATGTTGCTTCGAATCGACAACTCAAACGCGGATCGGGTCATGCTGCAGGCACCAAAAAAAACGCCGCCCCGGATTTCTCGGGGGCGGCCAACTGTCATTCAGCATGACATGGAGGAGACTCGGTTCAGTGTTCGACGTTCAGCTTCGATCAGTTAATCTCTCGACGTATATGTTCGTCGGGGCGGCGATCTTCATTGACGCGCATGACCGCTCCCGAAATCTGCAAACAAAAAAGCCCCGGTCGATTACTCGACAAGGGCTTTCGCATTTTCTAGAGTCAAAGCGCCCCCAATAGGGGCGTCTTTCGACTCTAGGCGCGGATCGACACCGGCATGCAAATTGTTGGATTGCATTCTAGCAGCGTCGTCCAATTTCGCAAGCACTTGATGCAAGTTTTTTTCTGCACGGGCTAGGAGAACACGTAGATGGTGCTTTCGTACATGGAGCTTCGAGCAGATCCAGTGTGGCGGATACTGCCAGACGTACCAGAACCGAAGGACTTCGCGCTCGTTAAAATCGCCGAGCGTGCGCACGGCGGCTTCCACGATCCAACCATCGAGCTGGTCAACTGATACCAGAGGCCGAGTCGGTTGCGTGCGCCGCGCGCCGGCATCCACATCAGCGGCCGCCCGCTTCTCCAGATGGCAGAGTACGTACCATCTCGCCCATAGCGCGCAACAGCCGGACGTCGCACTGGAACCAGCACCGCCCCGCACCGTGCGCCGCCAGTTGTCCATACGCCCCATGAACTCACTTCCCATTATTCCTCCCACTCATTTTCGTCAACGACCTTCCTGTGATGCATTTCGAACGCTACGCGGCGATTCCCGTTTGCCGCGTGCAGGGGTTTCAGGCACTTCCATCAACCCTGCACAGCGGAGAGCCTTTATTCATGCGGCTTGTGCAGGGTATGCAGGGTATGCAGGGTTAAATTGAACTCTCACGCGAGAAAATCTTTATGTGTTGTTTCATAAATTCATCACGCATATGTATGCGCGGAACCCTGCACACCCTGCACACCCTGCCAAATCCTTTACTGGCGCGGGCTTCTGCTGTGCATGGTTAAATAACTACCCTGCACACCCTGCACAAAATCGGCTACTCGTCGGGCTTAACCCCCGCCAGGTCCCGGAATTTCTGCGCATCCTTGCTCAACTCGCTTTCTGCCGCATCACCAATCAGGAACACCATTCGTTGTTTTTTCTTCGGTCCGAGCGTCACCCACTTGCGTTCCTTGCGCTCGCGGCCCGCCAGGAGCTCGGAAAACTTCGTCAGCGTCAACTTGCGTTCGTGGTTCCGCTCGCACCAGCGGCAGTACACTTCGTATAGGTCTTCGGTGATGCAGGAGCAATATGGCGCCAGCAGATCGCCGCTGCGCCAGGCATCATGGAAGGCGTCCCAGCCTGGGCGACCAAAGCGGATGATCTTCCGCTTGGCGTCAGTCATCGGCGGCTTCGTGTGCTCATCGAAATCGCCGAGCGGATACTGCAGCAGGAAGTGGTAGAAGGCGGCGGAGACATCCTTTGTCATCAGCTCCTTGAACAGGCTTACACGCTCTTCGGTTAGCTTGAGTAGCGCTTCGATCACCAGCCACCGCCGGTCCTCGAGCTCAATCGGGATCGGCTGCGGCTCGTTCGACAGAAACACCGAATTCAGGTGATTGGCCTCGACTCGCTCAGGAAGATTCTTTTCGTTGATCCGCATGTCGCGGCCGGTGATCATATGCTTGAGCGTGCCGGTATGGCTGTAGCGATCGTCACGCGAAAGCACTTCTTCGAATACCATATAGAGCTTGCGCGAGCGCCATCCGGTAAAGGTAGAGTCCAACTGGTGCTGGCCGGCGGTGCCGCCATATTCGCCGTAGATTGGCCGCATGATGCCCTCGAAGAACAGGCTCTTTCCTGTACCCTGCTTCTCGCCGAACATCAGCACTGCGGTCTGCATCTTCGCACCAGGATGCTGCAGCGGATAGGCCAGCCATTTCAACAGCCAGTCGCCGATTTGCCGGCTGTTTTCCTCGGTGCCGCAGAGGTCGAAAACCAGCTCAAGCACCGGCAACACGACGTCGTCATTTTGTTTAGGGACCAGCGGAAATCCGTCGAACATGTTGATGTGCGTGGCCGGACTGACCTGCTGTTTGGGATCGAACACCAGGTTCTCGGCATCGATCATTTGCCGCTGCGGATGCTCCTGCCACCGAGTCAGCATCTCGTTCGAGAACGCCGCCCGGACCGCATCCAACGACATGACCTTGCGTTTGACGCTATCCCACACCGTCACCGTGCCGTACAGGAGCGTCAGGCGAAGCAGCATTTCCTTGACCCGATCTCCCCCCTCACCCCCGTCGACCGCGCGCCCGCGCCGGAGCACCGGCAATGCCTCCGCGTCGATATTGCGGCGCTTCGGATGATCCACCCATTCCCGGGCCAGATCCTTGCCGACGGCAGCCGCAAAAGCCGCACGCTTGATCCGTGCGCGATTCAATCCATCCCAGACGTCGGTGGTACCGTAAATCAAGGCGCAATGCTCGAGCAACGACTCGATCGTCGGTCGGCCGACCGATGCCACCTGGGATGCCGCCCACTGTTGCGTGTGGCCCGGAGAGGCCGAGGGTGAACCGGATTCCTCCGCTTTGTCCGGCGTGAATGCTGTCGGAGTAGGAAGCACCAGAGGCTCGGCCGCCTCACCCGCTGAAGCCAGCTGAACCAACGCCGCATCGATCGCCAACCGGAGCTGCTCTCGCACCGCGTCGAGTGATTCCTGCACATGAAGATCGTTGAAATCGGTCCACTTGTTCTGGCCACGTTGCGAAAATCGAGGCCAAACCACCGAAGCATTGCCTACCGCAGCGGCCGCTGCTTTTGCGGCAGCGATGCCGGCATTTTCGAAACGGATCGTGCGCATCACGCGACCGGCCGTTACATCCATTTCGACATATTGCACGCCTTGCGCATCGACCCTCCACGTCGCCGCTACACGAACGTCCGTGGAATCATCTGCGCGGAAGGTGTGGAAGGAACCGTCGATCGACAATACGGCCGGCGACGCGCTGGCGCGCTCCAGGCGTTCGACCAACCGCGTATCGTCGCGATCGTCCGCGTCGAAATCGCCCATTGACAAATGCTGCTCTTCCCCATCGACCGCAAACGTGGCCGCAATGTGGAATTCCTTCACCAAGCATTTCGCCATCCGTTTGAATAGCTGCCAGTCGTCGTCCGCGGTAATGAGGATGTGCACGTTCGCGAAATCGCGCCGCACTCGCCGCACGACCGCTTCCAGATTTCCGGCATCGAAGGCGACCATCACAGGATATTCGCGTTCGAGCGCGAGCCGTTCGGATCCTGCCGTTGCGTACCCTTCGGCGACGAGCAGGAGGGGCGTTTCGTCGTTGAGCTTGCCTAGCAGGCACCCGGAACCGACCTTGTCCATGCCCTTGTTGAAGCGCTTGCCGCCGTCGGCCGCAATCTTCTGCAGCCCGACCAATCGCTTTCCATCGGCCAGCGAGTAATGCACCATCGGCACCAGCAGCGTGCCGTCGGCCTCGATTCTGGCATTCTCCAGTTCAACCTGTTTGCGCACCAGGTAGGGTGATGTTCCATTCGTGGATGCTGCCTGCCACTGGTTGTGCGCACGGCCGGCCGCAGCGCGTGCGAGCCGCTGACGTTTCTCCTCTTCGCGGCGCGCAGCGTCTTCCTGTCGCCGTCGTGCATCGGCTAACTGCTCGCGGCTGACCTCGCCGTCTGCCAGCGACACGCCGACGGCGCCGTTACTGCGCCCGCGCCAGAACCCGAACGATCCGTACACCACAGACTTGCCATCGTGGCCTATGAGCTCGGTCAGCTTGTACCATGCCTTCTTCTTGCGTCCGAAGCGGCGCTCTTTCCCATCGCAGATCGGATGGCCGGCGGGTACGGGAGGAAGCCCGGCCGCGGTCATGCTCTGCAGAACCTGGTCGATTGACGGCATCTCTTCTGCCTCGTATGCGCGGCGCGCCTTACAGCACGCCTTCCTGGGAGAGCTTGATCTTCAGGTAGTTGTAGGCAAAGCGCTCGAGCGCCGTCAGATCTTCCTTCGGCACGACCATGGAATTGGTCGCCACCACCTGCATGCGCAGTGCGGCGAGAAGGTGGGCGAATCGCCCGATGTCCTCGACCATGCGGTTGACCGTGCTCGCTGAAAGGCCCATGCAAGCCGCTGCATGGGCCTGCGTCACATCTGCAAGCCGGCGCAATATCTCGCTTTCAATGCGTGCACCGTCTGTGCGTGTGATTTCAATCTGGTCCGCGGATACTTGCTCCATGTTCATTTTCTTGTTGTTTCCTTATGGACTTTCGATTTGATAAAACGCAAAAACTCAATTTGCGGCGAAAAAAGAGGCAGCCGGCTATTACCCCGACCGCCCGCATGCGCTATCTGCGCGCTTACCTCCTCAACCGGACTTCCCGATGAGCGCGCTTCGCATGTCTTCTCCTGGTCTGGCGGGAATTTCCCCTGTGATACATTGGTATTCCCACATATCAACTTTCACGAAGGGAAACTCCCATGAGCGAAACAAATTTAGGAACGATCGCCGTCCGCTGCCCTCACTGCGGCAGCGCAAAGCTCAGCCAGGGCAGCACTCCGGAAACGCAGGACGATGCGACCTGTTCGGTCTGCGGGAAGCGTTTCAGTCTGAAGGCCGAAGTCGCCAAGATTGGCAACGCGGTCCAAAAAGGAATCGCGGACGCCTTCAGGAAGGCGATCAAGTAGGCCGCGAAGCTCCGCGATCTGCTTGTCAACGGGGGCGCAATCCATCTGCATTTCGAACGTCTTTTCCTTGCTCATCTTCCGAACCGCTGGTCGCGATATCTGGAGCGCATCAGCCATGACGCCTCCGAACCGCTCCATCCAACCTGGAAAACTTCTCATGAACCTCGACCGCTCTCTGCAAAACGAACTGCTCACCAAGCTCGCGGACTGTTTTCCGTACGCCTGTCTGGATATTTTTCAGGACGTCGAAGATGGAAGCGAACAGGACAGAAAACTCATCGCGAACCTTCTTTACCTGGAAGCGCACGGATTGATCGCGGCGGGCATCCATCGCGGGGTTGACAATCATGTTGCCTTTTCGGGCGCCAGCATTACCGCGAAGGGATTGGACTTCATTGCCGATGACGGCGGCCTGAGCGCCATCTTCCGCGTCGTCATGATTCGACTGCACGACGAATCCATTCGCGAGCTGGTCGCGCTGCGCATCAACGAATCGCATCTTGCCCCCGAAGATAAGAAGTCCTGGCTTGATGCGCTTCGATCGCTACCTGCCGATGCCACAAAACACCTGACCATGAAACTACTCGAGCTGGGGCTTCAGCATGGGCCGGATGCATTTCACGCAATTCAAACGTATATCGGGAAATAACACCATTGCTTCCGACGACCGGCGCAAACAGCGCCCATCCGAGACGCGGTCCGAGCGCGATGCAAAACGGTTCTGCGCGGCCACGGGCTTCGATGAACACGCCGTTCTGATGGACGACCAGCGCATCGGGCCGGATGCTGAACACTCTTTCTTTATTGGAAACCGCCATGACTCCCTTGCCTCCTCTTTTTATTCCCGTCCCGATCGAGGTAACCGTCGACCCGCGTACAGGTGAAACAACACTACTGGTATCGACCGGAGTTTTGACAAATCCGCATAATGCGGCCCAGGTCCTTCCGGCGACCGAGGTAAAACTTCTTCTTTCACCACCTGTACGACAGCAACTGTTCCACTCGCTATTTCGCCTTGAAAGAGAGCTGGGTAGGTCAGACGGAGCGCCCAGTACGCCAGGTTCCTTGCAATGAATTCGCGCACGCTACGACCCCTCCGTACATCCAGAGACCTCTGTTTCCGAGCGTTCCAAACCCCGGAAATAGTCGTGAAGCCGCTGGACGTGAAGGACACCCGGATTCGGCGTCGTGCGGCGCGCGATTTTCTTCAGAGTGTCGTAGGGAATCTGTGTTTCCCGGGCGACGACTGTCCATGGGCGTCTGCGGCTGTCAAGTTGATCGAGCACGTAGGCAAGGATCGGTGTGTTCATGCGGCAATAATAGGCCTTTTGTGGCCTATTGGCAAGGGCCGCAAATGTCCTATTTGATGGGCCAAAATTGCCCCATGAGTATCGATATGGTTATTGCGAGAAACGTCGACGAGTTGATGCGCCGGAATCGAGAACTAGGTTCACAAGTCCTTCTCTCAAAAAAGACCGGGGTCGCAACATCGACTGTCGGAAGAATCCGTCGGGGAGAGGTATCGCCCACTGCGGACAGCCTTGACGCGATCGCTAAAGCGTTCGGCATGGAAGCTGGAGATCTCATGGACAAAGACTTGATTAAGCGCCTGAACGCAATGTCCTCATCCAACGTTCAGCGCATTAATCGAATCGTGCAGCAACTCAAATCCGGGCAAATAGAAGAGCGGCAACTTAAAGTGATTGAAGCAACGCTCGAGATCGAATAATTCTTTGGTGGGGGCAAGCTTGCAAGAAGACGACCGATTCAAGGAACCACCTCTCTTTTTCCTGCTTTCTCCGGCCGAACTCCTCAAAGGCGACCACACCAATGTCGCATGGCGCGCCCAGGTGGGCCGCGCTGAAAACCCCTCCGCCGCCCTGCCTATGGTGGTGAAATATCTTAAAGGCGGGCAGATTCCCCTATGTATCGAACTGGCTTGCGCGCTCTCGGCCCAAGTGCTGAAATTACCGATCCCGCAGCCGGCGCTGGTGATTGCGGAGCGCGATCAGCTTTTCGGCTTGCCGGCACACGTAACCGGCAGCTCCTTTCTTTTGATCGGCAGCCATTACAAGAAGCCTGATGTGCTGATGGCGCAGATGGTCAACGATAACCCGGCGGCAGAGGAGTTCATCTGGTCGCGCGTCTGCGATTCCGAGACGGGCCCGAAAGGTGCTGCCTGGGACGAACTGGTGGTCAATGCCGACCGGCATAGCGAGAATCTGTTATTCGATGGTTCCCAATGGTGGCTTTTCGATCATGACCTGGCGCTTCCCAAAACACCAGACTACCTGCGCAAGGGTGCGACTCGCGAGCAGCGCAGCATGGCATTGACATTTCAGGCGCAATGCAACCAACTTGCGACGCAAATGGTGCAAAGACAACCGTCGTCTCATGGCCTCGCTGAACTCGCTCGGGACTTGACGAAATTCCGTCGGGAACTGCACGCGCTGTCGGGCTATGCCGCAAAATGGCGATCGGATGATCTGACCCTTGACGGCATTTTTGGCGTCACTGCTATACTCATCGACAAGATCGCGCTACGATTGCCGGCTCTCGCCGAATACATCAGCCGGCGCCTCGCCAATCCAGATCCGCCGAGCCTATGGACATCTCATTCCCAAAGCTGACGCGACCTCCGCTGCGCGCGACGTTTCGGCCTGTGTACTGGGAACCCCAGGCTGGCGGCCATGACAGAATCACCTCACTCATTGCGCTCGTCCCGGAACTCGCTAGTACCGGATATTTTGCGCCCGCAGCGCACTGCATACTTCCCCCGCTGAAGCTGCGCGCGATGCTGGGCGCCGCTCGAGGCGCATCGGCACATGGGATTCTGCGCGAAGCTGCTTCGTTCATGACACAGCAGCTCAGCGCTGGCCTGGCACTTGACGAGCTGGCGTCACCGTTTGCCGGATTTTCCTTTGGCCCCATCCGCGAAGTGCGCGGCTTTACTGCCGAACAGCTCCTCACCGCAGCTGTCCAGATGGTTTCCACCCTAGGCTCGCCCAGCGAACTGATGGAGGAAGTCGAAGAAATTGATGCACGGCGGACCACTTCGACTACCCGCAAATTTTTGCGCGAGGTGCGTCGAAAGTTCGCCGGAGAAAGCAAGGAACTGAAGGGACGATTCAGCCAGAAGCACCGCGCCGGCCATACCGACATTTCTCTCGATTACCAACATGGCGCATGGATCGTGCAGTTTGCCAGCCTGCCTTCGAGCATCCACCAGACCACATATCTGGAAGCGGAAGCGGAAAGCAAGCTTTTCGAAATCATTTCAGCTCGGCAGACGATCAACGCTCCGATCCGGCCACTGCTGATCATCAACAGCCACTCCCTCTCTGCCCCCGAACGCGAGACGTCGAGCATCGCCCGGATGACTCTTGAACGTTTTCAAGGCTGGGCGGATCTGCATAACATAGGAACTTTCGCCGCGCGGTCCGAAAACGCGGCCGTTTCACAGCTTCTACGTCTTGAGTCGTAAAAAATTTGTTGCCAATAGGCCTTAAATGGCCTTGACGCATAGGCCATTTAAGGCCTAATATTCCTCCAGACCTTGCCACAGGGCAGCATGCCACCCGCAAATGGCCTGCATTTTTTCAATGGGCAAGGGCAGATGGAGGCACCCATGCACACGTCCGCAGGGAATACCCCGCCGAGCGATCTCCGCAGCTACCGCTGCCGCACCCGCCCCTATAACCAGGCATGCGCGATGGATCCGGCACTGGACAGTTTCGTCCAGTTGAAAGCCAAGAACGCCGGCGACGCGCTGCGCCTGGCGCGCCTGACGGTTGATCGCGAGACGATCGTGATCGACGCCGAACGCATCAGCGCGTGAGGGCGACCATGGAACATACGATCGCCATCAAGTTCAGCGCCGACGCGCTGCCCAGCTACACGGACAGCTTCCTTGCCGCGCTCTGGCATCTCGCGCAGGCCAATCCGGCGCCCATCGACGACCGCGAGGCCGGCGACATCGCCGAGAAGATCGGCCGCGAAATCATCCGCCGCTTTCTGGCCGCGACGCCGCCCGAGCTGTGGGCGCACCAGGGCTTGCATCACCTGCAGATGGCGGCATGCCGGCAGCGCGAGGCAACAACCGCTTCGGACTCCCGGCCGCCGGCGATCGGCGAGCACTGGGAAGCCGGCGGCGGCATCTACGCTGGCGTCATGCGTGGCCAAGGCGCGCCGGACTATCACCTTGTCCTGCTCGACGGCGAGCGCGAAGGGGTGGACTGGAACGAGGCGCAGCGCTGGGCAACCGAAGACATGGCCGGCTTCCTGCCGACGCGGCCCGAGCAGGCGCTGCTCTACGCCAATCTGAAGGATCGCTTCCAGCCGGCCTGGTACTGGTCCGGCGAGAAGCACGCGTCCGATTCCGACTGCGCCTGGGGTCAGTACTTCGACGACGGCTACCAGTCCTGCAGCAGCGTCAGCAGCGGAGGCCGCGCGCGTGCCGTCCGCAGATTGCCCATTTAGCAATTCAGTCCTTTTGAAGGGTTCGCCATGCGAAATTCCATTCTTGAGAGGCGCTGCGTGCTGTCCTCTTCTTTGCTTGCCGTCGGCTCAGAAACCGATATCGCCGCCGTCATCATCTACGGGCCGCCGGCGTGCGGAAAGACGCGCCACGCTACCGACCTCGCCAGGCTCTTCAACAAGCGCCAGGTGCTGGACAACTGGAAGATCGGCGACCACTTGCCGAATGACGCGCTTTGCCTGACCAGCGACGAGCGCGTGCACGGCTTGGAGCAGATCCAGATGCCATACGACCACAATCCGAGCCGGATATTCGAATTCGCGGACGTCGCGCACGCGCTCGGCCTTGAGGAGGCAATCCAATGAACTACGTCATCACCATCCGTGTCGGCGGCCGCGTGGTCGCGCGCCGCACCGCCATCGGCAACAGCTTCGACCTGCACGACGCTGCAATCGACGAGTTCGGCCCCTGCAGCGTCTCGATCGTGAGGCGCGCATGAGCACCGTACGCGTGCGCCTGAGTGCGCCTGATCCCCTTGCCGGCTTGTGCGGGCAAGACTACATCCGCGCGCGTAACCTGCGGCCGAAGGTCGGGCCGATGCGGGCGCCACAGCTGGCCGAAGAGTGCCAGTGCCTGCCGTGTGTGCAGGCGCGCATGCTGCCTGCCGTGCTTCGCCTACTCGACGCGTGGAGCGCACCTCCGGTGCTCGCCAAGCGGGGGGCGAGGGTTTTTCCGATCAAGCGCAGGAAATGACATGCGGGCGTCGGCAGACATCGTTCCGGACCGCGCAGCGCTGGAGATCGCGCATCGCATGCTCCGCACTACGCTGCCCCTCGACGACATGCTTGCCCATCCTGCGCACCGCCTGATCCTAAAAAACGTCGCGTGCCTGCATATGCAGCGCAGGGCGCGGATTGACGTGAAAAAGCTGCAGGCGAATGACCACGACTGATTTTCAATACGAAGGAGAACCGATGGGAACCAAGGCCTTTGCCGTATTCCTGCAGGACCTGCGCGACGGCCGCGCGCATGCCGAGCTTTCCGGCCAACTGGAAGAACTGATTACGAAGGTGAAGGAAACCGGCAAGGCCGGCGGACTCACGCTGAAGATCAAAATCAAGCCCGCCAGCCGCGGCGGCGACGTCGACAAGGTCACCGTGTCCGACCAGATCGCCGTCGACCTGCCCAAGCCGGAACGTGGCGAGGACTTCTTCTGGCTGACCGACGACAACGACCTGTCGCGTAACCACCCGCGCCAGCAAACCCTGGAACTGCGCGAAGCCGGTTCCGCCAAACCCACCAGCCTGAAGGAAGCCACCAAATGAGTCAGCTCAGCGCAGTCGACGACGCAACCATTTCCAAGATCGGCGGTATGGCCGTTGCCGCCGCTAGTGTCCAGATGGCCGGCGACGCCTCGTTCCTGCTTTTGCCGCCGGGTTACAACCGCGTGGACATCACGCGGGAGATCGAACAGGCGCACCCGGTGCCCTACCGCAAGCGCGGCACCATCGCACTGACCAGCATCGACAGCTTCAACGAGTTCGTGAAGGATCAGGCGCGCGAGCGGGGAAGCTACATCTATGCCGACCCGGAATCGCGCACGCTCACCGCTGTGTTCAACGATCACGAATACGGCGACTGCAGCACGGATGCCGGCTGGCGCGACTTCCGGGCGGTCTATACCGCCGAGCTGAGCCGCGAATTCAGCACCTGGTTGAAGAACAACAAGCAGCCAAAGGACCAGGAAGAGTTCGCGATCTTCCTTGAAGACAATATCGCCGATATCGCTGAGCCGGCTGGCGAGACGCTGCTGCAGATCGCGCTGACGCTCCAGGCGAAGACCGAGGTCAATTTCAACAGCAGCCGGCGGCTCGACAACGGTCAGGTGCAGATCACCTACACCGAGAACATCGATGCCCGGGCGGCTGCGGGCAGCATCGAGATCCCGCGCGAGTTCGCGATCGGCTGCCGGCTGTTCAAGAACGGCGAAGGTTACAAGATCCGCGCGCGCCTGAAGTACCGGCTCGGCGGCGGCCACCTGAAGTTCTGGTACGAGCTGGACCGGCCCGAGAACGCGATCGAAGACGCCTTCAATGCCTACGTCGAAAAGGCGAAGGAAGCCGGCGTCAAGATCCTGATCGGCAAGGCGTAAGAACGCTTTTCTATCCGACGACACCTACCGTTCACATTCAAACAAGCAGCAAATGGCACCTGGTATGAAAGACGAAATCACCAAGGGAATCAGCGTTGCATTCGAGAGCAACGAAGGCCCGCAAAGTGGCACCGTTGTCGGCGTCATCAAAGATCTCAGTAATGGACAGGGCTTCGCAGTTGTCGAGATCGACCATGTCCTTCCCGGATGCGTCTACCAGGTGCCTCTGCACGATTTGCGAAGAATCGCGGATGACCGCGTCGTCACCATCCTGGACAACGATTGATCACCATGGCACGCGATAAAAAAAAGCGTCACAAGGCGTACCGGCCGCGGCCGATGAGCAATGTCGGCGGCCTGTTCGTCATCGGCAGCGCGCACCTTGCGGCGCAGGATCGTCGGCCCCTTCCGGAGGATGACGCCGTCGACCTCGGCATTGCCTACCGGCTGTCGCTCGAGGCGATGGTGCATGGCGATTCCAGCGAGGAGCACTGGAGCGTTGTCACCTGCTCCCTGAACGTCGGCCTGGTCCTGTGCGAACGCGGCATCGGCGACGAGTTTGAGCAGCAGTTTGTCACCGCGCTCGACGGCGCATTCCGCGCGAAGTTGCGCGCCGGCCGGACCGGAAGCTGGCGCTTCGACGGCGACGCACTTGCTGCCATCCGCACGGCGCTCGACGTCCATGACGAGCAAATCCGGATCACCACGAAGGAAGAGATGCGCCAGGCGCTGCTGGAAGTGCGGCGCCGGGTGGAACAGGGCCTCACCTACATGGAGGCGGCATGAACACGGAACGAATTCAATGGGTGCCGGCAAGCGAGCTGAAGCCGGACAGCAACATCACGGTGCTGCTGTTCGATGCAGCCGCATCCGAGCCGGTCTGGCCTGGTTACCTCGACGGCGACACGTGGCGCTATGCCGACGGCATGCCGGCGAATCCGACGGCCTGAGCGCGGGTTCCGGTCGGCCCCGCTATTGCAAAGACCGCGCCGGCGCCGGGCTCGCGAACGTAGCGCCCGCGACCAATCAAGCAGGTGCCGGCAAGCTGCCACCGGCATGCAATCCATCGGCAGCATTACCAACAAGGAACTTTCATGAAATCTTCGACGCAAGAAGTTCTGCCGGCTGTCGGCAGCGCCATGGGCGGCGGCTATTACGCCGGCCGCATCCGTATCGATGACCAGGTCTTCGCGCTGATCGTCGCGCCGAAAGCCGGCGGCGAGCACGACTTCGCTGAGCTGCTGCCGGAAGCCGCGGACGTACCGGGTGCGGCATCGTGGAGCGACGGCATCGTCAACACCGCGGCGCTGGTGGACGCCGGCAGTGATCTCGCCAAATGGGCACGCGATCTCCGTATCGGCGGCTTCGATGACTGGTATCTGCCGAGCCTGGACGAGCTGGAAATCATCTATCGCAACCTGAAGCCGACCAGCGATCGGAACTACGTCTACAACCGGTCCGGGCTGAACCTGTCTGCCGCGGAACCGACGCGCCCGTACACGTTGAACGAACCGACGCAAACCCAAGCCGATGCCTTCAAGGCTGGCAGCGCCGAAGCGCTCGACGATACCTGGTACTGGTCCTCTACCAAGCACGCGTCCGATTCCGACTCCGCCTGGTTTCAGACCTTCAACTACGGCCGCCAGAACTCCAGCAGCGTCTACGACGAAGGCCGCGCGCGTGCCGTCCGCAGATTGCCCATTTAATCATTCATCCATTTCAGGGAGGTTGCACCAATGACCGCAGTCACGCTCGAAGAAATCAAGGAACTGCAGACGAAGCTCAACGCGATGATCGCCCAGGCCGAGGCACAGGCAAAGCTGATTTCATCGTTTCCGATCAGCGTTCCCATGCCCGACTTGAACGCCGGTGAGCGCTGGATCGGCGCCGTTATCAGTGCTGACGGGACCAAGCGTCATCACATCATCCTGTTGCCCGGCGAACAGGAGTCCATTAACTGGCAGGACGCGATGGACTGGGCCGAGTCGATCGGCGGCGAACTGCCGGATCGGACCGAATCGGCGCTGCTGTTCGCCACGGCGAAAGACGAATTCCAGGAGAAATGGTACTGGACACGCGAAAAGCACGCGTCCGATTCCGACTACGCCTGGAGTCAGTACTTCACCTGCGGCGACCAGGACTACTACCACGTCCTCTACGGAGGCCGCGCGCGTGCCGTCCGCAGATTAGAAATTCAGTAATTTAGACATTTTCTCAGCATGACACTCCACACCGAACTTCCGATCTACAAGGTCGCCTACGACCTGTTCGATACCATCACGGACCTCGTCAAGAACATGCCGCGCGACTTCAAGGCATCGATTGGCGCGAAGCTCCGCGATGAATGCATCGAGATCCTGACGCTGATCTTCCGGGCGAATGTCGCCCGCGACAAGGCGCCGCATCTCGACCAGCTGATCGAGCGGTTGCAGGTGGCCGAGCTGCTGCTGCGCCTGTCGCGTGACAAGCGCCTGATCTCGACGCGCCTCTACGCCAGGGCGATCGAGTTCACCGGCAGCATCGGCAAGCAGGCCAGTGGATGGCGCCGCAAGACAGTTTCGCCCGCTTCGTGAAGGTCAAGGCCATCATGACAGAGCGACATATCAATCTGGTCGTGCCGCTGCCTCACAAGGGCACCGCCATGCGCGCCAAGGATACCGCTGCCTGCAGGCAGGGCCGGTCCTGCGCAGTTTCTCCGCTGATCGGTGATGACCTTCGGCGGAGCGACGTAGATCGCACGACACAAAGCACGCGTCCGATTCCGACTACGCCTGGAATCAGAACTTCAACAACGGCAACCAGAACTACAACAACGTCAACAACGAAGGCCGCGCGCGTGCCGTCCGCAAATCGATTCGCGGGCCACCATGCTGAATTCCCCGAACTGGTGCAGGCGTACTTCGACTGCCGCAGGAACAAGCGCAACAGCGCCAGCGCGCTTGCGTTCGAGCTGGATCTCGAACGCAACCTGCGGCAGCTGCACGAGGAGCTGGTATCGATGTCCTACCGGCCCGGCCGCTCGATCTGCTTCGTCATCACGCGCCCGAAGCCGCGCGAGGTGTGGGCGGCCGAGTTCCGCGACCGAGTCG
>CBIHOK010000029.1:0-27433 GCA_966211575.1 uncultured Noviherbaspirillum sp.
AACTCGATGATCAGGATCGCGTTCTTGGCCGACAGGCCGATGATCGCGATCAGGCCCACCTTGAAGTACACGTCGTTCGGCATGCCGCGCAAGGTTGCGCCGAGCAGCGCGCCAAGCACGCCGAGCGGCACCACCAGCATCACCGCGATCGGGATCGTGGTGCTTTCATACAGTGCCGCGAGCACCAGGAACACCGCGATCAGCGACAGCGCGAACAGCGCCGGCGCTTGTGAGCCCGAAGTCTTTTCTTCGAGCGAGCCGCCGGTCCATTCGTAGGCGATGCCGGCCGGCAGCTTGGCCACCAGCTTTTCCATCTCCTCCATCGCTTCGCCGGTGCTGCGGCCTGGTGCGGCGTCGCCCGATATCTTCATCGCCGGATAGCCGTTGTAGCGCACCAGCTGCACCGGACCGGTGACCCAGTGGGTCGTGGCGAACGCCGAAAACGGCACCATCGTGCCCTGCGCATTGCGCACGTACAGGTTCAGCAGGTCCTGCGGCTGCATCCGTTCGGGCGCGTCCGCCTGCACGATCACGCGCTGTTGCCGTCCTTCGTTCGGGAAGTCGTTCACATAGGCAGAGCCGAACGCGGTCGACAAGGCATTGTTGATATCGGAGAACGCGACGCCGAGCGCCTGCGCCTTGTCGCGGTCGATATGCAATTCCATCTGCGGCGTGTCTTCCAGGCCTTCCGGGCGCACGCCCTTGAGCACCGGGCTCTTGGCCGCCATCCCGAGCAACTGGTTGCGCGCGTTCAGCAGCGCCTCGTGCCCGAGTCCGCCGCGGTCCTGCAGGCGGAAGGTGAAGCCGGTCGCATTGCCCAGTTCGCGGATCGGCGGCGGGTTGACCGGGAAGATGATCGCGTCCTTGATCTGCGACAGCGCGCCGAATGCGCGGCCGGCGATGGCGGTCGCGGAATCGTTCGGACCGCGCTCGCTCCAGTCCTTCAGCGGCGTAAATACCAGGCCCGCATTCTGGCCGCTGCCGGAGAAGCTGAAGCCGGTCACCGCCACCGTGTGCTGGATCGGCGGCTGTTTCAGATAGTAATTCTCGACCTGCTTGATCACGTCCAGCGTGCGGTTGACGCTGGCGCCCGGCGGCAGCTGCACGTTGGTGATCAGGTAGCCCTGGTCCTCGATCGGCAGGAACGACGACGGCAGCCGCACGTACAGCAGCGCCACGCAGCCGATGATGGTGACGTAGATCAGCATGTAGCGCCCGGTCCGCGTCAGCATCCTGCCGACAAAGCTCTGGTAGCCGTTGGCGGTGCGATGGAAGCCACGGTTGAACCAGCCGAAGAAACCTTTCTTCTCGTGATGGTGGCCGGCCTCGACCGGCTTGAGCAGCGTCGCGCACAGCGCCGGTGTCAGCGACAGCGCCATCAGCGCAGAGAACAGCATGGACGACACCATCGACAGCGAGAACTGGCGATAGATCGCGCCGACCGCTCCGCCGAAGAAGGCCATCGGGATGAACACCGCCACCAGCACCAGCACGATGCCGATGATGGCACTGGTGATCTGGCCCATCGCCTTGCGCGTGGCCGCTCGTGGCGACAGGCCTTCCTCGCTCATGATGCGCTCGACGTTTTCGACCACCACGATCGCATCGTCGACCAGGATGCCGACCGCCAGCACCATGCCGAACATGGTCAGCACGTTGATCGAGAAGCCGAACGCCAGCATCATCGTAAACGTGCCCATCAAGGCGACCGGCACCACGATGGTCGGAATCAGCGTATAGCGGATGTTCTGCAGGAACAGGTACATCACCAGGAACACCAGCACGATCGCTTCCAGCAGCGTCTTGACCACTTCCTCGATCGAGATCTTGACGAACAGCGAAGTGTCGTACGGGATTTCATACTTGACGCCGGCCGGGAAATAGCGCGACAGTTCCTTCATCTTTTCATGCACCAGCTTCGCGGTTTCCAGCGCATTCGCGGTCGGCGACAGCAGCACGCCGATGGCCGCGGTCGGCTTGCCGTCCAGCCGTGCCGAGGTGGCATAGGCCTGGCCGCCGAGTTCGATGCGGGCCACGTCGCGCAGGCGCACGGTGGCGCCGCTCGGGCTGGCGCGCAGCACGATGTTGCCGAATTCCTCGGGCGTGCGCAGCTGGCCGGTCACCACCACCTGGGCAGTGATCTGCTGCGACGCCTCGTTCGGCGTGTCGCCCAGCGTGCCGGAAGCGACCTGCGCGTTCTGCGCGCGAATCGCATTGGCGACGTCGGTCGGCGTCAGGTTGTAGCCCACCAGCTTCTGCGGGTCGATCCAGATGCGCATGGCGCGCTCGGTGCCGAACAGCGTGGCGTCGCCGACCCCGGGGACGCGCTTGATTTCATTCAGGACGTTGCGCGACAGGTAGTCGCCGAGCGCCACCGGATCGAGCCTGCCGTCGGTGGAGGAGAGTGTGGTGAACAGCAGGAAGTTGCTGCGCGCCTTGGTCACCTGCACGCCCTGCTGCGTGACGGCCTGCGGCAGCCGCGACTCCACGCGCTTGATGCGGTTCTGCACATCCACCGCGGCCAGGTCGGGGTTGGTGCCGGGCTGGAAAGTGACGGTGATCTGGGCCTGGCCGTTCGACTGGCTTTGCGATTCGATGTACTCCAGGCCTTCCGCGCCGTTCATTTCCTGTTCGATCAGGCTGGTGACGCTGCGGTCCAGCGTCTCGGCGGACGCGCCCGGGTAAGTGGCGGTGATCACGATCGACGGCGGCGCGATCGTCGGGTACTGGGAAACCGGCAGCTTGGTGATCGAGATCGCTCCCGCCAGCAGGATAAAGAGCGCGATCACCCAGGCGAATACCGGGCGGTCAATAAAGAACTTTGCCATCGGGCGGATTCCTTGCTTAGGGTTTCTTGGCGGATTGCGGCGCTGCGGCCGGCGCTGCGCCGGCTGCCGGATTCTTCCAGGGAACCGGCTTCACCACCGCGCCCGGCTGCACCTTCTGCAGGCCTTCGACGATCACGCGGTCGCCGGCCTTGAGGCCATCGCGCACGATCCAGGTGTCGCCCTGCGCCCGGCCGGTGGTCACCGGCTGCGCACTGACCTTGCCGTCGGGGCCGACCAGCATCACCGACGCGCCATCCTGGGTGCGGATCACCGCCTGTTGCGGCACCGCCAGCGCCTTTTCGTCGACTGCCTGTTCCAGCTTCGCGCGCGCGTACATGCCGGGCAGCAGTATCTGATCGGGATTCGGGAACTTGGCGCGCAGCGTGACGGCGCCGGTGTTTTCATCGACGCTGACGTCGGAGAACAGCAGCTTGCCCGGAAGCGGATATGCGGTTCCATCCTGGAGGGTCAGCGTCACCTTGGCCTGGTCCGGCCCCACGCGCTTGAGCTGGCCGTTTGCCATCGCGCGCCGCAGTTGCAGCAGGTCGGATGCGGATTCGGTCAGGTCCACGTAGATCGGATCGAGCTGCTGGATCACCGCCAGCGGCGTCGCCTCGCCCTGGCCGACCAGTGCGCCCTCGGTCACCAGCGCGCGGCCGATGCGCCCGGAAATCGGCGCGTTGACCGTCGCATAGCCGAGATTCAGGCGCGCGCTCTGCTGTGCCGCTTTCGCGGCAGCCACGTCGGCTTCCGCCTGTTTCACCGCGGTCTGCGCATCGTCGAATTCCTGCTTGCTGATCGCATTGGTTTCCACCAGCGGCCGGTAGCGCTGCACTTTCAGCTTGGCTTGCGCCAGGTTGGCTTCGGCTTTCGCCACCGCCGCCTTTGCGCTGTTATAGGTGGCTTCGAACGGCGCCGGGTCGATGCGGAATAGTACCGCGCCCGCCTTGACCTTGCTGCCTTCGCGGAATTCGCGCTTGAGCACGATGCCAGGCACCCGGGCACGCACCTGGGCCACCCGGTAGGCCTCGATCCGGCCCGGCAGTTCGGTAGTCAGCGGGATGCGCTGCGGCTCGACGGTGACCACCGACACCTCGGGCGGCGGCATGCCCGCGCCCTGCGCGTGTGCATTCGACATCTTGTCGCCGCATCCGGCCAGTGCGCTCAAAAGAAAGACGGCCGCGCCGATACGCGGGACATGACGAAGGCAATTCATAGGTTCTCGCATGGTAGTGGTGTATGGAAACGCAGCTAGGTGAAGCGGGTACCGGAGCGGGGCGCGCAGGCGCCACGACGGAAGCCCTGGGCAAAGCATTGCTTTTTCTTGGAAGCAGCGGCTGGTATTATACATACAGACTTGTATGTATGTGGCGGTCCAGCAATTTCCCGGCAATCAATAAATAGAGAAGCATCCTGTTCTTTGTCGAATAGTGCGCGATGGACTGCCGCACGAAGTTTCGATGCATCTCCCAGCCCTCTTGCGATGGGCTGGGGTGCCCGATGGTTTACCTGCCAGCGCTGTTCCGCGTTCGATCCGTTTCTCCCGGGCAGGAGAGCGGAGCAGCGCATGCGAACTGGCTATGATTCTTTACCGGAGTAATGATTCACCATGGCCCGCTCTACCAAGGAAGAAGCGCTGGAAACGCGCAACCGGATTCTCGATGCTGCCGAATCCGTGTTTCATGCGCAGGGCGTTGCCCGGACCTCGCTGGCCGACGTGGCCCAGGCGGCGAACGTGACGCGCGGCGCTATTTACTGGCATTTCCGCAACAAGAGCGACCTGTTCGACGCGATGTGCGAACGCGTGCGGCTGCCGATGGAAGCGATGGTGGAGGCCGGAACCGGGCCGGGCGAGCCGGACCCGCTCGGGCATTTGCGCGCCACCTGCATCTTCGTGCTGCATGAAGCGGTGCGCAATCCGCATTCGCGCAAGGTATTCGACATCCTGTTCCATAAGTGCGAATTCGTCGACGAGAGCGACCCCATCCTGATGCGCCAGCGCGAATGCTATCAGCGCGGCAAGGAAAACCTGGAGCGCATCCTGCGCAATGCGGTCGAGCGCAACCAGCTTCCCGCCGACGTGGATACGCACCTGGCCGCAGTGGCGCTGCATGCGACGATAGACGGCCTGCTGCACAAGTGGCTGTTTGCGCCGGACAGCTTCGATCTGAACCGCAATGTGGAGAAACTGATCGACGCCTGTCTCGACAGCCTGCGCTACGCGCCGTCGCTGCGCAAAGCGGCGCAGGCGTGAGCCGGCGGCCCGCTACCCGTTCAGCAGGGCGTTTACCTGGCGCACGTCGTCTTCCTTCAGCGTGCCGGCCGCCGCCTTCAGGCGCAGGCCGTTGACCAGCGTGTCGTAACGCGCCTTGGCCAGGTCGCGCCGGGTCGAATACAACTGCTGTTGCGCATTCAGCACGTCGATATTGATGCGCACGCCGACCTGGTAGCCGAGCTTGTTCGATTCCAGCGACGACTGGCTTGACACTTCGGCCGCTTCCAGCGCCTTCACCTGGGCCAGCCCCGAGGTCACCCCGAGGTAGGCCTGGCGCGCTCCCTGGGTGGCGGCCCGGCGCGCGGTCTCGAGGTCGGCGCGGGCCTTGTCTTCGAGCGCGATCGCTTCGCGCACCTTGCTGGTCACCGCGAAGCCCGAGAACAGCGGAATCGCCCATTGCACGCCGATCGTGCTGGTATCGGCCGTGGTGCCGAGCGGAGTGAGGGTGCTGGCGGTCTGGTTGCTATGGCTGCGGCTTGCGACCAGGTCGAGCGTCGGATAATGACCGGCCCGGTTGCGCGTGATTTCGCGCTTCGCGATTTCGAGTGCCAGCTGCTGGCTTACGACACCGTAATTCTGCTGCCCCGCGCTCTGCACCCAGGGACCGAGCTGTGCCGGCTGCGGCGCGCTCAGCCGGACGCCGGCGCGCAGCCTGGCCAGGTCGCCGGGCGGCTTGCCGACGATCTGTTCCAGCGCGGTGCGCTTGATTTCCAGATCGTTGCGCGCCGCGATTTCCTGCGCGATCACCAGATCGTAGCGCGCCTGCGCTTCATGGGTGTCGGTGATGGTCGCGGTGCCGACTTCGAAATTGCGCTTGGCCGCCGCCAATTGCTCGGTGATCGCCGCTTTCTGCGCCTGCAGCGATTCCAGCGTGTCTTCGGCCGCCAGCACGTCGAAATAGGCTTGCGCGACGCGTACGATCAGATCCTGCCGTGCCTGCGCGAACTGGGCCTCGCTGGCCGCCACCGACAGCTTGCTCTCCTGGTATTGTTCCCAGTTCGCGGGCCGGTACAGCGGTTGCGACAGCGACAGCGTGTAGCCGTTGGCGTTGAAGTTGCGGTTGACGTCGGTGCCGCCGACGTCGGCATCGTAATTGGTGCGGCCGTAGTTGCCCGATACGGCCACCGTCGGCAGCAATGCGGAGCGCCCCTGCACCGACTTCTCCTCGCCGGCTGCCAGTGCTGCCTGTGCGCTTGCAAATTGCGCATCGTTGGCAAGCGCTTCCCGGTACACCTGCAACAGGTCGGTCGCCTGCGCATTCAGCGATAGCAGGGCCCCGGCGAGCAGGGTGGCGAGGACAGATTTCCGCATTACGTTCTCCGGTATCGTGGGGTGGATCCTGTTGTGGCCGCCGTCAGTAGGTCGGCATCGCATTGTCGACCTGCAGCGCCCAGGCATGGATGCCGCCGGTCAGGTTGATTGCTTGCGTGAATCCGTTGCGCTCCAGGAAGGCCGCAACCGACATGCTGCGCGCGCCGTGATGACAGATGCAGACGATAGGCGCTTCCTCGTCCAGCTCCTGCAGCCGCGCCGGCACCGTGTTCATCGGGATCGGCAGCGAGCCTTCGATATGGCAGGTCTGGAATTCCCAGGGCTCGCGCACGTCCAGCAGCACCGGCTGCGGGCGCGAGGTGTCGGCCAGCCAGGCGGCCAGTTCGGGCGCGGTCAGGGTTTGCATGGGGAGTCCTCAGAAGTTGAAGTGGGAAGGCGCGAGTGCCTCGCGCAGCGGCTTGATGTCGGTTTCGAAAATCTTGATGGTGCTGAACGCATCGTCTGTCACGCGAGTGATGACCTGGGCCGACATCACCGGCGATTCCCCGATGATTGCGAAGATGCGGCCGCCGACCTTGATTTGCTTCAGGAAGGTGTCGGGCAGCACCGGCAGCGAACCGGAGATCACGATTGCGTCGTAGGCCGCGCTGGCGGCGCCGGCCGGCCAGCCCTGCGCGCCGTTGCCCTGCACGACTTCGACATTGGCAACGCCGTAGTCGGCCAGGTTGCCGGCGGCGAGGGCTTTCAGCGCCGGATCGATCTCGACGGTGGTCACATGCCGGGCGCGATGCGCCAGCAGTGCCGCCATGTAGCCGGAGCCGGAGCCGATTTCCAGTACCTGCTCATGCTTCTTGATTCCCATTTCCTGCAATATGCGCGCTTCCATCTTGGGCGCGAACATGGTTTCGCCGCCCGGCAGCGGGATCTCGGTGTCGACGAAGGCCAGGCTCTTGTAGGCGGCCGGCACGAACGCTTCGCGCTTGACCACCAGCAGCAGGTCGAGCACATCCTGGTCCAGCACATCCCATGGACGGATCTGCTGTTCGATCATGTTGAAACGGGCTTTTTCGATGTTCATCTTCTGGACTCAACGGTTAACGTGAAAGCCGCGTAGCGGCTCATTACAACTCCCTCTCCCGCGAGCGGGAGAGGGCCGGGGGAGAGGGCAGCCCGGGCGCTTTCATGTATCAGGAGCGACAAGTTCATCATGGCCGTTAACGTGAAAGTCGGCGGGCGACTCGTAGTTCTCCCTGCTTCCGCGGCATGGAAGCAGGGCAGGGGGCAAGACAGCGGTGCGCTCCCGCCAGCGGCGGGGCGGCACCAGTGCAACCCGGCATTTTATCAAACGGCATCGTCATGTTTGCTCCGCGGCACGGTTTTCAGGTCCCTTCCGTGGTGCTGCTGCACCTCTTCTTCATGCTGCCGGTGCCATTTGCGCCTGGCCCAGGCAGCAAAGTCGTCCAGGTAGGTGTACATCACCGGCACCACCACCAGCGTCAGCAGCGAGGAAGTGATGATGCCGCCGATCACCGCCTGGCCCATCGGCGCCCGCTGCTCCGAACCTTCGGCTACCCCGAACGCCAGCGGCACCATGCCGAACACCATCGCCAGCGTCGTCATCAGGATCGGCCGCAACCGCACGTGCGCCGCTTCCAGCAGCGCCGCCGCACGCTCGGCGCCGGCCTTGCGCGCCTGGTTCGCGAAATCGACCAGCAGGATCGCGTTCTTCGTCACCAGGCCCATCAGCATGATGAAGCCGATGATCGAGAACAGGTTGAGCGTGGAGCGGAACAGCAGCAACGCCAGGAAGACCCCGATCAGCGTCAGCGGCAGCGCCGACATGATCGCCAGCGGCTGCAGGAAGCTGGCGAACTGCGAGGCCAGGATCATGTAGATGAAGATCACCGCCAGCGCCAGCGCCGACAGCGCGTAGCCGAACGATTCCTGCATGTTCTTGGCCGAACCGTTAACCTGGTAGCGGTAGCCCGGCGGCAAGTGCATGCTGTCCAGCGCTTTCTTGATGTCGGCGTTGACCTGGCCGGCCGAGCGGCCCACCACGTTGGCCGACAGTTCGACTTCGCGGTTCAGGTCGCGCCGGTTGATCTGGTTGGGGCCGGTCGAGGGCACGATGTCGGCCACCTGGCGCAGCGGCACCATCTTCGGCGTGCCGTCGGCGTTGGTCTGGCTGCTGGCCAGCATCAGCCGCGACAGGTCGTCGATCTTGTTGCGGTCGGACGGCGCCAGCCGCACGTTGACGTCGTAGTCTTCGTCGTCCGGCGCGCGCCAGGTGCTGGCCGCCTCGCCGGCCAGCAGCGGGCTCAGCGCGTTGCCGAGTTGCGCGACGCCGATGCCGAGGTCGGAGCCGATATCGCGTTTGGGCACGATATCGATGGTCGGTTTGTTCGGCTTCAGGCTGGAATCGAGGTCGACCACGCCGGGGATCGCGCGCATTTTCGCCTGCGCGGCGGCGGACAGTTTGGCCAGCTGGTCGAGGTCGGTACCCAGCAGCGATAGTCGGATCTGCTTGGTGTCGCCGCCCACGCCCTGCAGCGAACCGACGTGGGTGACCGTGATGCCGGCCACCTGCTGCAGCCGGTTGCGTAGCGGGATGCCCATCTGGTACGCGCTGCGCTTGCGCTGGTCGCGCGGAGTCAGCTTGACGTAGGTGGTCGCGTAATTCTTGCCTTGCGCGGTGCCGGTATTGACGGTGGTGTACAGGTCGGTGACTTCCGGGAACGAGCGCAGCACCGCTTCCACCTGGTGCACCTTGCTTTCGGTGAATTCCAGCGACGAACCGACCGGCGTGTAATAGACGACACCGGTTTCAGAATAATCGGCCTGCGGCACGAATTCGCTGCCGATCAGTCCGGACATCGGGATCGCGAAGCCGCCGAAGAAGGTGGCTGCGGCGATTGCCAGCGTGCTCTTGCGATGCTTGAGCGACCATTTCAGCAAATGCTGGTAGAGCGCGGACAGCCACTGCACGAAGCGGTCGAATTGCGCCAGCACGCGCCCTATGCTGCGGTTGTACAGGCTGGGGCGGCGATCGCCGTGGCCGTGCACGTCCGGGTCGGGCCAGACCGACGACAGCATCGGGTCCAGCGTGAACGACACGAACATCGAGATCAGCACCGCTGCCGCGACCGTGACGCCGAACTGATGGAAGAAGCGGCCGATGATGCCGCCCATGAAACCGACCGGCAGGAACACCGCGACGATCGAGAACGTGGTCGCCATCACCGCCAGCCCGATTTCGCCGGTGCCCTGCAGCGCCGCCGTCTTGTGGTCGACGTAGCGGCCGTTCACCTTCATCGCCGCGTGGCGCACGATGTTTTCGCGCACCACGATCGCATCGTCGATCAGCAGGCCGACGCACAGCGACAGCGCCATCAGCGTGATCATGTTGATGGTGAAGCCGAACATGTACATGAACAGGAAGGTGCCGATCAGCGCCACCGGCAGCGTCAGGCCGGTGATCACGGTCGAACGCCAGGAGTTGAGGAACAGGAACACGATCAGGATGGTCAGCAGCGCGCCTTCGATCAGCGTGTGGCGCACGTTTTCCACGCCGACGCGGATCTGGCGCGAGGCGTCGCGGATCACGTCCAGCCTGACACCCGGATACAGCGCCTGCATGGTCGGCTGCAATTCCTTCAGCGCCGCCTGCAGGCCGTCCACCACTTCGATGGTGTTCTGTCCCTGCGCCTTCAGGATGTCGAGCGCCAGCGTGCGCTGACCATTGAACAAGGCCAGGCTTTCCTGCTCTTCCTCGCCGTCGACCACGGTCGCCACCTGCGACAGCAGTACCGGCTGGCCGCCGCGCCGCGCCACGATGATGCGGTTGAAATCGTCCGGGTTTCTGATCCGGCCCTGGATCTGCACCACCCGCTCATCGGTGGACGAGCGGATCGCGCCGGTCGGCAATTCCTGGTTTTCGTTGCGCACCGCATTGATCACCTGGTCGACGCCGATGCCGTAGGCTTCCATTTCGGTCGGCTTCACGTAGATGTTGATCTCGCGCATCAACCCGCCCACCAGTGTCACCGAACCGACGCCACGCGCGTTTTCCAGCCGTTTCTTCACCACCTGGTCGGCGATCGTGGTCAGTTCGCGCATGCTGCGCTGCTGCGGCGCACCCGGCGCATTGCTGACCGCGATCGAGAAGATCGGCTGGTCGGCCGGGTCGTAGCGGGTGATGCGCGGTTCCTTCACTTCCTTGCGGAAGCCGGCCTTCACCAGCGCCACTTTCTCGCGCACGTCCTGCGCCGCCTGCGCCGGGTCGACGGTCAGCTGGAATTCGATGATGACCACCGAGCTGCCCTGGTAGGAACGCGAGGTCAGGCTGTTGATGCCGCTGATGGTGTTGACCGATTCCTCGATCTTGCGGGTGATGTCGGATTCCACCGTTTCTGGCGACGCGCCCGGGTAGTCGGTCTGCACCACTACCACCGGAAAGGTCACGTCCGGGAACTGGTCGACCTGCAGCCGCTGGTAGGAAAACAGGCCGAGCACCACGAAGGCGGCCATCATCATGGTCGCCAGGACAGGGTTGCCGATACTGATGCGGGTGAACCACATGGGAAGGTCTTGGTCGCTTGGCTGGTTGCTCGGGGGCGGTCAGGTGGAGTGCATCGTCATTGCCGCCGGGTGTTGCCGGTGCCGCTCGCGATCGCATTCGCCGCCGTTCCTGCAACAGCCGTGATCCGTACTTCCGCCCCGGAGGGCAGGCTGCCCAGATCGGTCTTCACGATCTGCATGCCGCGCTTCAGGCCGGTGACGATTTCGATCGCGTCGCCGCTGCCGTCGTCGCCGCGCATGCCCGGCGTCACAGGCTTTCGCACCAGCTTGCCGTTCTCGATCGCATAGACGTAGGACGCTGCGCCTTCGCCATGCAAGGCCGAGCGCGGTACCGTGAGAACGTCGTCTTTACCCGCAATGGTCAGCTTCGCCTCGGCGAACATGCCGGCGCGCAGCAGGTTTTGCGGGTTGTCGATCCGGATATACACGAGGATGGAGCGCGAACCGGCCTGGGTGGCCGGATTGATGCGCACCACTTTGCCGGTCACCGCCTGCGGCATGCCTTCTGCCTTCACCGGCACTTCCTGTCCGATCGTCACGTGCACGATCTCGGATGCCGGCACCGCGGCTTCCATCTCCATCTGGCTGAGGTCGATCACATCGAGCAGCCGGTTGTCGGCCGATACCTTTTCGCCTGGCTGCACGCTGCGGCTGCTGACCAGTCCCGAAATCGGCGCCCGCAGCACGGTATCGGCCAGGGCCTTGCGCGCGACGTCGAGCGCGCCGCGCGCCGATTCCACGTTGGCGCGCGCGATGTCGTACTGGCTCTCGGCGTTGTCGAACGCGTTTTTCGAGATGAAACCCTTGGCCAGCAGGGCCTTGTTGTTGTCGCGCGTCTTGGCGGCAATCTCCAGTTGGCCGCGCGCCGCGTTCAATGCGCCCTTGGCCTGGTCGAGCCGCGCCTGGTAATCGCTGCTGTCCATCCGGATGATGATCTGTCCTTCCTTGACCGCTTCGCCTTCGCGCACCAGCACTTCGCGCACTTCACCGGGCACCTTGGCTTTCACGCTGGCCTGGTTGAGCGCGCGCAGCGAACCGGTCACCGGCAGCAGCTGGCGCAATGCGCGCGGCTGTACGCGCATCACGTCGCCGGGCAGGAATTCGAGCACGCGGGGCGCCTGCGTCGCCGTTGCCGCCGGTGCCGGCTTGGGCGCCGCGTTCCGGTTTTTCAGCATCGCAGCGGCGACGCCCGCCGCCAGCAGGCAGGCGAGAACGACGATCCAGGCGGCACGACGTTTCAACATGGACGTTCCATTCATTGTTCGGATACGGGGCGGCCGCTCAGCAAGCCGTGCAACATCAGGTCGATAAAGCTGTCCAGGTAAGCGTCCACCGAGATCGACTGGCGGTTGCAGGCGCTGAACGAATGCTTCCACATCATCAGCATCAGCATCGGTGCGCACACGATGTTCATTGCCTGCTCCGGGTCGATCCGGCGGAATTCGCCGCGCGTGACGCCGCGTTCCAGCATGCGCACGATCATCGCGTTGCCGCGCGATATCACTTCATCATGGTAGAACTGGGTGAGTTCGGGAAAATTGCCTGATTCCGCCATGATCAGCTTGGTAATGCCGGACAGCTTGGTGTTGCCGATCCGATCCCACCAGCCGCGGATGATGTCGCGAAACAGGTCGGCGCTGTTGCCCTGATAGCCGTCCACCATGGTTTCCGCTTCGCCCAGCACCGGCACCATGTTTTCCCGCACCACCGCCTTGAACAGCTCTTCCTTGTTGGTGAAATACAGGTAAAGCGTGCCTTTCGACACGCCGGCGCGCGCCGCCACGTCTTCCAGGCGGGTGGCTGCGTAGCCGCGCTCCACGAACAGATCCAGTGCCGCCGCCAGCAATTCCTGCGGCCGCGCTTCCTTGCGGCGCGTCCAGCGCGGTTTGTTCTTGAATGGGCAGACCATCGGGGAGTTCCGGAAATAACTTACTGAAGAGTCAGTAATATAAGGGTGAGGGTGGGCGGCGTCAAGGCACGATGAGGGTAAAGCTTGGAGGAGCCGTCAGCTCTAGGCCGTGGAACTCGCGCGCTCCCGGCTTGCGGCCGGATTTGCCGGTAGAATTGACGGCTCGCTTGTCTTCACTTCTGGCCGCCCATGCAGCGATCCCTGCCTGTGTCCCCACCGGCTTGCCGCTCCGGCTGCGGCGCCTGTTGCATCGCGCCGTCGATTTCCTCTCCGATTCCCGGCATGCCGGATGGCAAGCCGGCCGGCGTGCGCTGTATACAACTGGACGACGCCAACTGCTGCATGATTTTCGGCAAGCCGGAGCGCCCGGCCGTTTGCGCCAGCCTGCAGCCGTCCGAGGAGATGTGCGGCGCCAGCCGCGAGCAGGCATTGCAATTTCTGACGCGCCTGGACTTGCTCACTTCATGAGGAAACGCGAGACATGAACCTGCGGCTGTTGTCATTCGTGTCGGCGGCGCTGACCTTGCTGCTGGCTTCGTGCGCCAGCCTGTGGGGGCCGCGCGAAGTGGAAATTCCGCTGGCGTCGCTGCAACAGGCGATCGACCGCAAATTTCCTTTCAACAGCCGCTACCTGGAGCTGCTGGACATCCATATCGGCAATCCGCGGCTGGAATTGCTGCCGGCGGCCAACCGTATCCTGACCCGGATGGACGTGCGGTTTTCCCCGTCCTACCTGAGCCGCAGCTGGAGCGGCAGCTTCGCGGTTTCCGGAGAACTCGCATTCGACGCTGCGCGCAATGCAGTGGTGCTGGTCGAGCCACGGGTGGAAAAGCTGATCCTGGACGGTTTCGACATGCCTTATGCGGACCAGATTGCCAAAATAGGAAATTTTCTTGCCGAACAACTGCTGCAGGATATTCCGCTGCATACCTTCCGTCCCGACGAGCTGCGCTATGGCGGCGTCGTCTTTCGCCCGACCAAAATCAACACCAGGCAGAGTGGCCTCGTGGTAACCTTGGTGCCCGCCAGGTAGCGCGGGTTTTTCCCCTTGTTCAGTTCAGCCGACGTTGTTGTTCAACGCGACTGAACTTGCGCGCATGATCATGAAAGCGTGACCGGCGTCCGCCGGCATCTCTTTTCAATTACTCAACCATAACACCTCACAAATGGACCTCGTTCTCGCGCTCAAGGCGCTGATCATGGGCATCGTCGAAGGCTTGACCGAATTTCTGCCGATTTCTTCGACCGGGCACCTGATCCTCGCCGGCAGCCTGCTTAATTTCACCGGCGAAAAAATCAAGGTATTCGAAATCGTGATCCAGGCCGGCGCAATTTTTGCCGTGTGCTGGGAATTCCGGGTCAAGATCGGGCAGGTGCTGGCCGGCCTGTTCAACGATCGCAAGGCCCAGAAGTTCGCACTGAACCTGCTGATCGCGTTCCTGCCGGCAGCCGTGCTGGGTCTGCTGTTTCACAAGAAAATCAACGCCGTCCTGTTTGCGCCGGTTCCGGTGGCGCTGGCGTTCATCATCGGCGGCTTGTTCATTCTCTGGGTAGAACGCCGGCACAAGGCGAAGCCGCTGGTGGCGCGGGTGCAGTCGGTCGACGACATGAGCATGATGGATGCGTTCAAGATCGGTTGCGCGCAGGCGTTCGCGCTGATTCCCGGCACCAGCCGTTCAGGCGCCACCATCATGGGCAGCCTGCTGATCGGTTTGTCGCGCAAGGCCGCCACCGAGTTTTCTTTCTTCCTGGCGATCCCGGTGCTGTTCGCCGCGACCTTTTATTCCTTGTACAAGGAACGCGCCGCGCTCTCGGCCTCGGATCTCGACCTGTTCGGCATCGGCACCGTTGCCGCTTTCGTATCGGCCTTCATCTGCGTGCGATGGCTGCTGCGCTACATCAGCTCGCATGACTTTTCGGTATTCGCCTGGTACCGGATCGTGTTCGGCCTCATCGTTCTCGTTACTGCTTACACCCACTGGGTGACCTGGGCGGCATAAAATAGCCGGATGTCCGATTCCATCGACCGCAGGGCACTGGACGTCCTGCAAACCATTTTCGGTTACCCGTCGTTCCGCGGCCAGCAGGCCGACATCGTCGGCCACGTCGCGGGCGGCGGCGATGCGCTGGTGCTGATGCCGACCGGCGGCGGCAAGTCGCTGTGCTACCAGATCCCCGCCATCCTGCGCGACGGCGTCGGCGTGGTGGTGTCGCCGCTGATCGCGCTGATGCAGGACCAGGTGGACGCGCTGGCCGAAGTGGGCGTGCGCGCCGCCTTCCTCAATTCGACCCAGAGCTTCGACGAGGCGATGCGTACCGAGCGCCGGGTCCGCAACGGCGAGCTGGACCTGATCTACGTCGCCCCGGAACGGCTGATGACGCCGCGCTGCCTGGAACTGCTGGATGCGTCGAACATCGCGCTGTTCGCGATCGACGAGGCGCACTGCGTATCGCAATGGGGCCACGACTTCCGGCCCGAATACATCCGCCTGTCGGTATTGCATGAGCGCTATCCGCAGGTGCCGCGCATCGCGCTGACCGCGACCGCCGATCCACAGACCCGGGCCGAAATCGCGCATCGCCTGCAGCTCGACGAGGCGCGCCAGTTCGTATCGTCGTTCGATCGGCCCAACATCCGTTACCAGATCGTCGAAAAGACCAACGGCCGCAAGCAGGTGCTCGATTTCATCCAGGAAGAGCACGCGGGCGAGGCCGGCATCGTCTATTGCCTGTCGCGCAAGAAGGTCGAGGAAACCGCCGAATTCCTGAACGCGCACGGCGTGACCGCGCTGCCTTACCACGCCGGCATGGAAATCGGGAAGCGCACCGCGAACCAGGCGCGCTTCCTGCGCGAGGAGGCAATCGTGATGGTGGCGACGATCGCGTTCGGCATGGGCATCGACAAGCCCGACGTACGTTTTGTCGCCCACCTCGACTTGCCGAAGAGCATAGAAGGCTATTACCAGGAAACCGGGCGCGCCGGCCGCGACGGCTTGCCGGCCGACGCCTGGATGGCATACGGCTTGCAGGACGTGGTGCAGCAGCGCCGCATGATCGACGAATCGGAAGCGGACGAGACCTTCAAGCGGGTGCAGACCGCCAAGCTGGACGCGATGCTGGGCCTGTGCGAAACCCTGAACTGCCGGCGCGTGCGCCTGCTCGATTATTTCGGTCAGCCGTCCGGACCCTGCGGCAACTGCGATACCTGCCTGACACCGCCGGTCTCGTTCGACGGCACCGTGCAGATGCAGAAACTGTTGTCGACCATTTACCGCGTCGAGCAGCGCTTCGGCGCCGGCCACGTGATCGACGTGTTGCGCGGAACCGATTCCGACAAGGTCAGGCAGTGGCGCCATGACAAGCTATCCACCTTCGGTATCGGCAGCGAAACCGGCGAGGCCGAATGGCGCGCGATCCTGCGCCAGGCGATCGCGCTGGGGCTGGTGATGGTCGACCACGACGCCTACGGTTCGCTGAAGCTGACCGAGGAAGCGCGTCCGGTGCTGCGCGGCGAACGCCAGGTGCAGTTGCGCCAGTACCAGAAGCCGGTGCGGCAGCGGCGCCAGTCGACGCGGGCGAAGGATTATGTGGAGAGCACACTGACAGCCGACGAGCAGGCGATTTTCGACAAGCTGCGCTGGTGGCGTGTGGAAACCGCGCGCAAGCACAACGTGCCGGCCTACGTGATCTTCCACGACGCGACGATGCGCGAAATCGCGAAGAACAAGCCGGCTTCGCTCGACGACTTGCGCAATGTGTCGGGCGTGGGCGAGAAGAAGCTGGAAACCTATGGCGAGGAAATCGTTTCGCTGATCGCGGAAATGGTTTGAGTCAGGTAAAACTGGCGTAGTCAGCCGGCGCGCTTGACGAACACCAGGTCCCATACCCCGTGCCCGAGCCGCAAGCCGCGGTTCTCGAACTTGGTGACCGGCCGGTAGGCCGGGCGCGGCGCATAGCCGTCGGCGGTGTTTTCCAGCGTGGGTTCTTCGCCCAGCACCTGCAGCATCTGTTCCGCGTATTCCTGCCAGTCGGTCGCGCAGTGCAGGTAGCCGCCGGGCGCGATACGCGACGCCAGCAGCGCGACGAACGGCGTCTGGATCAGGCGCCGCTTGTTGTGGCGTGCCTTGTGCCAGGGGTCGGGGAAGAACACGTGCACGCCTGCCAGCGACCCCGGCGCGATCATGTGCGTGACCACTTCGAATGCATCGTGCTGGATCAGGCGCAGGTTGCCGAGCTGCTGCTCGCCGATCAGCTTCAGCAGGCTCCCGACTCCCGGCGTATGCACCTCGACCCCGATGAAATCCTTGTCCGGCATGCCGGCGGCGATCGCCGCGGTGGTGTCACCCATGCCAAAGCCGATTTCCAGTATGGTCGGCGCGCTACGGCCGAACGCGGATGTGAAATCGAACGGTGCCTTGTCATAGGGGATGCAAAAGCGCGGCCCCAGCGTCTCCAGCGCACGCGCCTGGGCGCTCGATAAGCGGCCCGCCCGCGTGACGAAGCTGCGGATGCGGCGTTCGGTCGGGTCGTACAGCATGGTGGCGCGGCTGTCGGGGGATTGCTGGTCGGACATGCTTGGTTCGGAAAGAAAAGTCGGCGCAAAAAAGCCGGCGCAATAAAAAAGGCACCGGTTCGGTGCCTGACCTGGAGCGGGTGAAGGGAATCGAACCCTCGTCGTAAGCTTGGGAAGCTTCTGCTCTACCATTGAGCTACACCCGCGGAACCCGCATTTTACGCGGGTTTTCACCGGGCTTGCAAACCGGGATGACGGCCCCGCATGACCTGCACGCAACCCTGCCTCCGTCACGCGAGCTGGGCCAGCAGCTTGCGCGCCTGTGCGGATTGTTCCGGCGTTCCCTCGTGAATGACCTCGTCGAGCAGCAGGCAGGCGCCTTCCTTGTCGCCGATATCCTTGTAGGCGGTGGCAAGGTGCAGCTTGATCATCATCGGCGTCATGTCAGGGTCGTTGCCGAAATGCGCAACGGCCGAGGCGTCACGGGATACGTCCTTGTTTTCCGGCGCTCGTGTCGGCGGCGCACCGGTGGTTGCGGTCGGCTCCGGTTGCGTCCGTGCGGGCACAGCGGGCGGTGAGGAGGCGGACGCCGATGTTGGGGCAATCCTGTTGGCCGACCTTGCAATCTTCCGTTCGCAGGATGGCGTGATGTAGCGCGGACGGGTCGGCAACTGCGCGGATGTGGCGCTCTTGGCCGGTGTCCGGGCGGCGCGCCGCTCCGGGGTGCCCGCGATGTCCATTGCCTGTTCGCGCCGGCCGAACAGCAGCCGATAGGCGCCCTCCGGCATCACTTCATCCTCTTCCAGCCGGCCGGCGCCGCCGGCGATGTCGATCAGTTGCAGGATGTCGCGGTAGACCGGCAAATCGAAACCATGCCGGGTTCCGTCGCGATCGTCCACCAGCAGGCGCTTCAGGTAGGGCACCACGTCGCCGGCTTGCCAGCGGTCGACGATTTCCTCTATCACGTGCGGGAAATCGGACAACACTTTCGGCGGCTCGACATACGGCAACGGCGTCCACGGCGCGAGCTTGACATTGAAGATGGTCTTGATGCGTTCGAGGATCGCTTCGTACTTGGGGCGGTCGCCGAGCGCGCGGTAGACGTCGAGCAGGCACAGCCAGGGCAGCGGCGATTCCGGCTGCTCCACGTCGCTGAATGGCTTCAGCAACTCGAGCACCTTCTCGGGCGCGTTCAGCGTCATCCAGACCTGGACCAGCTCCATCACGTCCGAGACTTCTTCCGCTTTCAGGCTGGACGCATCGTGCTCCGTCGCGGCAGCCGTTGCATGCGACCGTCGCGAGGGAACGCGGTGTTCGGGCGCTGCAGGTACGGGTTCCGGAAGCAGGGGCGGCGCATCGGAGGGGGGCCGCGTTGTTGCCGGTTCCGATTGCGGCGCCGGCAGCGCCGCATCGGGCGCCCTATCGGACCGGGCAAGCGAGTCGGTGAGGGACTGGCCATTCGAATTGCTTGTTACCGTATCGAATTGCTCGGTACGCAATTCCGACAGGTCCAATGCCGTGGTGCTGAATTCGGTGTTGCCGGCCATGAGCGCCGAATCGATGGTGTTGGCTTCCTGGGTGGAAAACAATTCGTGCCAGGGATGCGGTGCGCTTTGCTTCATCGTTATCACGCGCCACAGCAGCCAGCCGACGGCGACGACGCAGGCAAGCAGCAGCAGGCCCAGGCCCTTGATCCAGTTGAGCGAATCGTTGTGCTTGCCTTCCAGCGCGCTTCGATACGCGCTGTTCTCCTGCTTGATGCGGGCGGTTTCGATGCGCAGGCTGGCGGCTTCGGCCTCCAGGCTGTCCAGCAGGCGCTGCACGCGCTGCTCGGGTTCCTGGTCGCTCCGCGCAGCGGTGGGCGCAACCGGTTCGGAAGCCGGTATCGGCGGCGCAGCTTCCGGTGCCGGCGGCCGCGTCAAGTGATCCGACAGGCGCAGGTGCAGGCGCGGCGCGTGGTACACCGCCACGCTATCGGTCGGCCCGAGGCGCAGTACGCTGTGCGGCGGTTTCGCCGGAAGCGTTTCCTGTGGATGCGGACGGAGCATGGCATGGTGCGGTGCCCGGACGTCGGCGGATGGCGCCGGATTGCGCGCCGCGTGGGGATGCCTGTGTTTCTTTTGGGGCGCGACGTGATGCGCGGGAGCGGAGTGCACTGCTTTCCGCGCAGGCGCGCTTTGCGGCGGCAGCGCCGCGGGCAAGAAGCCGACCGGATCCAGCAGCACCTGGTATTGCCGGTGCAGCGAGACGCCGCAGCCGATGTCCACCACGATGTTTACCACCGGCTCGTTTATCCCGCGCTCGGTGCGCAGCCGGATCATGCTTGCCTGCGCACCGGATTCCAGATGGGCTGATGCGATGGCCAGTTGCGTGCCGTCCAGCGCCGCGAGCCTGGCGCTGATGCAATGCGCTCCGTCGAGACGCGGCTGGCCCAACAGCGGAATGCTGGCACGCAGCGGTTCGGCCAGCGCCGACTGCAGATTCAGTGCACCGAGACCGGCGGCGTAGGTGCCGGTTACCGGTAAGGCGGACAGGAGCAAGGCTGTCCAGCAGAGTTCTCTCGGTCGGCACAGGCGCATGATGTCGTGCAGTTATGTTTTAGATAATTTTCATTTTAGCAAGTTGCGAGTGGGCCGGATATCCCGATTTTGCAGGTGTTGCAATTGAAGCAAACACCTGACCACCGCAGCGACGGCGGTGCAGTCGGCGCAGAGTCTTGGAAGAGGTATCGGAAGAAAGGACGGTCAGGCGGAAGCTTGCAACTGCTCCACCAGTTCTTCCAGCAGATAGCGCTGGTGCGACGGTAGCGACTGGATCCGGAGCGCGAGTGCCAGCGCCTCCGGGGACGCGGTGCCGGCGGCGGTCGGCTGGTAGTCCGCCTGCGGTTGTCGCGCCTTCAATACCGAGGCCGGCGAGGGCGGGGCGGGCGGCGGTCCATAGTGCAGCCAGTGCTCACTGACGTTGAGCCAGGCGGCGAGGGTTGCCAGTTTGTCGGGGGTCGGAATCGCCCGGCCGGTCAGCCATTTATGGGCGGTTTGCGCCGAGACCGCATTGCCGCGGTAGCGCAGATTGAAGCGCAGCGCGAGTTCGGTCGCCCCTTGCACCGGTTCCGGACTGCGTCGCAATGCGAGTTCCAGTCTCCTGGAAAACGCGGATTTTTCCTCGTTGGTGGGCATGCCCGCATTCTGCGGTAGGTCTTCGCCCATGGAATCAACCAAATAAGATAATAATATCCTTAACGGTTTAAAAATCTTCCTGCTTGAGATAAGCTGGCGGTTTGCATTCTTGACTGGCAGTGCGTCAGCACCGCCTCCGGAAAAAAATGGACTATGCATTTCTTTCGCTCTGGATCGTTCCGCTCGGCGTAATGCTGGCAGTGCGTGTGATTCCCGCTCAATTGCGTGGTTTGGGCGGAGCCTGCACCGGGGCGGAGAAAGCCTACTGGGTATTGAATTTGATCGGCTACCTGGCGGTGGCCTACGGCACGCTTGCGGCCGGCATCATCATGCTGGCCAGCCTGTTCGGCGATGGCCGGCAAGCATGGTGGGTGTTGCCGGCGTGGCGATTGAGCGGGGACCCCGGCATCGACGTGCTGCTGGATTTGCTGGTGGCGCTGGTTTCCGGGCTGTCGACGATTTGCGCGGCGCGCTATTTCGGCTATGTCGATGAAAATGACTGCTGGTGCAGGGCGGAGTGGCTGGCGGAAGCAGGGCCCGGACGCAGCCGGGAAGCGGCCGGGAGGCCGCCGCTGGATTCAAGATAGCCGCTCGGCCGGACGTTTCGGGCGTTTCAGGTGCTTTCGCGTACCACCAGGGAAAACCCGACATCGACGCGTGCCGGAGCCGGCACTTCTCCGCGCATCAGCTGCAGCAGCATCGAGGCCGCCGCATGGCCGACGTCGTAACGCGGCGTTGCGATCGTGGTCAGGGTGGGGCAGATCCAGGACGAGGCTGCCAGATCGTTGAAGCCGGCTACCGCGAGTTGCTGCGGTACACGAATGCCGCGCCGCAGGCATTCGAACAATACGCCGTGCGCCAGGTCGTCGTTACAGCAGAACACCGCGTCGCAGTCCGGCGCCTGGTGCTGCAGCTGCTCCAGCAGCGAGACGCCGAGGCCGATGGATGAAGGCCGCGGATCGAAAATCTCGCCGGCCGGATACGGCAGTCCCGCCTCCTGCAGCGCCGCCCGGTAGCCGGCCAGGCGTTCCATTACGCGCGGGTCGAGCTGGGCGCCGAGAAAGCCGATGCGGCGATAGCCGCGTTCCAGCAAGTGGCGGGTGATGGCCTGGCCCGCCTCGAACTGGCCGAAACCCACGGCATAGGGCGCGGACTGCGCAATTTCCATCATGTACACCACCGGGATCGCGCTGCGCGCGAGGAGCTGGCGCGTGGCCGACGTCTGGTCCAGCCCGGTCACCAGGATGCCGTCCGGCGAATGTTCGAGATAGGCGCGCAGCAGGCTTTCCTCTTCATCCGGCGAATAGCGGGTGTCGCCGATCAGCATCCGGTAGCCGATCACGTGCAGCACGTCGCGCACCCCTTCCAGCAGCTCGATGAACACTGTGTTCGACAGCGAGGGAATCAGTACCGCGACGCTGTCCGAGCGGGCCGATGCGAGCGCGCGCGCCGCCCGGTTCGGCAGGTAACCCAGTTCCGAGATCGCCGCCTGTATCTGCGCGCGCAACTCTTCCGACACCAGGTGCGGCGTGTTGATCGCGCGCGATACCGTGATCGCGCTGGTGCCGACGCGGGCCGCGATCTCGCTGAGGGTGACGCGGCCGGAGTGGGTGGAGCGGGGTTTGCGAGTGGACATGAACGAGCGTTTTACCCGAATCGGGTGGGGCGTGCAACACGGCATGCTTGCCTGAGAGAACAGGTTTTCTTCGGGCCAGGATTTGCTGCATCGCGCCATCGAAAGTTCTTTACAAATGTGTGAACGAGTTTAAAATCCGCTCCAATGTTAGCGCTAACATTGACAGCAAAGCCAAGAATAACACTGAAAAACAGCAGCCTGAATAAAACACCGGCGCTCCAATCAAGTAGAGACTCGCGAACGCGAAATGAATCACACATCGAACAACGAAGCAGATATGCAGAGGCGCTGGGTCGTCATGGGCGTCAGCGGCTGCGGCAAGAGCGAAGTCGGGCAATTGCTGGCAACGCGTCTCGGCGTTCCCCATTTTGAGGGGGATAGCGACCATTCGCCCGCCAACATCGAAAAGATGGCGGCCGGCATTCCGCTCGACGATGCCGATCGCCACGGCTGGCTGCTGCTCCTGCAGGCGCGCATACGCGACGCTGCCAACGCCGGTCGCGGCCTGGTGTTGTCCTGCTCGGCGCTGAAGCGGCGTTACCGCGACGTGCTGCGGGAGGGCGATCCCGGCCTCGTGTTCGTGCACCTGAGCGGTGACCGCGAACTGATCGCTTCGCGCATGCAGGCCCGCAGCGGCCATTTCATGCCGGTCAAGCTGCTCGACAGCCAGTTTCGCGACCTGGAGCCGCTGGCAGCGGACGAACGCGGCCTGCAGCTCGACATCCGCAATCCGCCCGCTACGCTGGTTGACCAAGTGTTCGATTACTACGACAACCGAAAGGAGGCATAGGCGATGAAACGATTTGTTCCGCGTGCGGAGCGCCTGGTCGAGTGGCTGATGGCGCTGGCGCTGGCCGTGATGGTGGTGCTGATATTCGGCAACGTCGTGCTGCGCTATGCATTCAATTCCGGTTTTGCCTGGGCCGAGGAGCTGTCGCGCCTGATGTTCGTCTGGCTGATCTTCCTGGGCGCAATCCTGGCGCTGCGCCGGCACGCCCATCTCGGCGTGGAGATTCTGCAGGCGCGGCTGCCGCGCGGCGCGCGGCGCGCCTGCGCCGTGGTCAGCCACCTATTGATGCTGTACGGCCTGTGGCTGTTCCTGAAAGGAAGCTGGGAGCAAAGCCAGATCGGTCTGCATACCTATTCCACCGTGATGCACTATCCGACCGCGTTCATGGCGTCGGCCGGCCTGGTCTGCGCGGCCTCGATGATCGTGATCGTCGCGGTCAACCTGTGGCGCATCGTCCGCAACGACAACCGCGCGATGGTGCCCGGCGAAGCGCCGGAAAACGTCGCCGCTGCCGAAGGAGTATCGGAATGACACTCGCCGTCTTTCTCGGATCCCTGGTGGTGCTGATGGCAATCGGCATGCCGATCGCATTCGCGCTGATGCTGACCGGCGTCGCGCTCATGTATCAGCTCAACTTCTTCGACGCCCAGCTGGTTGCGCAAAACCTGCTTGCCGGCGCCGACAACTTCCCGCTGATGGCGGTGCCGTTCTTCATCCTGGCCGGCGAGCTGATGAATGCCGGCGGCATCTCGCGCCGCATCATCAATCTCGCGGTCAGCCTGGTCGGCCATATCCAGGGCGGACTCGGCTATGTCGCGATCGGCGCCTCGGTGCTGCTGGCCAGCCTGTCCGGTTCCGCGATCGCCGACACCGCGGCACTGGCGACACTGCTGGTGCCGATGATGCGCGACCACGGCTACCCGGTGCCGCGCTCGGCCGGCCTGATCGCGTCCGGCGGCATCATCGCGCCGATCATCCCGCCGTCGATGTCGTTCATCATTTTCGGCGTCACCACCAATATCTCGATCAGCAAGCTGTTCCTGGCCGGTATCGCGCCGGGTGTGCTGATGGGAGTGACGTTGATTGGCGTATGGGCCGTGCTCGCCCGCAAGATGCGGGTCAAGCCGCAGCCGAAAGCCTCGTGGGCCGAGCGCCGCCATGCGCTGGTCGACGGGCTGTGGGCGCTGATGCTGCCGGTGATCATCATCGGCGGCCTGCGCGGCGGCATCTTCACGCCGACCGAAGCGGCGGTGGTGGCCGCCGTGTATTCGCTGTTCGTCAGCCTGTTCGTCTACCGCGAAGTCAAGTTCAAGGACCTGGTCGAACTGCTGGTGGCCGCCTCTCGCACCACCAGCACGGTGATGTTCCTGGTCGCCGGCGCGCTGGTCGCCTCCTACATGGTGACGCTGGCCGACCTGCCGGAACAGGTGAGCGAACTGCTGGCGCCGCTGATGCACGATCCGCGCATCCTGATGGGCGCGGTGATGCTGCTGCTGCTCGCGATCGGCACCGTGATGGACCTGACGCCCACCATCCTGGTGATGGCGCCGGTGCTGATGCCGCTGGCGGCCAAGGCCGGCATCGACCCGACCTATTTCGGCGTGATGTTCGTGCTGGTCGGCACCCTCGGCCTGATCCATCCGCCGGTCTGCACCGTGCTCAACGTGGTGTGCGGCGTCGCGAAGATTTCACTGGAAAGCGCAACCAAGGGCATCTGGCCGTTCCTGGTCGCGTACATCCTGCTGATTGTGCTGTTCATTGTTTTCCCCGGGCTGATTACCGTACCGATGGCCTGGTTTAGTTGATAATCAAAGGAGGAGTCATGAAGCAACTCGTAAGATCGATCGCAATCGCCCTGACGCTGACCGCGTCCGCCGCAGCCGTGACCGCCGCCCATGCGGCCGACTACAAGCCGCGCATCATCCGCTTCGGCTACGGCCTGGCGGAAGACAGCAACCAGGGCCGCGCGGTGAAATTCTTTTCCGAAGACCTGGCCAAGCGCACCGGCGGCAAGCTCAAGGCGAAAGGCTTCGGCAATGCCAGCCTGGGCAGCGACATCCAGATGCAGAATGCGCTGATCGGCGGCGCCCAGGAAATGATGGTGGGATCGACCGCGACGCTGGTCGGCATCGTCAGCGACTTCGGCGTGTACGACCTGCCGTTCGTGTTCGCCAATGAAAAGGAAGCGGACGCGATTCTGGACGGCCCGTTCGGCCAGAAGCTGGCAGCCAAGCTGCAGGACAAGGGTCTGGTCGGCCTGGTGTACTGGGAAAACGGCTTTCGCAACCTGACCAACTCCAAGCACCCGATCGCGAAGATGGAAGACCTGAAAGGCGTCAAGCTGCGCGTGATGCAGAACCCGGTCTACATCGACATGTTCAACAACTTCGGCGCGAACGCGGTGCCGCTGTCGTTCTCCGAACTGTTCACCGCGCTGGAAACCAAGACGGTCGATGGCCAGGAAAATCCGGTCAACACGATCAAGTCGAGCAAGTTCTACGAAGTGCAGAAGTACCTGTCGCTGACCAAGCACGTGTACAGCCCGTGGATCGTGCTGGCCAGCAAGAAGTGGTGGGATGGCCTGTCGGCCGACGAAAAGAAGGCAATCGAGCAGTCGGCCGCCGCTTCGCGCCAGTTCGAGCGCCAGGACAGCCGCGCGGAAGCGGTCAAGGCGCTTGATTTCCTGAAGAAGGAAGGCATGCAGGTGACCGTGGTGAGCGACAAGGAACTGGCACGCATGCGCGAGATGGTGCGCCCGGCGATGCAGAAGTTCGCGTCCGAAGGCCATGTCGAGCTGATCAAGGAACTGCAGCACGACCTGGAAGCGATGCGCAAGTAAGCGGGACGATAGCTGGAACGAAAAAGGCAGAAGGATATCCTCTGCCTTTTTTGTTTGACCACGGCGAACACGGATCGGTTTTTCGCCGTGTCCGCCGTGGTCGCCGTGGTTCAAATCCCACCGATGCAGAGGTATTTCATCTCCAGGTATTCGTCGATCCCGTACTTCGAGCCTTCGCGTCCCAGCCCTGACTGCTTGACGCCACCGAACGGCGCGACCTCGTTCGAGATGAGGCCGGTGTTGATGCCCACCATCCCGTAGTCGAGCTGTTCGGCGACGCGCCAGATACGGCCGATGTCGCGCGAATAGAAATAGCTGGCGAGGCCGAATTCGGTGTCGTTGGCGGCCGCGACCGCTTCCTCGTCGGTCTTGAACCGGATCACGGGCGCGACCGGCCCGAAGGTTTCCTCGCGCATGATCTTCATGTCGCTGCTCACGTTCGCCAGCACCGTCGGTTCGTAGAAGTTGCCGCCCAGCGCATGCGGCTTGCCGCCGGTCAGCAGCTTCGCGCCTTTTGCCAGCGCATCGGCCACATGGTCTTCCACTTTCGCCATCGCCTGCGCGTCGATCAGCGGGCCTTGCGCGACGCCTTGCTCGAAACCGTTGCCGACCGCGATCTTCGCGGCGCCGGCAGCCAGCTTCTCGACGAATGCATCGTAGATCGATTCGTGCGCGTAGAAACGGTTGGTGCAGACGCAGGTCTGGCCGGCATTACGGTATTTCGAGGCCAGCGCGCCTTCGACCGCCGCGTCCAGGTCGGCATCGCCGAATACGATGAACGGCGCATGGCCGCCGAGTTCCAGCGCCAGCTTCTTCACGGTCGGCGCGCTCTGCTGCATCAGGATGCGGCCCACCGGGGTCGAACCGGTGAACGACAGGTGGCGCACGACCGGGCTGTCGCACAATACCTTGCCGATCTCTATCGAACGCTGCGAGTCGGCGGTGAGAACGTTGAGAACGCCGGGCGGAAAGCCGGCGCGCTGCGCCAGTTCGGCCAGCGCCAGCGCCGACAGTGGCGTCTGCTCGGCCGGCTTGATCACGATCGTGCAGCCGGCGGCGATTGCCGGCGCGACCTTGCGGGTGATCATCGCGATCGGGAAGTTCCACGGCGTGATCGCCGCGCATACGCCGATCGGCTGCTTCAGCACCACCATCCGCTTGTCACTCCAGGTGGACGCCATCACGTCGCCAGACACGCGCTTGGCTTCTTCCGCGAACCATTCGACGAAGCTGGCGCCGTACACCACCTCGCCTTTCGCTTCCGGCAGCGGCTTGCCCTGTTCGGCGGTCATCAGCGTCGCCAGGTCGGATGCGTGCAGGATCAGCAACTCGAACCATTTGCGCATCACCACCGCGCGCTCTTTCGCGGTCCGGGCCGCCCAGGCCGGGAACGCCGCCTGCGCGGCAGCGATGGCCGCCTGTGCATGGTCGGCGCCGAGGTTGGGCAGCGTGGCAATGGTGGCGCCATCGGCCGGATTGGTGACGTCGAAAGTGTCGCCGGCACCGACCCACGCGCCGTTCAGGTAGGCCTGGTCGCGCAGCAGGGCGGCGTCATTCAGCTTGGGCATTCCCTTTACGTGTTGCAGCATGGTCTGGTCTCCTCGTCCGCAAGGCAAA
>CBIHOK010000030.1:0-27211 GCA_966211575.1 uncultured Noviherbaspirillum sp.
GCCATGCCGGCAATGACCTGCTCGATGGCGGTGAAGGTGACGATACCCTGATCGGAAGTGAGGGGCGGCAATTCTTCGCGGGCGGCTCCGGCAACGACAGTATCACTACCAGTAGCGGTTACGGCATTCTCGCGTTCAATCAAGGAGATGGACAAGATTTGGTGGCAGCGAACATTGGCAAGAACAACACAGTGTCACTTGGACATGGCATCACTTATGCTGATCTATCCCTGGCGAAGGCCGGGAACGACTTGATCCTGAAAACCGGCAGCGACGGAGATCAGATCACCTTCAAGGATTGGTATGCAAGCGCCAATAACCATAGCGTCGCAAATTTGCAAGTAGTGATCGACGGAACCAGTGACTACGACCCAGCCTCGTCCAGTGAAATCAATAACCAGAAAATCGAACAGTTCAATTTCGATGGTTTGGTCACTGCGTTCGATCAGGCCCGCGTTGCAACGCCGACCCTTACCAGCTGGGATTTATCGAATGCCTTGCTTGATTTCCATCTTGCCGGTAGCGATACGGCTGCCATTGGCGGTGACCTGGCTTATCAGTATGCGAAAGATGGAAATTTATCTGCTGTTTCGTTAAACGCAGCTCAAGCCTTGTTAGCGACGCCGGAGTTCGGTACCACTAGCCAGAATCTGCAGTTATCGGGAGGACTGCAGAATGGGGGAGGTGCACTGATGTAATTGCTTTAAAGAAATTTTCATTGGCTTCGTCTCCATCCTGTCGCTTCTGTACGGAAGCGCTCAGGATGGAGAGGTTTAGCTAAGTCCGCCCTTATACCCTTATATGGACATCCCGGAGAGTGGAAGCTTTAGCATCATGAAAGGTCGCTGGAGATCTGCAGAACCGACTACGACGTCGGCGGCCCGGCTTCATCAATAATTCCCCCTCCCAGGCAAACCTCGCCGTCATACAGTACAGCGGATTGGCCGGGAGTGACCGCCCACTGCGCCTGCGGAAACGTCAGCGAAAAATTTTCGTCGTCAGTGTGGATCGTGCACGGCACATCGGCTTGGCGGTAGCGTGTTTTGGCCGACAGTGTCGTCGCATCATCCGGTGGCGCACCCGCCACCCAGCTTGTCTGCGACGCATGCAGGGACAAGGATTGCAGCCAGGGATGGTCGTGCCCCTGCACCACGTACAAGGTATTGTTTTCGACGTCCTTGCGGGCGACATACCAGGCGCCGCCATCGCCATTGTCATTCTGGTAGGCCTTCACTCCGCCCAGACCGATGCCCTTGCGCTGGCCCAGCGTATAAAAGCTCAGGCCCACGTGGGTGCCGACGGTGGTGCCATCGGCGGTTTTCATCGGCCCCGGCCGGTATGCCAGGTAGCGGTTCAGGAAGTCCCGGAACGGCCGCTCGCCGATGAAGCAGATTCCGGTGGAATCCTTCTTTTTCGCGTTCGGCAGGCCAATGCGCTCGGCAATCCGGCGCACTTCCGATTTCGGTATTTCGCCCAGCGGGAACAGCGTCTTCGACAACTGATTCTGGTTCAGCCGGTGCAGGAAATAGCTCTGGTCCTTGCTTGCGTCGACCGCCTTCAGCAACTGGAATTGCCCGGCCTGCGGCCCGTGCTCCAGTTGGCGCACGCGAGCGTAATGGCCGGTTGCGATCAGGTCGGCGCCGAGCTGGAACGCGTGATCGAGAAAGGCCTTGAACTTGATTTCGGCATTGCACAGGACGTCCGGGTTCGGCGTGCGGCCCGCCTGGTATTCGCGCAGGAATTCCGAGAACACGCGCTCTTTGTATTCGGCCGCGAAATTGACCGCCTCGATGTCGACCCCGACCACGTCGGCAACACTGGCCGCGTCGATCCAGTCCTGGCGCGACGAGCAGTATTCGGAATCGTCATCGTCTTCCCAGTTTTTCATGAACAGGCCGATCACCTCGTAACCCTGCTCCTTCAGCAGCCAGGCCGATACCGACGAATCGACGCCGCCTGACATGCCGATGACGACACGCTTACTCGCCACTGAACACTCCTACCGCGCTGGGGTGGGTGTAAAGCATCGATAACGGAGCCCGCTGCCCGGCAAGATAGTCGTCGACGCAGCGCAGAACCAGGAGGCTGCGGTGTTTTTCCCGCGACGCGAGCAGTTCATCGTAACTCATCCAGACAGTGCGCAGGATGCCTTCGTCGAGCGGCCGGTCATGCTGGCGGCCCAGCTCTCCGGCGAACGCGAAGCGCAGGTAGGTCACTTCGCGGCCGGTGCGCGACGATACGTAGCGGGACATGTAGACGCCGACCAGCGCGGTCGCGGTAAAGTCGTGCGCGGCTTCTTCCAGCGTTTCGCGCGCGACCGCCGTACTCAACGATTCGCCGGGATCGAGATGGCCGGCCGGTTGATTGAAGCGAATGCCGTCGCTCGTTTCCTCTTCGACCAGCAGGAAGCGCCCCTCGCGTTCGATGATGGCGGCAACGGTAACAGAAGGTTTCCAGACGTCAGACATGATTTCCCTTGAAGTAGCGCGACATTTTACCGTGCGTCGCGTCCATGGCCGGACTTGCGGCGTTTGCCGGGAGGCGGTGCCAGGAGCAGGAACGTTGAAGTCAGGAATTATCTGCAATGAACGATACCGCTCGTTGATCTTCCGCACGTGAACCGCTCCAGGCTCGCGCAGCCGTCTCCTCCGGAATCTTCCCCCGCAACAGGAAACACTCGCTATTTTTTAATGGATTGTCATCTTTTCGATTATCCTTTGATTGCACCGGTACGAGCGGGCATCGGCTCGCGCCATCCTTTTAACGGCATAGGGCGGAGGGGAAAATTCAAAAAAGAACGATTGTGCTATTTTTTGTTTTCCGTGTAAGATTTGCATGAGGCTTCCGGGCAGACCGGATTTGCGGCCGGTTCGGGGCGATGACGCATTCGATGGCCGAGGAGCGTTGACGCCGTCGCCATTGCCTGTTGGCAGAGGAAAAGGCAAACGGATCATCGGAGCATTGGCGAGTGGGGCCGCAGATGCTCTGCACTGACAGATATTTCACATAACCAGGGGAAAACAAATGCCTCTCATGATCGGAGTACCGAAGGAAATATTTCCCGGGGAACGGCGCGTTGCGACTGTCCCGGACGTGGTCGAGAAGCTCCTCAAGCTGGGTTTTTCGGTCGCGGTCGAAAGCGGCGCCGGAGATGCCGCCAATTTCAGCGACGATAGCTACCGCGCCGCCGGTGCGCGCATCCTCGACAGTGCCGCCGAGTTGTGGGCCGCAGCGGATATCGTGTTCAAGGTACGCGGACCTCTGCCGCAGGAAGTCGGCCTGCTGCGCGAGGGCGGCACCCTGGTCAGCTTCATCTGGCCGGCGCAGAACCCGGAACTGATGCAGCAACTGGCTGCCAAGCGGGCGACCGTGCTCGCCATGGACAGCGTGCCGCGCATGTCGCGCGCGCAGAAGATGGACGCATTGAGTTCGATGGCGAACATCGCCGGCTATCGGGCGGTGATCGAGGCCGCGCATCATTTCGGCCGCTTCTTCACCGGCCAGATCACCGCCGCCGGCAAGGTGCCGCCGGCCAAGGTGTTCGTGATCGGCGCCGGCGTTGCCGGCCTCGCCGCGATCGGCGCCGCTTCCGGCCTGGGCGCGATCGTACGTGCCAACGACACCCGCCCCGAAGTGGCCGACCAAGTCAAGTCGATGGGCGGCGAGTTCGTCGCCGTCGACTATACGGAGGAAGGCTCCGGCGTCGGCGGCTACGCGAAGGTGATGAGCGAAGGCTTCCAGAAAGCCCAGCGCGAGACTTTCGCGAAGCAGGCGAAGGACGTGGACATCATCATCACCACCGCGCTGATTCCCGGCAAGCCGGCGCCCAAGCTGATCACCGCCGAGATGGTGCAATCGATGCGTCCGGGCAGCGTGATCGTCGACCTGGCCGCCGAGCAGGGCGGCAATTGCGAGCTGACCGAACCGGGGGCGGTGGTGGTGCGGCACGGCGTCACCATCATCGGCTATACCGACTTGCCGAGCCGGCTGGCGCGCCAGTCCAGCACGCTGTATGCGACCAACCTGCTGCGGCTGACCGAAGAGCTGTGCAAGAACAAGGACGGGAACATCAACGTCAACATGGACGACGAAGTGATCCGCGGTACCACCGTGATCAAGGAGGGCAGCATCACCTGGCCGCCGCCGCCGCCCAAGCTGTCGGCCGCGCCGGCGGCGGTCAAGCCGGCCGCCGCTCCGCCGCCGCCGAAGGCGCACGGGCATGGCGGCGGCGAACCGGCATCCGGCGCGCGCATCGCGATCCTGTTCGGCGTCGCGGCGGTGCTTTTCTGGCTGATCGGCGCCTATGCGCCTGCGGCCTTCCTCGGCCATTTCACGGTGTTCGTGCTGGCCTGCTTCGTCGGCTACATGGTGGTGTGGAACGTGACGCCGGCCTTGCACACGCCGCTGATGAGCGTGACCAATGCGATTTCCAGCATCATCGCGATCGGTGCGCTGGTGCAGATCGCGCCGCCGCTGGCCGGCGGCATCGAGCGTCCGGGCGACTGGATCCGCTGGCTGGCCGTGATCGGCATCGTGCTCACTGCGATCAACATGTTCGGCGGTTTCGCCGTGACCCGCCGCATGCTGGCGATGTTCCGCAAATAAGGGGAAGCGACAAATGTCCGAAAGTCTTACAACCGTCGCCTACCTGGGAGCGACCATCCTGTTCATCCTGAGCCTGGGCGGCTTGTCCAATCCGGAGACTTCGCGCCGCGGCAACGTGTACGGCATGATCGGCATGGCGATCGCCGTGCTGGCCACGATCTTCGGCCCGCACGTCACCGCCGCCGGCCTCGGCTGGATCATCGGCGCGATGGTGGTGGGCGCCGCGATCGGCCTGTACGCGGCGCGCGTGGTGCAGATGACGCAGATGCCGGAGTTGGTCGCGCTGATGCACAGCCTGGTCGGCCTGGCGGCGACGCTGGTCGGCTATGCGAACTACATCGACCCGGCTGCGTCCGCGCACTTCAGCGGCGCCGAACGCGCGATCCACGAAACCGAGATCTATGTCGGCATCCTGATCGGCGCGGTGACCTTCGCCGGTTCGCTGATCGCGTTCGGCAAGCTGTCGGCGCGCATCGGCGGCAAGCCGCTGCTGCTGCCCGGCCGGCATTGGCTGAACCTGGTCGGCCTGCTGGCGGTGATCTGGTTCGGCGCGCAGTTCCTGCATGCGGAATCGGCCGGTGCCGGTATGACGGCGCTGATCGTGATGACGGTGATCGCGCTGCTGTTCGGCATTCACATGGTGATGGCGATCGGCGGCGCCGACATGCCGGTGGTGGTATCGATGCTCAACAGCTATTCCGGATGGGCGGCGGCGGCAACCGGCTTCATGCTGTCGAACGACTTGCTGATCGTGACCGGCGCGCTGGTCGGATCGAGCGGCGCGATCCTGTCGTACATCATGTGCCGCGCGATGAACCGCAATTTCGTTAGCGTGATCGCGGGCGGCTTCGGTGGCGGCGGCGACAAGCCGAAGGCTGCCGGCGGCGCGGCGGAACCGGCCGGCGAGGTGGTGCCGGTGAGCGCCGCCGAAACCGCGGAAATGCTGCGCGAGGCCAAGAACGTGATCATCGTTCCCGGCTACGGCATGGCGGTCGCGCAGGCACAGCACACGGTCTATGAAATCACCCAGTACCTGCGCGAGAAGGGCGTGAACGTGCGCTTCGGCATCCACCCGGTGGCCGGGCGCATGCCGGGTCACATGAACGTGCTGCTGGCGGAGGCCAAGGTGCCTTACGACATCGTGATGGAAATGGACGAGCTGAACCAGGATTTTCCGGATACCGATGTGGCGATCGTGATCGGCGCCAACGATATCGTGAACCCGGCCGCGCAGGAAGATCCGAACAGCCCGATCGCCGGCATGCCGGTGCTGGAGGTGTGGAAGGCGAAGCACTCGATCGTGATGAAGCGCAGCATGGCGTCCGGCTATGCGGGCGTCGACAATCCGCTGTTCTACAAGGAAAACAACCGGATGCTGTTCGGCGATGCGAAGAAGATGCTGGACGAAGTGCTTGGGGCGTTGAAGGCGTCCTGAACTCCGCCAGCGGACTCAATGGAGTCCGGGCAAAGCCGCGTTCGCGCGGCTTTTTTTATTTTCTCTGGCCGAACATCATGTGCTCGGCCAGCAGGCGCCTGGCCGGCTTCACCGTATCGACCGCCGCCAGCGACAATCCCAATATTGCCTGCAGCGGCGAGTCCTGCGGGCTGCGCGCGAAGATGCGCGCCATGGTATCGGTGAGGCGGATCGTGATACCGCGGTCGGTTTCGCGCAGGCGGCCGAACTCGGCGAGCGCTCGTGGACTGGCGTCCTGCGCCAGCAGCCGCGCCAGCACCGCGGCATCGCGCAGGCCAAGGTTGAGTCCCTGGCCGGCGACCGGATGCAGGGTCTGGGCCGCATTGCCGATCGCGACCGAACGCGCGGTCGCGGCCGGCTGCGCATTCAATCCCAATGGATAAGCGGCACGGGGGCCGACCGCGGTGAAGCGCCCGAGCCGCGAACCGAACACTTGTCCCAGCTGTTCCAGGAAGGCCGACTCGGTCAATGCCTGCAGCTTCGCGGCGGTGGCCGGACGGGCGCACCAGACCAGCGCGTAACCGTCGCCCTGCGGCAGCAGCGCCAGCGGGCCTTCGTCGGTGAAGCGCTCGTAGGCGCGGTGCGCGATCGGCGCCGAGCATTGGACATGGGCAATCAACGCGGTCTGTTCGTAGTCGCGATGCAGCGCCTTCGCATGCTGGTCGGAAAACATCCCGCCTTCCGCCTGCACCATGACCGCCGCCTCGATGCTGCCGCCATCCTCCAGTGTCAATTGCACCCGATCGTCTTGCTCGACGCTGGCACGCACTCGCGCCGGGCGCAGCATGTGGATGTGCCGATTGACGGCAACCGCCGCCAGCCGCGCCACCAGGTCGCCGTAGCGCGCGACATAACCGAGCGCCGGAACGCCGTGTTCGCGGCGGTCGATCAGCGTGCGGCCGAAGCGGCCGCGGCGCGACACATGGATCTGGTGAATCGCTTCGGCTGCCACCGGCCACGCTCCGGCCTGCTCCAGTATCTGCGTGCTGCCGAAAGAGAGCGCAATCGAACGCGGGTCGCGAGTCGCCTGTTCCAGCGGCTTCGCATCGATGATGGCAATCCGTGTGCCCGGCACGCCGCGGGCGGCGAGCAGCAGCGCCAGCGCCAGCCCGACCGGGCCGCCGCCGCAAATCGCGATTTCGACCGGGGTATTCCCGCAATGCTCGGACCGCATCGGCGCCTCAGTGCTTCATGACCGCTTCGATATCGGCGACCGATTTCGGCGCGCTGGCGGTAATGATGTCGCAGCCGTCGGCGGTGACAACCGCATCGTCTTCGATACGAATGCCGATGTTCCAGAACTGCTCCGGCACGCCCGGCTCGGGCCGCACGTAGATGCCGGGTTCGACCGTCAGCACCATGCCCGGCTGCAGCGTGCGCCACGGCTTTTGGGCGCCGTCAACGGCGGCTTCCCGGTAATCGCCGACGTCGTGCACGTCCATGCCCAGCCAGTGGCCGGTGCGGTGCATGTAGAACTGCCGGTACGCGCCCTTTTCGATCACGTCCTGCAGCGAACCGACCTTGTCCTTGTCGAGCAGGCCGGTGTCCAGCATGCCCTGGGCCAGCACCCGCACCGCCGCCTCGTGGCCGTCGATGAAGCGCTTGCCGGGCCGGGTCTCGGCGATCGCCGCTTCCTGCGCGGCCAGCACGATCTCGTACAAGGCCTGCTGCGCGGCGCTGAAGCGGCCGCTGGCGGGGAAGGTGCGGGTGATGTCGGAGGCATAGCCGTCCAGTTCGCAGCCGGCGTCGATCAGCACCAGGTCGCCGTCGCGGATCTCGGCGTCGCTGGCGCGGTAGTGCAGCACGCAGGCATTGGCGCCGGTGGCGACGATCGAACCGTAGGCGGGAAACTGGGAGCCGTGACTGCGGAATTCATGCAGCAGTTCCGCTTCCAGCTGGTATTCGCGCAATCCCGGGCGCGCAATGCGCATCGCGCGCCGGTGCGCGTTGCCCGAGATGGTGGCGGCGCGCTGCATGATCGCGATTTCCTCGGCATCCTTGACCACCCGCATCTCGTCCAGCAGCACGTTCACGTCGTGCACCGCGGACGGCGCCGCCACGCCGGCGCGGGCCTGCATGCGCACGGTTTGCAGCCAGCCCTGCACCTGCGCATCGAACTTGCCGCTGGTGCCGATCGCGTAGAACAGCGCCGGCGCGTTCTCCATCAGTTTCGGCAATTCCGCATCGAGCGCGGCGATCGGGAACGCCTCGTCGAAACCGAACGCTTCGCGCGCCGCTTCCGGACCGTAGCGATAGCCGTCCCAGATTTCCCGCTCCAGGTTCTTTTCTCGGCAAAACAGGATTGCGCGATCGGATTTCCCGGCCACCAGCACGATCACCGCTTCCGGCTCGGTGAAACCGGACAGGTAGTAGAAGTAGCTGTCGTGCCGGTAAGGATAATCGGCGTCGCGGTTGCGCATCACTTCCGGCGCGGTCGGAATCACCGCCACGCCGCCGCCGCGCGCGTGCATCTGCGCGATCAGCGCGGCCCGCCGGTTTGCGTAGGATTTCATCAGCATGCTCCTTTATTCGTTCAGTTGCGCCAGCCGCTCCGGCGTACCGACGTCGGTCCAGTCGCCGCGGTAGATTTCGCCGCCCACCTGGCCGCGCGCCGCATATTCCCGCAGGATCGGCGCGAGCGCCGCTTTCTGACCGGATTCCACCGCGTCGAACATCTCGGGCCGGTAGACGCCGATGCCGGAAAAGGTATGGCGCGGCTCGCCTTCGTTGGCCACCGAAAAGCTGTGCAGCGCAAAATCGCCGCGCGGGTTGTGCGGCGGATTCTTCACCAGGTAGAGCCAGGCGACGTCGCGCCTGTCGCGCGGGTGCGGATTGCCCCACAGGTCATTGTCCTGCAGCGCGTCCTTCACCTGCCCGAAATCGAAATGCGGGCAATAGATATCGGCGGCGACCGCGACAAACGGTTCCTCGCCCAGCAGCGGACGCGCCTTCGCGATGCCGCCGGCGGTTTCCAGCGCCGAGCCTTCGGCCGAGTAGGCGAGGCGGGCGCCGAAGCGGCTGCCGTCGCCGAGCGCCTCTTCGATCATTTGCCCCAAGTGGGCGTGGTTGATCACGATATCGGTGATGCCGGCGCGTACCAGGTTCAGGATATGCCATACGATCAGCGGCCGGCCGCGCACCTTGAGCAGCGGTTTCGGGCACTGGTCGGTCAGGGGCCGCATCCGCTCGCCGCGGCCGGCGGCAAAGATCATTGCTTTCATTCGGGTATCTTCCGCATTCCTTGGAACACTATGCGCCGGTTCAGAAGGTATAGCCGATTCCCGGCCCCTTGTCTTCCAGTTCGTCCAGCAGGCGGATCAGCGGCGCCAGCGCCTGGTAGCGCCCGGCCGCCTTGCGCGTGTACTCCATCACCAGCGGCAGGTCTTTCAGGTAGGCGTCCTTGCCGTCGCGATGGTAGAGGCGCGCGAAGATGCCGAGAACTTTCAGGTGGCGCTGCAGGCCCATGAATTCGAAGTCGCGATAGAACGCGTCGATGTCGGGATTGACCGGGAGCCCCGCCTTGCGCGCCCGCTCCCAGTAGCGGATTGCCCAGTCGAGCACCATTTCCTCGTCCCACTGGATATACGCGTCGCGCAGCAGCGAAACCAGGTCGTAGGTGATCGGGCCGTAGACCGCGTCCTGGAAGTCCAGGATGCCGGGGTTTCCCTGCGCCAGCACCATCAGGTTGCGCGAATGGTAATCGCGGTGCACGTACACTTGGGGTTGCGCGAGGTTATTCGCGAGCAAGGCCTCGAAGACCAGGTTCAGCGATTCGGTCTGCTTCTCGTTGAGCGTCACGCCCAGGTGCTTGCCGATATACCATTCGGGAAACAGCATCAGTTCGCGCTGCAGCAGCGCGCGGTCGTATTCGGGCAGCACGTCCGGCCGGCTCTGCGCCTGGATCAGCACCAGCGCGTCGATCGCATCGAGATACAGCTTGTGGGCGGTATCGTGGTTCAGCAGGTGCAGGTAGGTCGTGCTGCCGAGGTCGGACAGCAGCAGAAAGCCGTGCTCGACATCCTGCGCCAGGATCCGCGGCACCGAGGCGCCGGTCTTGCCGAACACTTCGGCAACATGGAGGAACGGCCGCACGTCTTCCTGGGGCGGCGGCGCATCCATTGCAATCAGGGTCGAACCATCGGCGGCGTCGACCCGGAAATAGCGGCGAAAGCTGGCGTCCGAGGACGCCGGACGCAGTGATTCCGGCAATAGCGGTTGGGCGGGGGCGGTTGCCAGCCATTCTTTCAGCTGGTGCAGGCGGAGATCGGGGGAGGAGGACATTGAGGTGCCTGGGTGATGCGGTTGCGGGCTAACTTGTCCCAATATAATCCGGTATTCGACAAAAAAACGCGCCCGCCGACTCCCGCCTTTCATGAACCGGTTTCCCGCATTGCCCCCGCCACAACGACTGCTACGATTGCTGACCGCCGCACTGGCGGCGGTAGCGCTGCCGTCGCTGGCGCTGGCCCAGGCCGCTGCGGCGCCCGAGCCGGCGGCTTCCGTCGCGGCAGGCGACGACGGGCCGGCCACCATCCGCGCCGAGCAGATGACCGGCCGCCCGGACCGGGAAGTGCATCTCGAGCGCAACGTCGAAATTACGCGCGGTCCGATGACCGTCACCGCCGATCGCGCGACCTACCATATCGTCGAGGATCAGGTCGATGCGTCGGGCGACGTCACCATGTGCCGGCGGGGCGACCGCTACACTGGCGATGAACTCCAGTTGCGGCTGGATTCCGGCATAGGCTTCCTGCTGCATCCGACCTATCGCCTGGGGCGCAACCATGCCGAGGGCGCCGCCGACCGCATCGATTTCCACGCGCGCGACCGCGCCACCGTCCACGACGGTTCGTACAGCACTTGCGAGGGCCCCGATCCGGACTGGTACCTGAAAGCCGATACGCTGGATCTCGACACCGGGCGTGACCAGGGCGAGGCACGCAAAACCGTCATCTATTTCAAGGATGTGCCTATCCTGGCCTCGCCGTGGATGTCGTTTCCGCTGTCCGGCGCCCGCAAATCGGGACTGCTGCCGCCGACGGTGGGCACAACCAGCAAGGGCGGCCTGGAAATCTCGGTGCCGTACTATCTGAACATCGCTCCCAACCGCGACCTGACGCTGTATCCGAAACTGTATGCGCGGCGCGGTGTGCAACTGGGCGCCGACGCGCGCTACCTGGGCACCACCTATTCCGGCGAAACCCGGATCGAATACCTGCCCAACGATCGCGTGACCGGCACCAGCCGCTATGCATACCTGTCGACGCATAACCAGGTGCTCGGCCACGGGTGGTCCTACGGCTGGAACCTGAGCGGCGCGTCCGACGACAACTACCCGAACGACTTTACCACCACCATTACCACGGCGTCGCAGCGGCTGCTGCTGCGCGATCTCAGTGCGACTTATTCGAGCACTTTCTGGTCCAGCACCACCCGCGTATCGAATTACCAGGTGCTGCAGGATCCGGCGGCGCCGATCGCGCGTCCTTACGACCGCTTGCCGCAGATCACGCTGAACGCTGCCCGCTACGATGTGGCGGGCTTCGACTGGACCCTCGATACCGATCTGACCCACTTCTGGCATCCGGACCTGGTGAGCGGCACGCGCCTGGTGGTGAATCCGAAGCTGTCGTATCCGATCATCGCACCCGGCTATTTCATTACACCGAAGCTGTCGTTGAATATGGCCGAATATTCGCTCGACAGCCAGGCGGCGGGCGCCCCGAACAGCTTGTCGCGCGTGCTGCCCACGTTCTCGCTGGACAGCGGCCTGGTGTTCGAGCGGCCGGCGCGCTTCTTCGGGCGCGACATGACGCAGACGCTGGAGCCGCGCCTGTTTTACGTGTACACCCCGTATCGCGACCAGAGCCAGTTTCCGGTTTTCGATAGCGGCCTGGCCACCCTGAGTTTCGCGCAATTGTTCAGCGAAAACCGGTTCGTCGGCAGTGACCGCATCGGCGATGCGAACCAGTTGACCGCTGCGCTGGTTTCCCGGTATATCGAACAGGACGGCGCCGAACGGATGCGCTTTGCCATCGGTCAACGCTTTTATTTCAATCCGCAGCGGGTGACCCTGGGCGAGGTGAGCAACGATACGCGCTCGGACCTGTTGCTTTCGGCATCGGGCAAGGTATCCTCCAAGCTGGACGTCGACGCCAACCTCCAGTACAGCCAGTCGGCGCACCAGGTCAGCCGGGCCACTTACGGAACCCGCTGGGAACCGTCGGCCAAGCATGTGCTGAACCTGCAATACTTGCGCGATGTCCCGACCAAGCTCGAACAGGCGGGAATTTCCGGCCAATGGCCGCTGGCCCGGCGCTGGTACGGCGTGGGTCGGCTAAACTATTCGCTACCGGACCGAACCGTTGCTGAAAGCCTGTTCGGCCTCGAATACAAGGCGGACTGCTGGGTGTTCCGCATCGTTGCCCAGCGGGTGCCGACAGCGTCGACGACCGCCAGTTCGTCGATTTTTTTCCAGTTGGAATTGAACGGCTTGACGCGCCTCGGTTCCAATCCGCTGGACGTGCTGCGTGACAGCATTCCCGGTTACCAGCTGATAAATCAACCAAGTCAACCGGCCAATCCTTGATCAAAGCCTCTGTCAACCAATGACCATTCTTGAGCCCATGCGCAACATGAAAATCGGAGCCCTCCATGTCGGCCGTGTACTGCTGGCATGCGCCGCGGTCGCGCTGTCGTCCGGCGCGTCCGCCCAGGGCAGCAAGCCGGCGGTACCTTCCCAGTCTTCCCGCACGACAACCACCGCCCGGCCGAAGCCGGTGCTGGCCGATGCCATCGTGGCCGTGGTCAATAACGAAGTGATTACCCGCGGAGAATTGCTGCAGCAGGAGCGCACGGTCGAACGCCGCATGAAGAGCCAGGGAATCGCGTTGCCGCCGGAGGCCGAATTCCGGCGCCAGTTGCTGGAGCGCATGATCGTCGATCGCGCGCAGCTGCAATTGGCGAAGGAAGACGGCATCCATGTCGACGATACGATGCTGGATCGCGCGATCGAGCGTATTGCCGAACAGAACAAGATGACGGTGCCGCAATTTCGTGAGGTGCTGGAACGCGAAGGCACACCGATGTCCGAGTTCCGCAATGAGGTGCGCGACGAAATCCTGATGCAGCGCGTGCGCGAGCGCGAAGTCGACAACAAGATCCAGATCTCTGAATCGGAAATCGACAATTACCTGGCGGCCCGGGAAAAGGCGGACAAGAACCAGGAATACGAAGTCGCGCACATTCTGATCCGGATCCCGGAAAATGCCGGCGCCGACCAGATAGCCGCGCGCCGCAAGCGCGCCGAAGAGGTGCTGCAGCAATTGCGTGCGGGCGGCGACTTTGCCAAGCTGGCGGCGACCTATTCCGATGCGACCGACGGCTTGAGCGGCGGCGACCTTGGCTGGCGCGGGCAGGACCGGCTGCCGCAACTGTTCGTCGATGAACTGGCCAAGCTTCAGCCGGGCCAGATTTCCCCGATCATGAAGAGCGCGAGCGCGTTCCACATCATCAAGCTGGTCGGCAAGCGCAGCGCCGACGGCGGCAAAAGCAGTCCGGCGGCGGTCACGCAAACCCATGTACGCCATATCCTGATCAAGACCAACGAGATCGTCACGCCGGCCGAGGCGAAGCGCAAGCTGCTCGATCTCAAGCAACGACTCGAGAACCATGCGGCCACCTTCGAGGAGCTGGCGAAACTGTACTCGAACGACCTGTCGGCGTCGAGCGGCGGTGATCTCGGCTGGGTCTATCCGGGCGATACCGTGCCGGAGTTCGAGCGCGCGATGAACGCGCTCAAGCCGGGCGAGATCAGCGATCCGGTGCAGACGCCGTTCGGCTATCACCTGATCCAGGTGCTCGGGCGCAAGACCGACGAAGTGTCCCCGGAGCGCAAGCGCATGCAGGCACGCCAGGCGATACGCGAACGCAAGCTGGAAGAGGCGACCCAGGAATGGTTGCGCCAGTTGCGCGATCGCGCGTATGTCGAATATCGCTCCGATGTCGGCGATGCCGGCTGAAATGGACGCACAGCAGGACGCACGGCCGGACGCGCGGCCGACGATCGCAATCACCTGCGGCGAGCCCGCAGGCATCGGCCCCGAGATTTCGCTGCGCGCAGCCTGGCAGTTGCGCGATGAAGTCCGCAGCGTGCTGATCGGCGACGCGGCGCTGTTGTCGATGACGGCGGTCGATATCGACCCGACCATCCGCCTCAGTGCGCTGTCGTTGCCGGCGTTTTCCGCCAGCGGGCTGCCGTCGCTGGCACGCGACCGGCTGGCGGTGCTCGATTGTCCGCTGGCCGAACCGGCGCGGGCCGGCAGGCTGGATGCGCGCAACGGCCGCGCCGTGCTGCAGGCGCTGGACGCGGCAATCGAGGGTGCGCTGCAAAAGCGTTTCGATGCGATCGTGACTGCCCCGCTGCAGAAGAGCACGATCAATGATGCCGGCTTTCCGTTTTCCGGGCACACCGAATACCTGGCGGAAAAGACCGCGACGCCGCAGGTCGTGATGATGCTCGCCGGCGGTTCGCCGCTGCTGCGCGTGGCACTTGCCACCACTCACCTGGCGCTGAAGGACGTACCGGCAGCGATCACGCGCGAGGGCCTGCTGCGCACCATCGCCATCATCCATCGTGACCTGCAAGCCAAGTTCGGCATCGCCCGTCCGCGCCTGCTGGTGGCCGGCCTCAATCCGCATGCGGGCGAGGGCGGCTACCTGGGGCGCGAGGAAATCGATGTCATCGAGCCGGTGCTGGCGGCGGCTCAGGCGCAAGGGATCGATGCGCGCGGCCCGTATCCGGCCGACACGCTGTTCCAGCCGAAGTACCTGGAAGAGGCCGATTGCGTGCTGGCGATGTACCACGACCAGGGGCTGCCGGTGCTCAAGCATGCGAGCTTCGGGCACGGCGTCAACATCACGCTTGGCCTGCCTATCATCCGCACCTCGGTCGACCATGGCACCGCGCTCGACCTGGCGCGCCAGGGAACGGGGCATGCCGACCACGGCTCCATGGTCGAAGCGATCAGGCAGGCTGCGCGAATGGCTGCGGCCGCTGCCTCCTGACATCTTGGCGATTCAATGAAACACATTCCTCGCAAGCGTTTCGGTCAGAACTTCCTGACCGACCAGGCGGTGCTGGACGATATCATTCGCGCGATCGGCCCGTCGCCCGGCGACACGATGGTGGAGATCGGCCCCGGCCTGGCAGCGATGACGCGCCTGCTGCTGGCGTCGCTGGCGCAGTTGCACGTGGTGGAGCTCGACCGCGACCTGGTCGAACGCCTGCGCAAGAACTTCGATCCGCAGCGGCTGCTCGTCCATGCGGGCGACGCGCTGCAATTCGATTTCGGCGCCATTCCCCTGCCCGAGGGAAGCAAGTTGCGGGTAGTCGGCAACCTGCCTTACAACATCTCCAGTCCGCTGCTGTTCCACCTGGCCCGCTTCGCCGGGCGGGTGCAGGATCAGCATTTCATGTTGCAGAAGGAAGTGGTCGAACGCATGGTGGCCGACCCTGGCAGCAAGACCTATGGCCGGCTCTCGGTGATGCTGCAGTGGCGCTACCGGATGGGCATGCTGCTGGTGGTGCCGCCGACCGCCTTCGATCCGCCGCCCAAGGTGGAATCCGCGATCGTGCGCATGGTGCCGATTGCGCAACCACTCGCCTGCGATACCGCGCGCCTGGAACAGGTAGTGACGAAAGCGTTTTCGCAGCGGCGAAAAGTGATACGCAACTGCCTGGCCGGCATGTTTACCGAAAACGCGCTGGTCGACGCCGGCATCGATCCGCGGGCGCGGCCGGAGACGATCCCGGTCGAACAGTTCGTCGAACTGGCGAACCGCTTGCCCGATCAGGCTGCCCGTTCGATCAGCTCGATCTTGTAGCCGTCCGGATCCTGCACGAACGCGATCACGGTGCTGCCGCCTTTCACCGGCCCCGCCTCGCGGGTGACATTGCCGCCCTGGGCCTTCACGTTTTCGCAGGTCTTGTACGCATCTTCGACCGCGATCGCGATGTGGCCGTACGCATCGCCCATCTCGTAGCGATCGACGCCATAGTTGTAGGTCAGTTCGATTTCCGCATGTTCGGGATTGCTGCCGTAACCGACGAAGGCGAGCGTGTATTTCTGTTCCGGCCGGTCGGTGGTGCGCAGCAGTTTCATGCCGAGCACCTTGGTATAGAAATCGATCGAGCGCTGCATGTCGCCGACGCGCAGCATGGTGTGAAGAATTCGCATGAGTCTTTGTTCCGATCAGGAAATTAGAATGCCGGCAGGGTTTCCGGCCCGCTATCCCGCAAGGCTTTTTTCGCTGCCTCGAATTCGGGGAATATCGATTGTACGGTAGCCCAGAAACGCGGACTGTGATTCATCTCGCGCAAATGCGCAAGTTCGTGCGCGACGACGTAGTCGATCATCGGCAACGCAAAATGGATCAGCCGCCAGTTCAGCCGGATCCGGCCGTCGACGGTGCATGAGCCCCATTGCGTGGTAGCCGAAGACAGCGCGAACGAGCGAAAGCTCACGCCCAGCTTTTCGGCGTAGATCGGCAGGCGCTCGGCAAACAAGCGCTTGGCTTCCAGTTGCAGCCAGCCCTGCACTCTGTCCTTCAACTGCTGTTCACCGGCATCCGGCGGCAGGCTGACGCGCAGCTCGCCGCTTGCCTCGTCGTGCACGACGCCTGCAGCCTGGGCGGCCAGGATGCGCAGCGTGAGGTTGATGCCGAGATAGGGGAGCGCGGCGCCGTCGCGCCACTGCATTTCCGGCTGCAGCCGGCGGGCCGAGCGCTCGCGCCGCTCGGCCAGCTTGGCGAGGATCCAGCGTTGTTTTTCGCGGATCGCGTTTTCGATTTCGGCGATCGTCACCCATTTCGGCGCGGTGATGCGCAAGCCTTCCTCGTCGATCAGGAAACCGATCGAGCGGCGGCGCGAACGCAGCAACCGGTATTCGAGCAGGTGGTCCTGCAGCTGGACACGGCGCCGGCCGCCGGACATTGAGGGTGGCGTGGAGGGGGCCGGCGGCGAGGGCATATCGGCCGCAGGCGTATCCGCCACCTCCTTTTGCGGAAGCTGTTGCGGCTGCGGCGCCGGCTGGTCGACGACCGGTTGCGACGAATGAGAGGGAGAAAAGAAATCGAGCTGCAGTGAGAGCTGGCGGGGGTCAGGCGGTGTCTGGCGAAGCAGCTTCAATGGAGTCGGTATGGTCGTGGTTTGAATAGATGCCGGGCGATGAAATCACGCGCATCTCCGATTCTATCCAATTTTCAACTTCTTGCATCAGCCCTGCCGGAGTGAGGCCCTGCGGCGCAATCGGTTTCCCTATCGAGACGGTGATCAGGCCCGGCTTCTTGATGAAGGAATTTTTCGGCCAGCACTCGCCCGCATTCATCGCCACCGGCACCACTACCGCACCGGTTTCGACCGCGAGCCGCGCGCCGCCGCTCTTGTATTTGCCTTTCTTGCCGACCAGCGAGCGGGTGCCTTCGGGGAACATCACGATCCATTTGCCGCTCGCGAGCCGTTGCCGGCCTTGCTCCACCACCTGCGCAAAGGCGTCGCGCGCCTTGCTGCGATCGATCGGAATCATGCGCAACAGCGCAATGCCCCAGCCGAAGAACGGGATGTACTGCAGTTCCTTCTTGAATACGTAGACCAGCGGGCGCGGCATCGCATAGAAATAGAAAATCGTTTCCCATGCCGACTGATGTTTCGACAGCAGAATCGCCGGTGCATCGGGCAGGTTTTCCATTCCCTGGACCTGGTAGCGGATGCCGCACACGACGCGCGCGGCGCCGATCACGAACTTGTTCCAGTAGCCGGTCAGGTGATAGCGCTGGTTGTAGGGCAGCGGCGCGAACAGGATGCATAACGGAGCCCAGATCAGCGTCGCGGCAACCACCAGCAGCATGAACACGAGCGAGCGCAGGAACAAGATGAGGCGGGACATGGACACTCCGTGAGAGGGATTTTTCCGGCAGCCGGTCAGGCTGCGGCGGGAACGGCGGATTCGGCTTGCAACAGATGGTCGACCACTGCCGCAAGGTCCGGGTAGATGGTGGTGCCCGGCGGCAGGCCGCCCTTCGCCAGCGTTTTTTCACCTTTGCCGGTCAGTACCAGGTAGGGCGTGCAGCCGGATACGAACGCGGCCTGCAGGTCGCGCAGCGAATCGCCGATCACCGGCACGCCCTTCAGGCTGACGTCGAAGCGCCTGGCGATTTCGTGCAGCATGCCGGGCTTCGGTTTGCGGCAGTCGCAGTTGTCGTCCGCTGCATGGGGGCAGAAAAAGATCGCGTCGATGCCGGCGCCCACCTGTTGGGCGGCGGTATGCAGTTTCTGGTGGATCGCGTTCAGCGTCGCGATATTGAACAGGCCGCGCGCAATGCCCGACTGGTTGCTCGATACCACTACCCGGTAGCCGGCCTGATTGAGCCGGGCGATCGCTTCCATTGAACCCGGAATCGGAATCCACTCGTCGGGAGACTTGATGAATTCGTCGGAATCGTGGTTGATGACGCCGTCGCGATCGAGAATGATCAGTTTCATTGCAGTGCGCTCACGCCAGCTTGGAAATGTCCGCGACCTGGTTCATCATCTGGTGCAGCGCGGACAGCAGAGCGATCCGGTTGTTGCGCAACTGCTCGTCTTCCGCCATCACCATCACGTCGTTGAAGAACGCGTCGACGTTGTCGCGCAGCTGCGCCAGCGTTTTCAGCGCGCCGGTAAAATCGCCGTTCGAGTAAGCTGCATCCACCGCGGGCTTGAGCAGCGTCATCGCCGAATACAGGCCTTCCTCGGCGACTTCCTTCAGCAGGCCGGGATGGATCGGGCCGCCGCCTTGCTCCGCTTTTTTCAAGATGTTGGTGATGCGCTTGTTGGCGGCAGCCAGCGATTCCGCTTGCGGCAATGCGGCAAACGCCTGCACCGCGTCGAGGCGCTCGATGATGTTGTCGAGCCGGTCCGGACGCTGCGCGACCACCGCTTCGATTTCGTTCGCGGCATAACCGCGCTCGCGCAGCAGGCCGCGCAGGCGATCGAACAGGAACGATGCCACTTCTTCGGTCGGATCCTTGAACGCCGGGTTGCCGGCAAACAGGGCAACCGCATCGCCCAGCAGCGCATCGAGCGACAACGGCAGGCGTTTTTCCACCAGCATGCGCAACACGCCGAGCGCATGGCGGCGCAGCGCAAACGGATCCTTGTCGCCGGTCGGCTGCAAGCCGATGCCCCAGATACCGACCAGGGTTTCCAGCTTGTCGGCCAGCGCCACCGCAGTACCGGTGGCAGTGGCCGGCAGCGCATCGCCGGCGAAGCGCGGCTGGTAGTGTTCGGAAATCGCGAGCGCGACCTCTTCCGGCTCGCCGTCATGGCGCGCGTAGTAGGTGCCCATGATGCCTTGCAGTTCGGGGAACTCGCCCACCATGTCGGTCACCAGGTCGGCCTTCGCCAGCAAGGCCGCCCGTTCCGCCAGCGCGACGTCGGTTCCCAGCGCACGGGCGATGGCGGCCGCCAGCCGGCGCACGCGCTCGCTGCGTTGTGCCTGGGTGCCGAGCTTGTTGTGATAGACGACGCTGGCGAGGCTGCTCACGCGGTCGGCCAGCTTTTTCTTCTTGTCCTGTTCGAAGAAGAATTTCGCGTCCGACAGACGTGGCCGCACCACCCGCTCATTGCCGCCAATGATGTGCTGCGGATCGGCGGTTTCCAGGTTCGATACGATCAGGAAGCGCGAGCGCAGGCGGTTGCCGCCGTCGGTCAGCGCGAAATATTTCTGGTTGGTCTGCATCGTCAGGATCAGGCATTCCTGCGGCACCGACAGGAATTCCTGCTCGAAATTGCATGCGTACACTACCGGCCATTCGACCAGCGCGGTGACTTCATCGAGCAGCGCTTCCGGCATCAGCACGCGGTCGGCGCCGGCCTCGTCGAGCAGCGCCGCGCGGATCTTTTCCTTGCGCGCCTCGAACGACGGAATCACCTTGCCCTGTCCTTCGAGCGTATTCGCATACGAATCGGCATCCGTGATCGTCAGTTCGCCGTGTGACAGGAAGCGGTGGCCGAGCGTGCTGCGGCCGGCGGCGAGGCCGAGCACGGCGACCGGCACTTCGCGCTCGCCGTGCAGCGCAACCAGCCGATGCGCCGGGCGCACGAACTGCACGCTGCCGCCGTCCGGCCGCTGGTAGCTCATCAGTTTCGGGATCGGCAGCTTCGGCAGCGTCTCGTCGAGCGCAGCCTGCAGCCCGGCCTGCAGCGGAGAGCCGGGCGCAGTGTAGGTGTAGAAGAAGCTTTCCGCCTTGCCGTCCTGAGCACGTTCCAGGTCGCTCACGGCAAGACCGGGGAAGCCGAGCGCAGCCAGCTTTTTCGCCAGCGGCGGCGCCGGATTGCCTTCCTTGTCGAGCGCCACCGCAACTGGCAGCACTTTTTCGCGGATCGTCTTGTCGGGAGAGCCGGCGCGCACATTGGTGACTGAAACCGCGAGCCGGCGCGGCGTGGCATAGGCGGTGGCAATCGAATCCGGCTCGGTGAAGCCGCGCGCCTTCAAGCCGTTCAGAATGCCGGCGGCAAATGCCTCTCCCAGTTTGGCCAGCGCCTTCGGCGGCAGTTCTTCGGTCAGCAGTTCGACGAGTAGTGTCTGGTTCATGTCTTGTTCTGGATTTTTCCCGCTCATGCTTCCTTCCAACGGAGGGCGGCAGGCAGGAAGATTGCAGTCGAGGTGTTTCAGGCCGCCTGGCGCGCATCTCCGCACATCGGGAAGCCCAGCCGTTCGCGCGATTCGAAATAGGCTTGCGCCACCGCGCGCGACAGGTTGCGGATGCGGCCGATGTAGGCGGCGCGCTCGGTCACCGAAATCGCGCCGCGTGCATCGAGCAGATTGAAAGTGTGGGCCGCTTTCAGGATCATTTCATAAGCCGGTAGCGCCAGCGGCACTTCCAGCAGGCGCTTCGCCTCGGCTTCGTAATTGCCGAACAGCGAGAACAGGAATTCGGTGTTCGAATGCTCGAAGTTGTAGGTCGACTGCTCGACCTCGTTCTGGTGGAATACGTCGCCGTAGGTCAGGCGGCGCGTCACGCCATGCTCTTCCCATTCGGTCCATACCAGGTCGTACACGTTTTCCACGCCTTGCAGGTACATCGCGAGGCGTTCGATGCCGTAGGTGATTTCGCCCAGCACCGGGTTGCAATCGAGACCGCCGACTTGCTGGAAATAGGTGAACTGCGTGACTTCCATGCCGTTCAGCCAGACTTCCCAGCCCAGTCCCCAGGCGCCCAGGGTCGGGTTTTCCCAGTCGTCTTCGACGAAACGCACGTCGTTCTGCTTCAAGTCCAGGCCCAGCGCCTGCAGGGAACCCAGATACAGGTCGAGGATGTTTTCCGGTGCCGGCTTCAGCACCACCTGGTACTGGTAGTAATGCTGCATCCGGTTCGGATTCTCGCCGTAGCGGCCATCCTTCGGGCGGCGCGACGGCTGCACGTAGGCGGCGCGCCAGGGTTCGGGGCCGATCGCGCGCAGGAAGGTCGCGGTATGCGAGGTGCCGGCGCCGACTTCCATGTCGTACGGCTGCAGCAGCGCGCATCCTTGCGCGTCCCAATACTCTTGCAGCTTGAGGATGACTTGTTGAAATGTGAGCATGGTCGAAGTGGTCTTCTGCACCGACGGCCGAAGCGCGGTCGCCGGTTGCGGCAGGGGAATGGTGAAATCGCCAAAACGCTAGATTTTAGCGGTTTTTACCGGCGCCATGCGGATTGTGGCGGGTGGAAACGCCAGCCAGGCAGGCGCCGGCGAGCAGCCCGATCAGCAGCACGACCAGCGGTGTGTTGCCGTAGCGGGCGTATGGAGTCAGGCCGTGGTAACCCTGCACGCTGGCGCTCAGCGCGCCGCGCGTGAAAGGCGCAAGCCGGGCGACGATCCGGCCCTTCGGGTCGATTATCGCGGTGGCGCCGGTATTGGTTGCGCGCAGCATAGGACGGCCGGTTTCCAGCGCCCGCATCTGCGATATCTGCAGATGCTGCGGTACCGCGATCGTGTTTCCGAACCAGCCGATGTTGGATACGTTCAGCAGGATGGTCGGTTGCGGCTTGCCTGCAGCCGCCGCGTGCGCAATCTGCGCGGCGATTTCTTCGCCGAACAGATCCTCATAGCAGATATTCGGCATGACCCATTGGTCGCGTACCGGGAATGGCGGCTGCAGCAGGCCGCCGCTGGTGAAGTCGCCCAACGGTATGTGCATCATGTCGACGAACCAGCGCGCCCCGATCGGAATGAATTCGCCGAACGGCACCAGATGATGCTTGTCGTAGCGGTAGCGGTGCGCTTCCGGCCCGAGGCCGATCACGCTGTTCGCGTAGCGGCCCGGGCCATCCGACATCGCCAGTCCGATGATCAGATTGCTGCCGCTGTGCTGCGCATATTGCGCGAGTCCGGGCAGGTAGCCGGGTGGAAGCCGGGTCGACAGCAGGGGCAGCGCGGTTTCCGGTGTCGCGATCAAATCCGCCGGTTGCGATTCGATCATCGAGCGATACAGTTGCAGCGTCTCGCCCAGTTGCTGCGGATCGAATTTCATTTCCTGCGGCACGTTGCCTTGCAGCAGTCGCACGCTGATCGGCTTGCCCTGAGGGGCGGTCCAATCGATCGGTGCCAATGCATATCCGGCTGCCAACAGCAACGCAGCCGGCGCCAGCATCGCGCGGCGTCGCGGTGACAGGGCTAGGCAGCCGGCAACCAGCGCCGCGATCCAGGCCAGCCCGTACACCCCGGCCAGTGGTGCAAAACCCGCCAGCGGACCGACGGTGTGCGCATAGCCGGAACTGAGCCAGGGAAAGCCGGTGAAGATCCATCCGCGCGTCCACTCGGCCAGCGTCCAGGCCGCGGGCAGCACCAGCAGCAGGGTGGCCGCGTCGCCCAGCGCATAGCGCCGACGCAGGCGCAAGCTGCCCCACATCGCCAGGCCCGGCAACACGCTCAGCGTGGTGCCCAGCAAGACCACGGCGAGCGCCGCCATCCAGCCCGGCATGCCGCCGTAGTCGTGCATGCTGACATACAGCCAGTGCACACCCGCAACCAGCAATCCCGAGCTGTAGGCCCAGCCGATCAGGCCGGCACGCAGCGCGGACGGCGTCCGCGTCGCCAGCAGGAAGACCAGCGCCAGGGTCGCAATCTGCAGCGGCCACAAGTGGAATGGCGCGAACGCGAACAGGTTGAGCACGCCGGCCGCCAGCGCGGCCGCGAGAACCGGCCAGGGGCCGAGGCGCGCGTCGCGGTAACTCAAGACGCGGTTTCGACCGGCTGCTCGGCCAGCTTTTCGACCAGCAGCACGTGCGCCTGGCGGGCGTCGGCGCGCAGCACGTCGAAGCGCACGTTGTCGATATCGAACACGTCGCCCTTGCGCGGCACGCGCCCTAGGTGGTTCGCGACCAGGCCGCCGATGGTGTCGACGTCCTCGTCGGAGAAACGGGTGCCGAGCGCCTCGTTGAACTGGCCGATCTCGGTCAGCGCCCGTACCCGCCAGCGCATGCCGCGCGCGCCGTCGCGCACCGGCAGGATATTGTCTTCCGCTTCGTCGAAATCGTATTCGTCCTCGATGTCGCCGACGATCTGTTCCAGTACGTCCTCGATCGTGATCAGGCCGGCCACGCCGCCGTATTCGTCGACCACGATCGCCATGTGGTTGCGGTTGGCGCGGAAGTCGCGCAGCAGCACGTTGAGCTGCTTCGATTCGGGGATGAAGATGGCCGGGCGCAGCATGTCGCGCACGTCGAAGTGTTCGTCCGCGTAGTGGCGCAGCAAATCCTTGGCAAGCAGCACGCCGACTACCTTGTCGCGGTCGCCGTCGATCGCGGGGAAGCGGGAGTGGGCCGTTTCCAGCACCAGCGGCATCCATTCCTCGATCGGTTTGGTCAGGTCAACCACGTCCATTTGCGGGCGCGGCACCATGATGTCGCGCGCCGACAGGTCGGAAACCTGGAACACGCCTTCGATCATCGACAGCGCGTCGGCGTCGATCAGGTTGCGCTCATGGGCATCGTGCAGGATGGCGAGCAGCTCGGCACGGTTTTCGGGTTCGGGGGAAATCAGCGCGGTCAGACGTTCGAACAGCGACCGCTGGGGTTTGGTGTCAGTGTATTTGGCACCACTAGGGTGATCTTGCATAGTGCGGGGGGCCGCGGTAGTTTCAGTGGCTTATAGCATACAACAAATGCCCGGCCAAACCCAGAAAAGCGGCCTGCCTCGCCTGGCCAGTACGTAAGGGTTCCGGGCTGCGCGGCGGAAATCCGTTGCCGCGCCGAGATGATGTTCAGGCAACCGTGTAAGGGTTCACTTCGCCCAACTTCGCCAGTATTTCGATCTCCAGCGCCTCCATTTCGGCCGCTTCCGCATCGGTTTCGTGGTCGTAGCCTTGTGCATGCAATACGCCATGCACCACCAGGTGTGCCGCATGCGATTCCAGTGTCTTCCGCTGTTCCTGCGCTTCGCGCTGCAGCACCTCGGTGCACAGCACGATGTCGGCGCGCGTGACTTCCTCGTCCTCGTCCTCACTGTAGGCGAAGGTCAACACGTTGGTCGCGTAGTCCTTGCCGCGGTAGTCGCGATTCAGCGCGCGGCCTTCTTCGGCATCCACCACGCGGATCGTCAGCTCGGCCGGCGCGAACAGCGCGGCCTGTGCCCAGCGCCGCAAGCGGGCGCGGCTCAGTACGTCTTTCAGGCGCGGGTCCGGATACTGTATCGAAAGGGAAAGCTTATTTTTTTGTCGCATGTCTGGGCAGGCTGCTGCGCACCGAGCTGGCCGCTTCGTAGGCATCCACGATGCGCGCGACCAGCGGATGGCGCACCACGTCGGCGCTGGTGAAATGCGTGAAGGCAATGCCGCGCACATTCTTCAGGATCTGTATCGCTTCGACCAAGCCGCTCTTCTGGGTGCGCTGCAGGTCGATCTGCGTGATGTCGCCGGTCACCACCGCCTTGCTGCCGAAGCCGATGCGCGTTAGAAACATCTTCATCTGTTCCGGGGTGGTGTTCTGCGCCTCGTCGAGGATGATGAACGCATGATTGAGCGTACGGCCGCGCATGTAGGCGAGCGGCGCGATTTCGATCACCTGCTTTTCGAACATTTTCTGCGTGCGGTCGAATCCGAGCAGGTCGTACAGCGCATCGTAAAGCGGCCGCAGGTAAGGGTCGACCTTCTGGGTCAGGTCGCCGGGCAGGAAGCCGAGCCGTTCGCCGGCTTCCACCGCCGGCCGCGTCAGCACGATGCGCTTGACCGCGTCGCGCTCCAGCGCGTCGACCGCGCAGGCGACCGCCAGATAGGTCTTGCCGGTGCCGGCCGGGCCGACGCCGAAAGTGACGTCGTGTTCCAGGATTGCCTTCAGGTACTGGCTCTGATGCGGCGTGCGGCCGCGCAGGTCGCTGCGGCGCGTCTTCAGTACCGGCATACTGGCTTCGTCGTCGTCCGCCGCTTCGTCCGCGTGGTCGTCCGCCTTGCGCTTGTGTCCCGGCTGCACCTGCTGCTCGGCACGCTGCTCGACCAGCGCCAGTTGGATGTCCTCGACGGAAATCACCTTGTCGGCAAGCTCGTAGAAGCGCTCGAGCAGCTCGATTGCACGCGCGGCATTGTCGCCGCTAACCACGAATTTTTCGCCCCGCCGGAACACCGTGACGTCGAGCGCCGCCGAAATCTGCCGCAGGTTCTCGTCCATGGGGCCGCACAAATGCGCGAGCCGCCGGTTGTCGAGCGGTTCCGGACTGAAATTCTGGACGTTGGCGGGTGTTTTTGTTTTCAAGATGATCGCGTGAGTACCGTTTGTGACTTATTGTCTGAGCACGAGTTCGCCGCGCAGCGAGTAAGGAAAGGCTTCGACGATGTTGACGTCCACCAGCTGGCCGATCAACCGTGCGCGATGCGGTCCGGCGGCGAAATTGACTACCCGGTTGTTCTCGGTGCGGCCCTGCAATTCCTGCGGATCCTTCTTCGACGGTCCCTCGACCAGGATTTTCTGCACGCTGCCGACCATGCGCTTGCTGATCGCACGCGCATTCGCTTCGACCACCGCTTGCAGATGCTGCAGGCGCTTGAGTTTCACTTCGTAGGGCGTGTCGTCGGCCAGATTGGCCGCTGGTGTCCCGGGCCGCGGACTGAATACGAAGCTGAAGCTGGTGTCGTAGCCGATATCGTCGATCAGCTTCATCAACGCATCGAAATCCGCCTCGGTTTCACCCGGGAAGCCGACGATGAAATCGCTGGACACCGAAATGTTCGGGCGCACTTCGCGCAGCCGCCGGATCACTGATTTGTATTCGAGCGCGGTATAGCCGCGCTTCATCGCCATCAGGATGCGGTCGGAGCCGTGTTGCGCCGGCAGGTATAAATGGTCGACCAGCTTCGGCACTTTCGCGTAGGTATCGATCAGGCGCTGCGTGAATTCCTTCGGATGGCTGGTGACGAAGCGGATGCGCTCGATGCCGGGAATCTCCGCCACGTATTCGATCAGCAGCGCGAAATCGGCGATGTCGCCGTCGGCCGCATCCTTGCTCATCCTGCCGCGGTATGCATTCACGTTCTGCCCGAGCAGCGTGATTTCCTTCACGCCCTGCGCGGCCAGGCCGGCCACTTCGGTCAGCACGTCGTCGAAGCGGCGCGACACTTCTTCGCCGCGGGTATAGGGCACCACGCAGTAGCTGCAGTACTTGCTGCAACCTTCCATGATCGACACGAAGGCGGTCGCGCCCTCGACCCGGGCCGGCGGCAGGTGATCAAATTTCTCGATTTCGGGAAAACGGATGTCGACTTGCGCATGCCCGGTGGCGCGCCGCTGGTCGATCAGTTGCGGCAGCCGGTGCAGCGTCTGCGGTCCGAACACCACGTCCACGTAGGGCGCGCGCTTGACGATCGCCTCGCCTTCCTGCGATGCCACGCAGCCACCGACGCCGATCACGAGATCGGGTTTGCGCTGCTTGAGTTCGCGCAGGCGCCCCAGGTCGGAGAACACCTTTTCCTGGGCTTTTTCGCGTACCGAGCAGGTATTCAGCAGGATCACGTCGGCATCTTCCGGCGCATCCGTCTTGACGAGCCCGTCGCTTGCCTGCAGCAGGTCTGCCATCTTGTCCGAGTCGTACTCGTTCATCTGGCAGCCGAAGGTTTTGATGAA
>CBIHOK010000031.1:0-27139 GCA_966211575.1 uncultured Noviherbaspirillum sp.
TGCGAACTCGCGGCGCTGCAAACCTGCGCGGCCCGATTCGGCGAACGACTGCGGATGTGTCATCGAAGGACATCGAGGCCTGCGCGCCGAACACGCGTACACCGGCGAGCCGCCCGCCGTGATCGATTGCATCGACTTTCCCCGGGCTCTGCGCATCTGGCGCTGGAATGCGAACGGCTGGGCGCAGCGTATCCGGGCAGCCTGCTTCTTGCGCGCTACGGTGAACTTTCCGGCCGATTACCCGATTCTTATCTGATCCGCTTCTATCGGAGCATACGCGCCGTCCCTGGCGATCCGGCATCTCGACGAGGAAGGATTTCTCCATTCACCGGAATGACGCCGGCGCGCACTGCACTGCCATGACGACGCGACCTCGCGACCGGGATATGCGGCTTTCTCTTTACAGAAATCCATCTGGCGCCCAGAACGCGATGCGTAAAATCATCGAGGATCGTGATGGGTTATTTCATTCCCACCGATCCGGATTCCGTGGAACTTTGATCTGGATCACCCGCTTCGCTCAGGGGCACGCGCATTCTTTTATCGCGAGACCGTGCGACCCCATTAGCCGATCTGCGCTTACACCATGTATTTGCCTGGCAGCTCTTCCGTCAGCGCAAAAGGCCTACTGATCAGATTTCGATCCGACAGGAGAAGCAACATGAAGCGACTGAACGGGAAATGTGCCGTGGTGACGGGCGGAAGCCTGGGAATCGGCAGGGCCTGCGCCATGCGCATGGCAGAGGAAGGTGCCGCAGTGGCCCTATTCGATGTGCTGGATGATGCGGGCAAGGCGCTGACCGGAGAATTAATCTCGCAAGGCCACGACACGGAATATTGGCATGTTGACGTTGCAAACGAACGCAATGTGCACGAAGCGATCGACGCTGCCGCAGCGCGGTTCGGACACCTTGACATTCTGGTCAACAATGCCGGGATTTCGGGCGCCAATACGCCGACCGACGAATTGAGCGAAGCCGAATGGGATCGTGTCCAGGCCATTAACGTGAAGGGCGTGTTCTTCGGCGTCAAGCATGTCGTTCCTCATTTGCGGCGCGCCGGAGGCGGAAGCATCATCAACCTGTCCTCGATTTATGGAATCGTCAGCGCGCCCGACGTGCCTCCCTACCATGCGTCCAAGGGCGCAGTGCGTTCGATGACGAAAACCGATGCTCTGCTCTACGCCAAGGACAAGATCAGGGTCAATTCAATCCATCCCGGGTTCATCTGGACCCCGATGGTCGAGGCTTATCTCGATTCCCTGCCCGACCCGGATACGGCGCGCCAGGCATTGAACGAACTGCATCCGCTTGGTCACCTCGGAGAGCCGGACGATATCGCAATGGGCGTGATCTACCTGGCATCCGACGAAGCAAAGTTCGTGACCGGCGCCGAGCTGGTTATCGATGGCGGCTATATCGCACGCTGACCGCAACGCAGATTCAAAAATAGGTGCGATAAAACACTTCAGAGCGGCTCTTTCCGCGCTGCCGTTCGTTCTCGCCCGGACTCCCAACACTTGGGTTTTGGGAGAAAGGAGTCGACATTGGGGTAGACCGCCGTCCCATCGGAGCGACTGGTCTAATGCGACATGGAAGATATTTTCGACTGGCCACTCTGTTCCATGGGTAATGATTCTCTGCAATCACCGGCATTCGGACAAGAGGCATGCGCGACGGTATTCAGCCTGCGATCCGTAAGAAAAACGTACGGCACAGGTGAAGTCAGCGTACGCGCGCTTGACGGAGTGGATCTCGATCTTTACGAGGGAGAATTCGTGGTCTTGCTAGGCGCCTCGGGCGGCGGCAAGTCGACCCTGCTGAATATTCTCGGGGGCCTGGATACTGCGAGCGCCGGCAGCGTGCGCTGGTACGGCCGGGAAATGCGCAGCGCGGACGAATCGGAACTGACCTGGTTCCGGCGCCGGCACATCGGCTTCGTCTTTCAGTTCTACAATCTCGTCCCTAGTCTTACGGCACTGGAAAATGTCGAGCTGGTGACCGAGATCAGCGACGATCCCATGCCGGCGGCCGAAGCCCTGGAACTGGTAGGGCTCGGAGAGCGGCTGCATCATTTTCCGGCGCAACTGTCGGGCGGCGAGCAGCAGCGGGTAGCGGTGGCGCGGGCCGTGGCGAAGCGTCCCGCAGTGCTGCTGTGCGACGAGCCGACCGGCGCGCTGGATGTGCGCACCGGGCAGATGGTGCTGAACGTGCTCGACCGTGTCAACCGCGAACTGGGAACCACCACGATAGTCATTACCCACAATGCGGCAATCGCTGGCATGGCGCACCGGGTGGTGTCGATCAGCAGCGGGCGCATCACAAGGGTCGAACGCAACGCCCTTCGCCTGCGCCCGGAAGAGGTGCTGTGGTGATGCGGCTGCCCGGATTGCGCGCCCTCGATCGCAAGCTGTTGCGCGACCTGTGGCGCATGCGCGGGCAGGCAGCGGCGATCGCGCTGGTCGCCATGTGCGGCATCGCCACCTTCGTCGCCCTGCGCAGCGGCTATGAAGCGCTGAGCGTCTCGCAGCAGTCCTACTACGAGCGCAATCGTTTCGCGGACGTATTCGCAAGTTTCAAGCGTGCACCGCTCACGCTGCTGGACAAGGTGCGCGCCATTCCCGGGGTGAACGAAGTCCAGGGACGGGTCGTGGTGGATGCCTCACTGGATGTTCCCGGCCTGCAGGAGCCCGCCAGCGGCCGCCTGGTGTCCCTGCCGGAACAGGAAGGCAGCGGACTCAACCGTGTACATTTGCGCGCCGGCCGGCTGCCACGGAAAGGCAATGCGCACGAAACGGTCGTCAGCGAGGCATTCGCGGCGGCGAACGGCCTGCGACCGGGATCCACGCTGGGCGGCATCATCAACGGCAGAAAGGAACGGCTCCTGGTTACCGGCGTCGGTATTTCGCCGGAATACATCAACGAGATGAAGGGCACCAGCTTCCCGGACAACCGCCGTTTCGGCGTACTGTGGATGGACCATGACGGTCTGAGCGGCGCCTTCGACATGCGCGAGGCGATGAACGACCTGGCTGTCACGCTGGCCGCGCACGCGAGCGAGCGGCAGGTGATCGAGCGGCTCGACGCCCTGCTCGCGCCCTACGGCTCGCTGGGCGCCTATGGGCGCGAGGACCAGCTCTCGCACAGCTTCCTGTCCAACGAACTGGCGCAGAACCGGGTCAGCAGCACCGTGATTCCGGCAATTTTCCTCGGCGTGGTGGCCTTCCTGACGCACAATGTCCTGCTGCGGCTGACGGCGCTGCAGCGCGCGCAGATCGCGCTGCTCAAGAGTTTCGGCTATGGCAACGCGACGATCGGCATACATTACGTCAAGTTCGCGCTCGTCACAGTGCTGGGCGGAGCCTTGCTGGGGATCGCGGTGGGTGCTTGGCTCGGACAGGGTTTGGGGGGAATGTATGCCCGTTTCTATCATTTTCCCAGGCTGGAGTTCAGCCTGTCCGGTTTTTCACTGGCCTCATCGTTGCTGATTGCCACCGTCGCCGCGCTCGGCGGGGCGGTGCTGGCGGCGGTACGCGTGCTCAGATTGCGCCCCGCGGAAGCCATGCGCCCGGAAGCGCCGGCGCATTTCCGGCCGGGTCCGCTGGAGCGGCTGGGCTTGCAGCGCTACATGGGCTTGCCGCTGCGCATGGTGATACGCAACCTGAAGCGCAATCCCGCCAAGTCGCTGCTTTCGATTCTCGGACTGGCCCTCGCCGTCTCGCTCACGGTCACGAGCCGTTTCACTTTCGACGCGCTGGAAGAGATCATCCGCATCCAGTTCCGCACCGCGCAGCGCGACGATCTCACGGTGGCGCTCAACGAGAAACGGGATATCGACGTCGTCCGCAACCTGGCTTCGCTGCCCGGCGTGACGCGTGTAGAACCCTTCCGCAGCGCGCCGGTGCGCCTGCGGCTGGCCCATCGCACGAAGAAGACGGTCATCGTCGGCATGGCGCCGGACGGCGAGTTGCGCAGGGTGCTCGACGAGAACGAGCGCCCGGTCCGGTTGCCGGACGAAGGCATCGTGCTGTCGGCGAAGCTGGCCGAAGTGCTGGGCGCCGCGGCAGGAGACCGGCTGAAGGTCGAGTTTCTCGACGGCCAGCGCCGGGTCGCGCAGGTCCCGGTGGTGCGCGTGATCGATGAACCGTTGGGTGTGCTGTCGTACATGGACCTGGACGCGCTGGCGCGATTGGAGGCGGAACCGATGACTGCGTCCGGTGCCTATCTCGCCGTGGACGGCGCCCGGCGGCAGGCACTGTACCGCGAGCTGAAGACGATTCCCGCAGTGGCCAGCGTGACGCTGCGCGAGGCGACGCTGGAGAGCTTCATGGCTACGGTGGTCGAGAACATGCGGATCAATACGACGGTTGTGCTGAGCTTCGCCTGTGCGATCGCTTTCGGCGTGGTCTACAATTCGGCGCGCATCGCGCTGTCGGAACATGCGGTCGAGCTTGCCAGCCTGCGCATCCTCGGCTTTACCAAGGCGGAGGTGGCGCGCATGCTGCTCGGCCAGCAGGCGCTGCTCACGCTGGCTGCCCTCCCCTTCGGCTGCCTGCTCGGCTACGCGCTGTCCGCCCTGCTCTCTCTCCTGCTCAGCCAGGAATTGTTCCGCATCCCCCTGATCGTCAGCCGCCAGACCTTCGCCTTTGCGGTCGGCGTGGTGCTGTTTGCTGCCGCCGTATCGGGCCTGCTCGTATGGCGGCAAATGCAGCGACTCGACCTGGTTGCCGTGCTCAAGACCCGGGAGTGAGCATGGATACGCGCCGCCGGGAAGCCGCCTTCGAGGTCAAGCACGCCGTCCGGCCGGCGCAGCGGCTGCGCCGCTGGGCGCCGTGGACCATTGCCGCGGCCCTGGTAGCGATGCTCGGCTGGATGCTGCTGGCGCCACGGCCGCTACGTCTGGAAACCGCCAGGGTGATGGAAGGCCCGCTGCAGGTGACGATCGAAAACCAGGGACAGGTGCGGGCGCACGACAAGTATGTGGTGGCTGCGCCGGTCGCGGGCCAGCTCGAGCGCAACAGCCTGCACGACGGCGATTCGGTGCACCGGGACCAGGTCGTGGCTGCACTCGATCCGCTTCCCATGGACGTGCGCCAGCGGGAAGAGGCGCAGGCGCGGCTGGATGCGGCCGAAGCGCTGGCCCGCGAAGCCGCTCTGCAGGCGCAGCGGGCCAGCGCCGATCTTGCGCTTGCCATCAGCGAGCGCGAACGCGCGGATCGCCTGGTCAGGGACAGATTCGTTTCCAGCCAGGCGCTGGAGAAGGCTGCAGCGGCGGAAAAGATGGCGCACGCCGCCTGGGAAGCTGCGCGCTTTCGGCAGCAGGCGGCCCAGGCCGACGTCAAGGCAGCACGGGCCGCCTTGGCCGCCAGCGCTGCGCCGCCCGGCCGGCGCCGGCTCGCGCTCGCCGCCCCGGTCGACGGCTATGTTCTCAAGGTCCATGAGAAGAGTGAGCGCACCGTGCCCGCCGGCACGCCGCTGGTGACGATCGGTGATCCGACCCGGTACGAGGTGGTGGTGGACGTGCTCTCCACCGACGCCGTGAAGATACGGCCGGGAAACCTGATGTTGCTCGAAGGCTGGGGCGGCGAGAGGGCGCTGCGGGCCCGGGTACGGCTGGTGGAGCCGGTGGCTTTTACCAAGGTATCGGCGCTGGGCGTCGAGGAGCAGCGGGTCAATGTCATTGCGGACCCGGTGGACGATCTCGGGCCGCTCGGCGACGGTTACCGGGTCGAGGGGCGCATCGTGATCTGGGAACAGGAACATGTGCTGAAGGCGCCCGCCAGCGGCCTGTTCCGAGTCGGCGATGCCTGGCACGTCTTCGTGGTCGAGGACGGTCGTGCACGCGAGCGGACGGTCGTGGTGGGCCAACGCAATCAGGACGAGGTACAGCTGCTGTCGGGCGTGACCGCCGGCACGATACTGGTGCGCTATCCGAACAAGCAGTTGAAGGATGGAGTGCGTGTGGAATCCGTACCATGAGACCGGCAACCGGTTCCCTCTTCGACTTTCTGACGTTCTATTTACTGCCTGCGGTTCTCAAGGCCGATACTGCAACATTCCACACCGGCTGGTTTGTCGATTCGTCGGCCAAGCAGGTGCCGGGCACTTTCATGATACGCACGCGTCATTTCCGCCTTTTGAGCAACCCGTCTCCGATGATGAAGCCGGCGGCCATTGGCGTGGTTTGCGTCGCCCTGCTGTCCCTCATGCCAGGGAGCGAATATCTCGGCTTCCACCCGCTGTTTTCGTACCGGCATCCGTCACATCCTCACGCACCTTGGAGTCGTTGCCGGAGCGTCGCACAGATCTCTTCCGTCAATCCGGTCATCGGATCGCTGAGCACCAGATTTGGCAGGAATGGCCGGAACAGCGACGGCAGGTCGTCGAGCGCGACCCACGGCTCCCGAACCCGGCCCGCTTGCCGCAGCCATGCCTCGATCTCGGCTTGGCGAACATAAGTCTCCATCGATGCTTCGTCCTGAATGGCTTGCCATACAGGCGTGACGCCGATGATACGCGCACTGATGTCCGCACTGAACAACGCCTGCAATTGCGGCAGCGTGCGACTTTCACGCCAAGTCGAGCTGATGACGATCTCGACCTGCGGACATTCCCGCACCACAGCTTCCAGCAGCGGCCGGCGGCAAAGCAGATCGGCATCGGACGAACAGATCGCCGGATGCAACACGCCATCGATATCAAGAAACAGAACCATGCCGTCCGACTCTGTCGTAATTCGCCATCAATCGTTCCATTCTACTTGCCTGACGTGTCGTCGCAGTCGAATCCGTCCCTCGGAATGGCTTTCGTTTGGGATCCAGTGCAGCCGGGAAATAAACGGACCATCAACGATGTCCTTGCATTCAAGGCACCGGCCGCATGACGCGCAGTACCGGCGGTTTGCCGGCTTGCTTCAAGGGTACATAGACGTCATGCGTAAACGGATCGACAGCCAGCGTATGGGCATTTGCGCCGATCTTCGCTTCGCCGGCCCGGCTGGTGCCTTGCGCGCTGACCTTGAACCGGTCAATCACTCCCGATTCACTGGCGACGTACAGCCATCCGAGTCCGGCATCGTAGGCCAGCACGTCCGGCTGACTACCGACGCGAAATCGGGACACCACTTTTTTCGTGCGCAGATCCATGACCAAAAGTTCGTCATTGCCTTCGCATGCGATGAATGCCAGCCGTAGCCTGGATTCGATCAACAGGCCGTGGTTGCCGTCGGCGCCAGGCACCGGGACGCGTCGGACGACCTTGTCCGTAATCGGATCGATTTCCACCAATTCGCCCGTGCCCTGCACGTTGACAAAAATATGGCCGGACGCCGGATCGTATTGCGTATTGCCCACGCTGCCGCCCAAGGGAATGGTCGCAACGCGGCGGTTGGAACGCACGTCGACGACCGTTTCCGCCCTGCCCTCCTCATCGGACACGTACACCTTGTGGACACCGGGCGCGTACGCCAGACCGTCCGGGTGCGCACCGGTCGGAATGCGGGCGACGATCTTCAGCGATTGCGCATCGATTGCAACCACCTCGTTGGTTTGGGTCGCTGTCGCATACACCCGCCCCAGCTCCGGAATTGCCAGCACGCCGTGAACCTGGCCGATGTCGCCGATGGCCGCCAGCAGCGCCATGGTTCTCGTATCCATGACCACCACGGCGCTATCGCCCAAATGCGCAATAAACAACCTGGACCGGCTGGCATCGAGGCTCATGTAGTCCCACCGGGTCGCCTTGCCGGGCAGCGGGTAGTCCCGTACCGGGCGCAGCGCCGCCATGTTTTCAGCCGCTGCGCATCCGGCGGCACCGATCGCCATGACCAATCCGCACAGCATGGCAACGCCCAGGCGGCGCACGTCGACGATCCGAACGCGATCTTTCTGCGACGCCAGTTCCTCGGTGGACATGGCGCAACTCCTTTGTTCAGGCGTGCAGCATCGGATAAATGAGCAGTCCGATTGCCGCTGCGGCGGCAATGACGATCGGCTCCTGCAGTTTTTTGAATTTCAACAAAAGCAGCGCCACGACTATGGCGATAAGCACGGTCGGGAGATCGATGAGCGAGCGCCTTCCCAGCACGATGACGGAGCCGGTGATGGCGCCGATGGCGGCAGCCGTGATGCCGTCGACAAACGCCACGACGCCCGGGCGCTTGCCGTACTTTTTGAAATAAGGTGCCGGAATGATGGTGAACAGGTAGCAAGGAATGAATGTTGCCAGTGCGGCGATCGTCGCGCCCGGCAAGCCGGCGATCAAATAGCCGATGAAGCCGACCGTGATGACGACCGGGCCGGGTGTGATCATGGCTACCGCCACCGCATCGACGAACTGCTTGTCGTTGAGCCAGTGGTGTTCGGCCACGACTCCGCCATACAGGAAGGGCACAATGGCCAGGCCCGAACCGAACACGAACGCGCCGGCCTTGGCAAAGAACAGCCCGATCTGGGACAGCAGCGAGACATCCATCGCACCGAGCAGACCGCCCGCCATCGGGGCTTGCGCAAGGGCCGCCGCATGCAGGCTGCTTTTGGAGAGCCATTTCGGCGGTGTACGCAACAGCCATACCGATATGCCGGACGCAATGAACAGCCAGGCCACTTCCGATTCCGTGGCGACCGTCACGGCCACCAGCAGCAGGTAAATTGCCCAGAGCAGCCGATCCTTCCCGATGCTCTTCTGGGTGAGCTTCTTGGCACTGATCGCAATAATGCCGATCACTGCCGCGCCGACGCCGTAGAACACCGCCTGCATCCACGGCAGGCCGCCGAAACGGACATAGGCCCAGCCGAGCGCAATGACCATCAAGAAGGAAGGAATGACGAACGCAATCCCGGCCAGGGTCGCACCGACGATGCGGTAATGAACATAACCCAGATAAATGCCGAGTTGCGCGGCGAGCGGCCCCGGCGCCATCTGTGCCAGGGCCAGCCCTTCCTTGTAATCCTCCTGGCTGATCCACTTGCGATCCTCCACCAGGTCGCGATGCATGTAGCCGACCAAAGCCACCGGGCCGCCGAATCCCAGCGCGCCGAGCCGCAGCATGTACAAGATCATCTGCCACAGCGTGTATTGGGGGGTATTTGGCACGTCGTTCATGTCGCACCTTCCTTGTTGAAATACGTGTGCAGCGAATCCAGGACGGCGCCAATCTCGGCCAGCAGGCTATCGTCGTCATTGAGCCGCGAGCGGGCGCCGGACAGTATGGCCTCGAACCCGGAGGCTTCCGGATCCGCCGGTCCGCCCACATCGAGCGCGTGCACCAGCGCGGCCACTCTGGCCAATCCACAATCGCCTTCGAAACCGAAACTGGCCAGCAACACCTCGAACGTGACTTTGTCACCGACATGCGTGAACGCCGCCCCGTCGAAGTCGAACCCCAAGGCATCCTTTGGGCAATCCGATGGACTATCGAGCCAGAGAAACCTTGCCTGCTTGTCGATAAACCGGCGGATCAGCCAAGCGCTCGCGACCCGGTCGACCCACAGGTGCCGGCGCGTGGCCCAGGTCCGGCCTTGGTATGCGTCGCGGTCCAGCCGCCGGATCGGCCGATCCTCGGCATGCGGTTCATCGGGGGACAACACGGTATTGGCTGCGTCCTCGAAGTCGGACCAGGCTGCCTGGGCACCCTGCGACGCCTCGTTGGGGAAAAAGTCGATCCGCTGCAACGCATCGAACTCCTTGCGCAGCCGTTTGACGGATCTTGCGATGTCTGCCGCGGGCTGCGACGCCAGGGCTTTGCGCGCCTGGCGCAGCCGGTCCGTGAATTCGCCATACTCGGCGGAGCGGTCAAACAGGGCCAGAAAAGCTGCAGCATCGTCGGCTGAACGAGGGACGATACCCACCACCCAGGCCTGCCCGCCTTCCATATTGGTTTGCTCGGCCAATTCCGTAAGCGCCGTAGCATGCTTGGCGGCGTCGGGCAGCAAATAGGCCCCATCGCGCAACGGCATGCAGCCGAGCGCTTTAATCCCTCGCCATAGGCGCATGCGCGGCGTTGCGCCGGAAGTGGGTAGGCTGGCAATAAGCAGCAGCCAGGAGGAGGGCGAAATATGCATGTAGAGTAATCTACATTATGTAACGATATTTGCAATTATTTTTGGAAAAAAACCAAAGCTCTTAATTGCCTCTTCCAACATGAGTGAAGCTGGATCTCGAACCGGATGCTTCTCTGCAGACAAGAATTGGAATTCATTTTCCAAATAAGACCATTGCCTCTGTTTTTGGGAAAGAAATGGTAATCCCGCCTGCCCCTGAACAGCGGCTTACTTCACCACTGCCATCTTCTCCGCCGTTAGCACACTGTTTTTCTTTTCGACGGCAAAGAGCACTTTGTCGCCGGTCTTCACTTGGTCCGGCATCGCGCGAACGGCCACGCGGAACATCATCTTCATACCCGGCATGCCAAGATGAATCAGCGGACCGCGCCTAATCGTGATGTTGGCGGCAAACGCGGACACTCTTCTGCGAGCGCCCTGTCCGCGGGTCAAGACCCATGCCGATGCGTCCGGCGCACGACCGACACCGCCTTGTCGTTCGGCGCTACCGCACTTTGTGCCGGCGCCCGGGTGGCGGGCTGTGGCGCGCCGTTCCATTCATATGCGGCCGTGGCCGCCGGTTGCCGATACCAGCCGGGATCCCTGTAGTCATTGCGCGCGAGCCCCTTGCGGATCTTCACCGTGGTGAACATGCCGCCCATCTCGATGTTGCCGAACGGCCCGTTCCCGGCCATCATCGGCAGCGTATTGTCCGGTAGCGGCATTTCCATATCGCCCATCGAACCGCCGCCGGAGCCCATCGCCATGTAGTCCGGCACCAGCTTCCCGATCTTTTCGGCGATGCCGCGTTGATCGACGCCGATCATGGTCGGCACGCCATGCCCCATCGCGTTCATCGTGTGATGCGACTTGTGGCAGTGGAACGCCCAGTCGCCATCGTCGGTGGCGATGAATTCGATGGCGCGCATCTGGCCCACCGCGACATCGGTGGTAACTTCCGGCCAGCGTGCCGATTGCGGCACCCAACCGCCATCGGTGCCGGTCACCTCGAACTCGTGGCCATGCAAATGGATCGGGTGATTCGTCATCGTCAGGTTGCCCACACGGATACGTACCCGGTCGCCGTTGCGGCAGACCATGGGATCGATGCCGGGGAATGCCCGGCTGTTGAAGGTCCACAGGCTGAAGTCGAGCATGGTGCTGATCTTCGGTGTGTAACTCCCGGGATCGATATCGTAGGCATTGGTCAGGAACACGAAATCGCGGTCGACCCGGTGCAATTTGTGATCCTTCGGGTGTGTGACCCAGAAGCCCATCATGCCCATCGCCATCTGCGCCATTTCATCGGCGTGCGGGTGGTACATGAAGGTGCCGGGCCGCTTCGCGACGAACTCGTACACGAAGGTTTTGCCGGGCTGGATGCCGGGCTGGGTCAACCCGGTCACGCCATCCATGCCGTTCGGCAACCGCTGGCCATGCCAGTGGATCGACGTGTGCTCGGGCAGCTTGTTGGTGACGAAGATGCGCACCCGGTCGCCTTCGACCACCTCGATCGTCGGCCCCGGGGACTGGCCATTGTAGCCCCACAGGTTGGCCTTCATGCCGGGTGCGATTTCGCGTACCACGGGTTCGGCAATCAGGTGAAATTCCTTGACGCCATCCTTCATGCGCCATGGCAGCGTCCAGCCGTTGAGCGTGACCACCGGGTTGTACGGGCGGCCGTTTGGCGGTGTCAGCGGTGGCTGCGTGGCCGCCGAGTTCATCACTGGCGCTTCCGGCAGTGTCGCCGCGCCGGCTTTCGAAACCAGGCCGGCGCCGACCAGGGTGGCGGCGCCCGACAGGAATCCTCTACGAGATACCATTTTGCTCATCCTTTCCGTTATTTTCCGGTGCTGCCGCTACCGTTGATCGCTGCCTGCAGGGCGGTTTCGGCCAGCCAGTAGTCGCGTTGCGCCAGGATCGCCGCGTTGACGCTGGCCGCCTGCTCGCGCGCATCGGCCAGCAGTTCGAACACGCTGACGAGCATGCCGTTGTAGCGCAGTACCATTTCGTCGGAGATTTTCTTGCGCAGCGGAACGATCTCGTCGCGATAATGATGTGCGAGGTCGAAGCTGGCCCGATAGGCGCCGTAGGCTTCGCGCACTTCCGAGCGGGCGCGGATCGCGCCGTCGGCGAGGCGGTTGACCGCGGCCATGTACATCGATTCCGCCTTGCGGTTCTTCGCACTGCCCCAATCGAACAGCGGGATTTCCAGGCTGACTTCATAGCCGTCGGCGCGCGGCGCCCCAGTCCGACTCTTGTTGATGTAACCGCCGTCGAGTACGTTGACGAAGCGCGTGGCGCGGGTCAGGCCGAGCGCGTCGGCCGTGGCGTCGACATCGCGCCGCGCCATCTGCACGTCGAGCCGCTGGCGCAGCGCCTGTGCTTCGATCCCGCGCATTTCGGGCGCAGTCCTCGGCAGTTCGGGCAAACGCTCCGGCAATTTGAATGCAATGTCGTTGCCCCACAGGCCGAGCAGGCGCGCCAGCTTTTCGCGCGCGGCCACCGCATCCTGGGCGGCCTGCGCCAGGCGGGCCACCACGTCCGCGTAAAACACCTGCTCGCGCGCGGCATCGAGCCGGCTGACATTGCCTGTCTGCGCCATCCGCTGCGCAAGCTCCGCCCCTGCCTCGGCTGCGGTCTTGACCTGCTCCAGGTATTGTTCGGTCTGGTGCGCGGCGATCGCATTGAAGTAGGCGCGGCGCGTGTCGGCAACCAGCCGCACCGCATCGGACGCCGCCTGCAGCTTGGCCGTCTCGAAGCGCCGGCCTTCGATGCTGCGGCGTGCCGGCATGGTCAGCAGTCCGGCCAGGTCGAACATCACGCCGCGATCGATTTCGGTGTCGCTGTCGCCGCGCAGCCGCGAAAACGAAAAACCGGGGTTGCGCAAGCGCCCTGCCTGCACCCAGTCGGCTTCGGCGACGCCAAGTTCGGCTAGCGATGCCTGCAGTCCTTTATTGTTCAGCAGCGCAATTTCCGCCGCACCGTCGGCACTCAGAGGCTTGGCAAGCAATTGCGCCACGCGCGCGCGGACCGCCGCATTTTCCGACTCCGATTGATGCCGCTTGACGGCCTGGCCGGTGCGCGCCCGGGTAAGCGCCGAGACGTCATCGAGACCGCCATCCCGCGAAAAACCGGCGCAACCGGCCAGCAGCAGGACAGACAGCGCCGCGGCCAAGGGCTTGACTGAAGAGCCGGGGAACTGTTGCGCAGAGATTGTCATGGATCGCATCGTCATTTCCCCTTGTGTCGCATCACGTGATCGGCCGGCATGCGCGTCGTGTCGGATGCTGTGTCCTTGCCCATGGTCATGCCTGCCATGCCGCTCGCAGATTGCGCGACGCTGTCATTCGCCGCCCGCCATGTTTTCGGAGGCGCGTCCTGCACGTCTTTCCAGGGCCGATAGCCGCGGAATGCCGACTCGTACGTCGGCATCCCGCCATTGATGACTGGATCGGCCGAATCCGCCGGATCCGCCGGATTCGCCTGCGGCGACGCGGCAAAGACGGCCAGCGGCAGCATTGCCGATGTGGCAAGCGCCATCGAAAGTTTTAATTTCATGATGTCCTCGTTGTTCGATGAAAACGAACGCGCACATGTCATGCGCGCTTCACGGCAGACCGTTGTGAGCGCGCCCGGACAGCGCGCAACACCTTGTCAGCCGAACGAATTAAACGGGGAGAACGCGGGGAGGCCGGTCAAGGCCGGACGGGATATGGCCGGAAAACGACACGACCGGAGTGGCGGCAGACATTTCCGCGCCCGTGTATGGCGACTGCCATTCCAGGCTGGCGGGCATGACCGCAACACCGATGCAGCAGACCGGACAAGGGCTGCAGGAGGTGTGGCCATGCTTGCCGGATACGGCATGATGCGGGACGGAATCCGACGCCTGCCGCATGAAATCGTGTTCGTGCTGGTGAGCTCCGCTGGCTGCCATGACCTCGCCATGGTGCATCGACTGATGCATGCGGTGAGACGGATGCGGAAGTGCCGTCTGGCAGGTGAACATGGTCGCGGCCGCGTATCCTTGCATCGGCAACGCAAGCGCCAATAGCCAGACCAGGAATGTTTTCACGACGCGGTTCATGCCGGGAGTCTAACAGAATCGGTTCAGGTGGCGGGCCGCCGGCCGGTTGGGAATACTTCCCACGGCAGCCGGCACGCCAGGCAGATTCAGCATCCGAAGATCAAAAGCTCGCAAACACTCTGGGCGAAGCCGTCGCATCGAGATCATAGACATTGATCGGCCCCTGCCGATTGCCCGGCATCCCCGGCGCGCCGATCGGCATGCCTGGCACCGACAGGCCTTTGCGCTTGCGATGCTCGCTCAACACGCGCTTGATGTACCTGGCCGGAACCAATCCTTCGAACACATGGCCTTCGATAAGGGCGGTGTGGCAGCCTTCGAGCCGTTCCGGCACCGCGTATTTCTGCTTGATCGATGCCATGTCCTCGGTATTGATCAATTCGACGTCGAAGCCTTTGGCCCTCAGGTACGCGGCGTAACTGTCGCAGCAGCCGCAGTACGGGTTTTTATATAGTTTCACCGGAATGTTTGCCGCCAGCACCGGCAGTTGCACGCCAAGCACCAGTACCGCGAACAGGGTTTTCTTCCAGGATTGCATTGTGGTTCTCCTTGTTGGTCAGTGGGTAAGACAGGTTCGCACCGGGCTTCAGTGCGCATCGGAAGGGAAAGGCTGAGCTTGACTCTCCTCCCGCTGGAAGCGCCGCTGCTGCGGCGTCCAAAGCGTTTTCAAATAGGTGATGACCGAACGTATCTGGACAGGCGTCAGCACGCTGCCGAATGCGGGCATCGTCAATCGGTCGGTCTTGTTGAACGGATCGCGCCAGCCGTCCCGGATCAGTTGATACAGCATTCCGTCGGAATGCTTCCAGGTGTGGCCTTGCGAATCATGCGGAGGCGGCGGCATTTCCCCGTTTACGTCGCGCTGCTGCCAATGTGGCGCACCCTCGCCTCGCGCACCGTGACAAACGGCGCAACGTTGCCGATAGACGGCGCGGCCAGCATCGACGTACTGCCAATCCGGTGCCGGCAATTCCGCGGCCGCGGACTGAGTGGCGATCGCGAACGCGAACAACGCCGCGCCGGCATGAAGGACGCTACGCACCCGCGCGCTCCCAGCTTTTGCCCTGATCGCGGCTGCGGAACACCGCACCTTCGCTCGCCGCATACAGCAGTCCGGACGACGAAACCGTCAATGCCGTAATGTTTCCGGGTGAAGCGGCCGTTTGTGCCCACTGCTCGCCGCCGTCGCTGCTGACGAACAGCCCGCCGGGACTCGCCGCATAGACGCGGCGCGGCTGCGCCGGATCCCAGGCAATGGCGTCGATCGCGCCCTTGAATGCGCCGGCGGGTTGCCAGCCGCAAAAGCAATCCATCGAACGCCGCACGCCATGAGCGGTTGCCGCGAACAGCCAGCCGGTCTGCATGCTGCCGGGCATATTCGAATGGACGAAACCGATGACAGGCTCGCGCGGACCGCGGTCCATCAACTTCCAGTGCCCTCCGCCGTCCTGGCTGCGAAAAATTCCGTTGCCGCGAACGTAGGCATAGACGGTATCGGGTTGCGTCGCATGCGCGGCAAGCGCGACGACCTCATGGTCGGGAAGGCCATTGTTTCGCCGGGCCCAATGACCCCCGCCGTCGTCGCTGCGCAGCACGCCGGCACCATGGCCGGCGACATACACAATATTCGGCCGGGCGGGCGACACGGTAATCGCCGCGAGCGGACCGGTCGCCGGCGGCAGTACGACCGGCTTCCATCTGCCGCCGTTGTCGCTACTGCGATAGAGTTCGCCCGCAGTTGCCTTGAACAGCGTGTGGCCGGCGTCGGCACTATCCAGTGCGATCACGTCCGCGCCGGCAACGCCCTGACCCGCGTGCACCACGTTCTGGAGCGCGAGTGCGCCGGCACATAATGCAAAGACGGCGATGCGTCGAACGGCGCCGCATACCGCGCCGAACGCCGATTGTGCGGCCGGCCTCGAAAAATCTTTCATCAAACTCCCCCTTGCTTTACAAAAACCTGGTTTAGGCGCTGGATGAACTGGTCGGCATCGAGGAAGCCGATCACCCGGTTCCCGATCTCCCGTCCCTGCCGGTCGAAGAAAATGATGCCGGGCGGCCCGAACAAAGCGAACCGCTGCAGCAAGGCGCGATCGTCGGCGCTGTTGCCTGTGACGTCCGCACGCAGCAGCAGTACGTTTCTCAATCGGTCCCGGACCCGCGGATCGCCCAGCGTAAACCGATCCATCTCCTTGCAGGAAACACACCACTCGGCCCAGAAGTCCAGCATCACGTAACGGCCGTGCGCCGCCTGCAATTGCCGCTCCAGTTCCGCCACGCTGTGCACGGCGACAAACCGGCCCCCGAGAGAAGCAGGATCGGCGGCCCCGGCGGCGGCATTCGCATCCGGCGCCACCTCAATGCCACGCAATCCCGCCAACGGACGCAATGGATCGCTGCCACCGGAAAACGCACCGAGCAACAGTGCCACTCCACTGACCAGTGCGATGACGCCGACACCCTTCCATAGCCTGCGATAGCCCGGCGCGTCCGCCGGCAGCGGGTCGATCGCGTGCAGGTACATGGCCGACACGATGAAAAGCAGCGCCCACAGCAGGAGCTGTACGGGCCCCGGAATCACCGGCGAAACAAGATAGATGGCCGTCGCCAGCAGCATCACGCCGAACAGGTGCTGCACGGATTTCATCCATGCGCCTGCCCGGGGCAACAAGGAGCCGGCGGCCGTGCCGATCAACAGCAACGGCACGCCCATGCCGATCGCCAGCGAAAACAGCGCCATGCCGCCCAGCGCGATATCGCGGGTGCGGCTGATGTACAGCAGTGCCGCGGCCAGCGGCGGTGCGATGCAAGGACCTACGATCAGCGCCGACAGGACACCCATGAGGAACGTGCCGGCGACCCGGCCGCCATTGATTCGCCCCGATGCGCCGGACAGCCTCGTCTGCAGCGAGGCCGGAATCTGCAGTTCGTACAAGCCGAACATCGATAATGCGAGCACCACGAAAACCGCAGCAAAACCGCCGAGCACCCACGGGTTTTGCAGATACGCGGATAACAGCGTGCCGGCGAGGCCGGCCGCCACGCCGGCGAGCGCATAGGTGACTGCCATTGCGAGCACGTAGACCAGCGACAGGCCGAAAGCGTGGCGCCCTGTCGCCCGCCGGTCGTGGCCGACAATAATCCCGGAAAGAATCGGAATCATCGGCAGCATGCATGGGGTGAAGGCGAGCAGCACGCCGAAACCGAAAAACGCGGCAACCACCGCCCACGGGCTGGCGTGCACGAACAGCCGGCCGATGCCGTCGGCATCGTTCGAATCCGGTGGACGGCTCCCTTCCCCGGTCGCGGTCGCCACCCCTGTTGCGGCATCCGGCGTCACGCCGGAACCCAGTGCGACGGTAAATGTCTTTTCGATAGGCGGATAGCAAACGCCAAGCGGTGCGTTGCAGCCTTGATAGGTCGCGCGCAATACGAGCGGCCCGGTCGCGCCGTCGGGATGTTTGAACCTGATCAGTGCATCGACTCGGTGGTAATAGACTTCCTCCTTGCCGAAAGCCGGATCTTCCTTCAACTCGCCCGGCGGCAGAACGACGTCTTTGATCGCGGTGCCCGGTGGACTGACGATGCTGAACTTGATTCGGCTGCGGTACAGGTAGTAATCGCGTGCCGGAGTCAGGGTCGTCACCAGCGTATCCGCATCCCGGAGGTTGACGACGGCCTGGAACGCCTGCTCGGGCGGCAGCAGTCCGGACGACGAACCCGATCCGTCCAGCCACTGCTTCACTGCGCTCAGGGCCTGCGGGCCGAATGCCGATGGCTGCGACTGTGCCACGTTCGACGATGATTCCGGCGCGGCGCGAGCCGTGCCGGGCACCGATATCAGCAGCGAAAGCGCAAAGAGCATCCACGCGACGAATGCCCGGCGCTTCTCCAAGGTGGTTTTCACGGCGTTTTTATTCATGCTGTATCCGCTCATTTTTTTCCGTGCCGGAATTTGCAACGCCGGCCAACTGTTTTTCCAGTTCAGCCTTCGAAACCGCACCCACCAGCCGGCGCCCGTCGGCAAGAAACATCGTCGGCGTGCCGTCGATCCCGTGCTCATGGCCAAAGGCAATGTTCTCCTGGAGCGGATCGGCGCAGCGGGCGGGGCCGGGCGGCACGGCACCAATCCGCATCGCTTCGTCCCATGCCATGGCGCGGTCCTTTGCACACCAGATCGCCTTTGACTTCTTCAAAGCGCCCGGGTGCAACTGCTCGATCGGATAAAGAAAGACGTAGGTGGTGAGGTTGTCGATGCCTCGCATTTCCTGCTCGAGTTTTTTGCAGTAAGGGCAATCGGAATCCTCGAAAATGGCCACTTTCCGGCTACCATCCCCGGTGACGCGCTTGATGGCCCGTTCCAGCGGAAGGCTCGCGAACGGAATCGCATTGATCTGCTGCAGGCGCGCCTGTGTCAGGTTTTGATTCGCTTCGAGGTCGATAAGCGGTCCGCCGAGAAGATAACGGCCGTCCGCAGTGAGATAGAAAATTCGATTGCCGACCACCGCTTCCATCACCCCGGGAGCCGGTGTCCCGGAAATGTCTTTGATTGCATTTTCCGGGAAGTTCTGCCGCAGCGTCCGGCGTACCGCGGCTTCGTCCGCGTGGGCGAGCGCAACCGACAGCCCCATGCAGGCGGCTGTCCACCTGAAAAGAAATTTCATGACCTTCCCTTGCCGTGATGCCACGGCCCTGATTGTTTTCGATCTGTTGGAGCCCGGACGCCCGGGGTCACGGATATCCGCCGCCGGGACAGCCCGGGCGCCCGCGATCATTTTTCCTGCGGCGTTCCAATCTTGTCCGCGTATTTCTGCATGATCGCGCCCATTGCCTGCATCATTTACGCATGCATCCGCAGATTCAGTTTTTCGTTGCCAGGGGGTAGGTCCGGCATCATCTGCCCGTGATTCATCATGCCGCCTCCACCCATCATCCCGCTTCCCATCATGCCCATCATTCCGCCGCACATTCCCTTGTCCATGTTCTTCTGCATCTGCCCCGGGTCGGGGCGCATCGACATGTCCGGTTGAGCGGCTGCCGCGACGACTGCGACTGAAAAGCCGAGCGCCGACAGGGCGCCGACCAGCACACGACTGGCTTTCATGTTGACCTCCGTGATTAGATTTCGATTGCGATAAGCGCCGCCGGCCCCATGGGGGCGCGACAACGACCGCCGGGTGCAATCCCCCGGGCCCCGGCACGCCAAGGCGCCAGGACACTATCTGAGGTGCGTCAACTGACCGGACAGGTCAAATCTGGAAACTGCAATGAAGAATGGAAAGCGGGATGGGAGGTCGAAGGACCGGATCGGGCGGCGCCCGCCGGATGCCGGCGAGCCGCGGCCGGCCGGGCATGGCCGGCTGCCGAAGCGCCACGCTGCCAGCGGAAACCGGTGACAACGGAGAAAGCCCGGACGACGCGTGCATCGACGCCTGGGCGAAACAAAAATCGGCATGGAGCCGGTCGGTCGCGCAGCCCGGATGATGGCCGGACGCCTGCTTGTCCAGCATGAGCTGGCACGGCGCTTCAGGTGCTGCTTCGGCCATGGAGCGGGCGGATCTCAGGCATGCCTGCGCGGACTGTGAAAGCAAACCGAACACGAGCATCGCGAGCGCGATGCGCACGATGATGTTCGTGATTGGAGACGGTGCGCTTTTCATGATTCGAAAAGTATATTCGAGTTCATCCGGCGAGACAAAGTATTCCCAGTATAGCGCCGGGAAGCGAACGGCATGCCGGATGCCGCGAGGAAAAGCGCGCGACGCCAAGCCTGCGCAGCGCCGGCGATGGCCGCCGACGCCATGGAGTGCGCCGTTGCCTAATGAACAAAATGCGCTTGCTGCAGTCATAAAGATTGCGTGCCGTTTCGTAATGCATGTGCGCAATACGCGCCCCGCTGTCCGACTCGCAGTGTCCGACTCGCAGCAGTGAACTCCGAAGATGACATCCACCGCCCCTTTTGATCAGGTATCCGCATATGGCGTCGCCGGCCTGCTTGTCCTGATTGCCGTCGGGCTGGCGCTGCTGGCCTTGGCCGGTTCGGAGACGATCGACAGTTCCCCGCCCCCTTCCGCCTGGGCTCAATTCCACTTCGGCTACCCGGTTTACGCGCTGATCTTTCTCGCCTTCGACATGGAGATGATCTTCATGTATCCATGGGCGGTCGTATTCGCCGACATCGGCCTGTCCGCCTTTCTCGACATGCTGGTCTTCATAGCGCTGCTGTCCGCGGGGATAGCCTACGCGTGGCGCATGGGAGGCCTGGAATGGGAATAGCGGAACGGGCGGTTGCCGTCCTCGCCGTCATCCTTGTCGCCGCATGGCTGACAGCGAAACTGGAATGCTCGCTGGCCCGGGCTGAGCCGGGGGCGGCCCGGCAGCCACGACAGCGCGCGCTGCCCAATCGCGATCGCTGGCTTTATCCGGCGGGACCGGCCGCCGCCCTGGCAGGCGTCCTGCTCGGCGCCGTCGTGATTCCTGTCGGTCCGGCGCTGATCGCTTCGGATCTCGGCATCGGGTTGTTCTATTTCATCGTCGTGCTGGACGTCGTGGTACTCGGCGTGGCATTGACGGGCTGGGGCGCCAATACGGCGGACGCGGTTGAAGCGTGCTATCGCATCGTCGCACAACTCGTTGCATACGTCGTGCCGCTCGGCCTGGCGCTGGTCGGCACCATCATGATGGCGAAGTCGCTGTCGACGGTCCGGATCGTGGAGGCACAATCGGACCTCTGGTTCATCGTGCTGCAACCGCTCGGGTTCGCGCTGTACCTCATTGCCGGGCTGATGCAGTGTTACCGCTCGCCGTTTCTGGAACCGTTCGCCGCGAACGTCGGCGGCGGCGTCCTCGGCGTCGCAGGCGGTCCGTCCGGGTTGCTATGGCGAGTGGCGTTGTCCGGAATACTGTTCCTGGTGGCGGCGATGGGAGCAGTCCTGTTCCTCGGCGGCTGGTCGGGACCGTGGCTGCCTGGCCCGCTCTGGATGGCACTGAAGACGTTCGGCCTGATGGCGCTGATGATCGTGCTTGGCCAAACCGTCCGTCCGCTGAGCACGGCCCGGATGCTCGCGCTGTCATGGAAAATCCTGATCCCGGCCGGGCTTGTCAACGTGCTGATCGTCGGCGCGCTGATCCTCCTGCACATCGGGCCCGCATGAGTGCCGCGGCCGACATCGCCATGATCGTCGCATTCGCGCTATGCGCGCTGATCGCCGTCGGCGGTGCGCTGGGCATGGCAACGACGATGAGCATGTTCCGAAGCGGCATCTTCCTGATGGCGTCCTTTATCGGCGTCGGCGGCCTGTTCATCCTGCTGGCAGCCGATTTGATGGCACTGCTGCAGATCATGATGTACATCGGCGGCATGCTGGTGATGATCCTGTTCATGGTGATGTTCATGCACGATCCGGGAGGGGCGATGATGGCCGCAATGCCGGACATGATGTCGCCTGTCGAGCGCCTTTTCAGCGGCGGCTTGCAGCAGCAACAGCAGCAGGCAGGCGCGGGGCACCCTCATGACCACGCCCACCACGGCATGGATCACTGCGACATGGACATGAACGACATGTCGATGGTCACGCCGGCGCGCCGCGCGGCAGCATGGCTGGCGGCGGCGATCGGAATCGGCTTGGCCCTGCTGTTGCTGCTGCGCCCCGTGTGGCACGTCTCGGCGGTTCCGCCGGATCCGCGCTCGGCGGAACTGGTCGGAAATCTGCTGATGGGAAAATACATGGTGGCTTTCGAAGGCTGCGGCCTGTTGATCCTGCTGGGCATCTTCGGGGCCGTGCTGCTCGCCCACGTCGGACATCCTTCCCGGGATGTCGGGCGCAGCGCAAGGGTTGCCAAAACAGACCCGCCGCCACCCATCGCTCCCGATCTGCTGGAGCCGTCGCCGGCCAATCAGCTTCTCCCATCTCGCGACGACGGGGATGGAGCATGACGATTCCACTGTTCGCCTATCTGCTGGTAGCGGCCGCGCTGTTTGCGATCGGCGTCTACACCGTCGTCGCGCAACGGTCTGCCGTCATGATGCTGATGGGCATCGAGCTCATCCTCAACGCGACCGGACTCAACCTGGTCGCGTTCTGGCGCTTCGTCCGCCCGGATGATTATTCCGCGCAAATCTTCCTGATCATCATCGTCACGATCGGCGCCGTCGAGATGGCCGTCGGCCTCGCCATCATGCTGCTGCTGTACCGGCAGCGCCGTACCGTACAAGCGGACAGCTACATGGAACTGCGCGGATGAGCGCGCTGCTCCTCGTTCCCGCCCTGCCCTTGCTGGCCGCGATGGCGGCGCTGGTGCTGCCGCGGTCAAAGGGGCGGCAACCGGTCTCCGGTCCTTTGACCGCGGCCGCGACCGCTTGCTCCCTGATCGTGCTGCTCGCAATCCATGGCAAGACGCTGGCGCTGAACGCCGGCTGGTTCACGAGCGGCGGCAGGGCGCTGTCGATCGGCCTGGAGCTGAACGGCCTGACCTGGTTCGCCGCGCTGCTGGTAGCGGCGATCGCGTTCGCGGTCACGCTCTACGCGATCGGCTACATGGCCGGCGAACCTCGCGCGGCGACGTTCTTCGCCGAGCTTGCCCTGTTCATCAGCGCAATGCTGACATTGGTATTGTCCAGTTCCCTGCTCCTGCTGTACGCGGCTTGGGAAATCGTCGGATTGTCCTCCTGGCTGCTGATCGGTTTCCACCGGCAGGACGAACGCGCGGCAGCGGCCGCCGCCAGGGCGTTCCTGATGACACGTGCCGCCGACACCGGCTTCCTGCTCGCATGGCTGCTCGTATTCACGCATCTCGGCAGCGTCGACATCCATGACTTGCTCGCTGCAAGCGCCGGCGGCGCGATCAGCCAGCCATTCGCAACGCTGCTGGCGTTATTGTTTTTCGCTGCGGCAGCGGGCAAGAGCGCGCAATTGCCGCTGTCGATCTGGCTGCCCGATGCGATGGTCGCGCCGACGCCGGTGTCCGCGCTGCTGCACTCCGCCACGATGGCGGCCGCGGGCGTCTATCTCTTGCTCCGATTGTTTCCGCTGCTGGCTGCCGCGCCCGCCGCTCTTGCGGTGATCCTGTGGCTGGGTTTCCTGACCGCGGTGGTCGCAGCCCTGATCGCATGTGCCGATATGGATCTGAAGCGGATTCTGGCTTGGTCCACCATTTCCCAACTGGGCGAAATGATGATCGCGATCGGCCTCGGCGCACCACTGGCGGCCGCGCTGCACTTGATGGCGCACGCCTGCTTCAAATCCACGCTGTTCATGAGCGCCGGCATCGTCGACAAATATGCCGGCACGCGCGACCTGCGCCAAATCGGCGGCCTGCGCCGTGCGGTGCCATTGACGGCGTTCTGCTTTGCGGTCGGGGCGCTGGCACTGGCCGGTATCGAGCCCACGTTGACGGAAACCAGTCACGACGCCATCCTGGTGGCGGCACTGCGTGCCGGCTCGCTCCAGGCCTGCGGCGTACTGTTGCTGTTGTTGCTCGCCGGTGCTTATATCGGGCGCGCGGGATTTACGGTATTCGCCGGAAGCGGGCGTTCGCCGCAAAACCGGAGCGCCGCATCGAGGGGGACCATGCAAGCCGGAATGCTGCTGGCGGCGATTGCCGCGGCGTCGATGACGCTGCCCGTGATTGCCCTCCCGGCACTGCTTCCGTTCCAGAAGGATTCCGGATCCTCATGGGCAGTGCACGGCCTGGCGCTGGCGGCTGGCGCAACCGGCCTCATGCTCGGCGCCGCAAGCGCGCACTGGCGAGGCGCAGCGCCGCTGCTCGGCAGTTTCGCAGCGCTGCCGCAGGTCCTGCCCGCAGTCGCGAGGCTGCCCGTGCGCGCCGCCTTCGCCGCCGCCGTAGCGGCCGAGCGGATTGAATGCGGGTTCGACCTTTTTGCACGGCAGCTGGCGCAGCTGGTATGGGCCGCCGCCGGGGGAACCCGTAGTCCGTCGCCCGTCTCGGCGGCAGCGCTCGCCCGGGGCCTGGACACGGCAGGCATGCGACTGGTTCGCTTCGCCATGGAAGCGGCAAGCGGCAGCGAGCAGGCCGAGACGCGCGGCTTCGAGGCCGGTGGAGCGCAGCTCGCCCGGCGGCTGCAGCACGCTGGCGACCGGCTTCGCGCGCTGCAGACCGGCAAGCTGTATCTGTACACGCTGGGCCTGTTCGCCTGGACACTGGCGGTCCTGCTCGCAGCCGCTGTCGCACTGGCGCCATAGCATCTCAAACGCCCCGTCCTCCACTCCATGCTGACACTGACGATCTTCCTTCCGCTGCTTACCGGTCTCGTCGTCCTGATGTTGCCCGCGTCGCGCCCCCTGCTCGCGCGCCGGATCGCGCTCGCCGGTCCGCTCGCGATGCTGGCGCTGAGCCTGATGCTGTGGGCCGGATTCGACCCGTCGAACGGGCAACTGCAATGGCGCGACAGCATCGCGTGGATTCCTGCTATCGCGGCGCGTTACGACGTCGCGGTGGACGGGCTCTCGCTACCGCTGATCGTGCTGACCGCCGTACTGCTTACTGTCGCAATGGCTTACGCGTATCCGCGGCAGGATCGCGATTCCCGCCTTCATGCGTTCCTGTTCCTGCTCCTCGGCACCGGGTTGAGCGGAGTTTTTGCGGCACGCGACCTGCTGCTGTTCTATCTGTTTTTCGAAATCGGGCTGGTGCCGATGTACTTCATCATCGGAATCTGGGGCAGCGAGCGGCGCGGCTATGCGGCAATGAAGTTTTTCCTGTACACCCGCGCCGGCAGCCTCGCGATGCTGCTCGGCTTCCTCGGGCTTTACCTGTCGATGACACCGCATACGTTTTCATTGCCCGCCATCATCCGGGCACAGCCGCTCTCCCATGCACCGATGGCCGCCGCGGCGGTGTTCTTCGCGCTGCTGCTTGGCTTCGGAGTAAAGCTGCCGACCTTCCCGTTGCACAACTGGCTGCCGGACGCCCACGTGGAAGCGCCGACCGAGGGTAGTGTCGTGCTCGCCGGCCTGCAGCTGAAAATGGGCGCATACGGCCTGGTTGCGATCCTGCTGCCCGTGCTGCCGCAGGCAGCCGCGCGCTTCGGCTGGCTGCTGGTCGCACTGGCTCTGATTTCGCTTCTGTACGGCTCGCTGGCCGCACTGGCACAGCGCGACCTGAAACGCCTGATCGCTTACACATCGATCAACCACATGGGCTATGTCTTGCTCGCGGTCGCGGTCGCCGCCTTGTCGGCCGAAGCCGAAGCGCGTCGTCTGGCGCTCAATGGAGCGGCTGTACAAATGGTGAGCCACGGCTTGCTGACCGGCGGCATGTTTCTGATGATCGGCATGTTGCAGCATCGGGCAGGCACCCGGGAAATGAGGTGTTTCGGCGGCTTGCTGACGGGGCTGCCGCGATACGGCACCCTGTTCGGGCTGCTGGCATTCGGCTCGCTCGGCTTGCCCGGGCTGTCCGGCTTCATCGCCGAATTCCAGGTGATCGGCGGCAGTCTCGGTATCGGCACCTGGGTCGCCGCAGCAGTGGTCCTGAGCCTGGTGATTACCACCGGGCTCTACCTGTATCTCGTCAGCCGCCTGCTGTTCGGCTCCCCGCCGGACGGCATGCCTGTGCTCGCGCCGCTCGACCGGCGCGAAACCTGGACCGCCACCGCGCTGGCGGTGTTGTCGCTGGCGATCGGGATCGTCCCGGATACGGTGATGCAGGTCGTCACGGCCGGCAGTGCCCGTCTGCTTGCATTTCCATAACGATGGAGAACGGCTCGTGCATGGACCTGTGGGCGGTGGTGCCGGAAATGATTCTGGCCGGCCTGGCCCTGGTGCTGGTGCCGCTGGCCGCATTCGTGCGCGGCCGATGGCGGATTGCGCCGGCGCTGGCGGCGACTGCCGGGCTCGCCGCCAGCATGATCGCCACTGCCGCGCTGTGGAACCATCCGCCGGCCGCCGCCTTCTGCGGCACTTGGGCGGTCGACCGCTTCGCGGTGCAGTACAAACTCATCATCGAAGCCGCGGCGCTGATATCGCTGCCGATGCTCGCCTCATACTTTCGTGGTCATCCTCAGGAGGCACAAGCCCCGCTGCCTTTGCTGTTCGCCGCGATCGGCGGCCTTGGACTGGTATCGAGCCTCGACCTTGGGCTGATCCTGCTGTTCCTGCAGATGCTGAGCATTGCCTCTTACCTGCTGGTGATGCTGGCCCGCTCCGATCGATGCGCGCAGGAAGCCTGCCTCAAATATTTCATCTACGGCGCGACGGCTCTCGCGATCATGAGCTACGGGCTGAGCTTTCTGTATGGGCTTGCCGGCAGCCTGGACATGCGCACGATCGGCCGGGCGCTCGTCGACGGCAATCCGGCCTGGCTGGTCATTGCATCCGGATTGGTGTTCGCCGGCTATGCCTTCGAGGCCACGCTGGTTCCATTCCAGTTCTGGGCGCCGGATGTGTATCAGGGCGCAACCGCGCCGGTCAGCGGCTTTTTATCGGTGCTGCCGAAAGTCGCCGCGTTTGCGGCCCTGCTGCGCTTGCTGGTGGAAGGTTTGCCGCATCAAGAGGCCGCGTGGTCTTCCGCCATCGCAGTGATCGCCGCAATCACCATGAGCGTCGGCAATATGGCGGCATTGCGCCAAGCCCGGCTGAAACGCCTGCTTGCGTATTCGAGCATTGCGCAGGCGGGCTATGTTCTGATGGGCATCGCCGTCGCATTCCGGGCCAGCGGCGCCGCAGGCGCGGTCGCCTTCTACCTGGCCGCCTATCTGATGATGAACCTTGCCGCGTTTCTCGTCGTCGCCGTGCTGGAGCGCCATACCGGCAGTGACACGCGCGACACGCTGCGCGGACTGGCGCGGCGCGCGCCCTGGCTGGCGGCCGTGTTCGCACTCGCGCTGCTGTCGCTTGCCGGCATACCGCCGCTGGCCGGTTTTGCCGGCAAGGTGTTCCTGCTGAGCGCGGCAATCGACGGCGGCATGATCTGGCTGGCGGTGGTTGCAGCGCTGAACATGGCGATCGGGCTCTACTATTACGCGCAGCTGATAGCCGACATGTTTTTCG